>NZ_JBFAQR010000059.1:0-46288 GCF_040678815.1 Kitasatospora sp. NPDC049285 | reverse complement strand
CCCGCCCCTCCCACTGGCGGCTGGGGGGGGGGGCACAAGGAACTTCCTTGTGCCCCACCGCCCTTCGGCGCTTACAGCGTCGGATCGAGGCAGCGGGTGGTCGAGGACCGTCGTCCGGTCTGCCACGGCTTGTCGGCGGTCGGACCGGAGGGTCCTGGCCGGCGCCCTGCCGGTGCAGGGTCAGTTGAAGTAGATCCCTGCGAACTCGCCCCCGAAGCCCAGGTCGGTCATCGCCTGCTCGGCGTCATCCCAGGAGCGGTCCGCGTAGGCGAAGTTCGCCTCGAAGAAGTCGAAGTCCAGCTCCCCCTCCTCCCATTCGTGGCCGCAGCGGCAGCGCACAAAGACCCGCTGACGGGTCTCCAGGAGCAGCCAGTCCCGGTTCGCCCGGCACGAGGCGCAGACGACCAGGGTGCCCCGCGGGTTCAGCTCGGCGGGGTACTCGACGGTACGGATCACGGCGCCACCCGGAGCGGGCTCAGGCACCATCACCGCGTAGTCCGGGATGTGCAGGTCGGCCGGGAGCGGGGGGAGGTTCGAGGGGTCGTTCGGGTTCAGATCGCGTCTCGGCGAGTCCGACAAGCTGCAAGCCCTTTCGCTGGAGAGATGGTGGCTCTAACCGGGCGTCGGACTGGAATATTCCCATTTTCAGGGACCGATACCTGATCGTGATCTTTCTGCGGCTACCGTGTTCCCATGTCCCGCTCTTGCGCCTTCTGCGGCGGTCGCCCGCTGAGCAAGGAACACGTTCTCGGCCAGTGGATGCGCGTCGCCTTCGCGCCCGAGGACCTCGTGAACGGCCTCCACTACCGAGCCAACACTGCCACCACGCACCAGCACGCCCAGGGCCTGCTCAACGGCACGGTCAAGGCCGTGTGCAAGCCGTGCAACAACGGGTGGATGAG
This sequence comes from Kitasatospora sp. NPDC049285, assembly GCF_040678815.1. Classification (NCBI taxonomy): domain Bacteria; kingdom Bacillati; phylum Actinomycetota; class Actinomycetes; order Kitasatosporales; family Streptomycetaceae; genus Kitasatospora; species Kitasatospora sp. NPDC049285. Next base: position 45,386 of record NZ_JBFAQR010000059.1, on the reverse strand, counting down.
CGGCCTCGAATCCGGAGTGAAGCCTTTCCTGCCTGCGATGATCAACGGGCGTCAGGTGTTCCTCAACCGCGAGCAGCAGCAGGTACTCGCCGCGTGGAGCCTCAAGACCATGTTGATGATGGCGAAGGCGCACAACCCGCCCGAGCCGATCATCCCTGCCGGCGACTACACCGACTTCTACCGCGAGCGTCGACCGAGCGCGGCGATGGTGGCCCGCACCGGGTTCGCGCTGATGCCGGAGAACGCGCAGGTCGCCCTCGCCAGCGACTTCTCGTGTCATGCCCTGGTGGTCCCGGATGGACACGGGTACCTCGCCACACTGCGCCTCGGGATGTTCGTGGTGCAGATCCTCAGAGCGGGCCCGTTTCCTGGGCGCGCTATCAGGCCGTTCGCGCCGACGCTGCAGCTCGCGCCTCTGTGGCCGGTGGGCGAGCCCCGGTCCTGGCCCCCGGTCCTGCCGATCTTGCACCAGCACTGGGCGAGTCTGGCCGCACCGGATCCGGTGCCGTTGGAGCTAGTGAGCCTGGACGCCTGAGCCACGCGCAGCCGCCCCAGCTGGCGAAGCTGCCCAGCTGAGGCGGCTGTTCTCCCCCGTGGCCCTCAACCAGGCCCGCCGGGTCGGGCGCTGGCTCAGGCGGCCCCGGTCACCTGGACGTCGAGCAGGCCGGCTACCTGCTCTAGGCGCTCGTGGACCTGGTCGGCGTCGGTGCCGGTGACCACGAAGTGCGCGAGGCGGCCGGTGTGCAGGTTGCCGCCCTGGTCTGCGGAGAGGATCTGCTCACCGGTCTCGCGCTCGAAGCACAGCCGCTCCAGCCAGGCGGGGGTGCCGAGCTCTTCTCGAGCCTGTGCTCGGCGGACGGTGCCCGAGGTAGCGGGCGACAGGAAGCTCACCCCCGCGGCCTCGTGGCGGGTGGGGGTGAGGTCGGGCTCGCGGCCCAGGGCGATGTCCGCGGCGACGGCGGGCAGGTCGATTCCGGTGGCCAGTTGGACCAGTCGGCCGATGAGGTCCCCGCCGATGCGGGCGTTGACCTCGATCAGGCGCGGGCCGTCGCTGGTCAGCCGCATCTCGACGTGGGACACGCCCGCGTTGACGCCGAGGGCGTCCAGCGCGGCCTCGGCGATGGGGCCGACCTGCGCGAGGAGCGGGTCCGCGGCGACGACGGTGTGACCGACCTCCTGGAACAGCGGCTCGGGGCCAAGGGCCTTGCGGGTGACGGCGACCGGGGTGGTGATGCCGTGCGCGGTGACGCACTCCACCGAGATCTCCGGCCCGTCGAGGTACTCCTCCACCAGGACGCCGGAGCCTTCCGTGCCCTGGCCGGCGGCCTGCCCGGAGGTGTAGGCGAAGGCGGCCGGCAGGTCTTCGGCCCGTTCGACCTTGATCACGCCGATGCTGGCGGCGTGGGCGGCGGGCTTGAGGACGACGGGGTATCCGATGCGACGCGCGGCCGTGTTCGCGGTGACGAGCGAGGTGGCCCGGATCGACTGCGCGGAGGGCACGCCCTCGGCCGCCCAGACGGCGCGGGCGGCGGACTTGTTGCGGCAGGCGGCGGCGGTCGCGGACGACTGGCCGGGCAGGCCGAGGTCGGTGGCGATCTGCGCGGCGGGCAGCAGGCAGTATTCGTCCCAGGTGAGCACTCCGGCGATGGTGTGGCGCTCCCCGAGGCGGGCGACCGCTGCGCGCAGGGCGGGCAGGTCGTGGGGGTCGGCGACCTCGTGGTCGACGATGTGCGCCAACTGCCAGGTCGGCGCGGTGGAGTCGACCAGGACGACGCGGTGGCGGCGCGCGACGCTTTCCAGGCAGTAGGCGCGGTAGGCGGGGTTGCCCATGGAGATGACGAGCAGGACGGTGTCGTCGGCGGCGTGGGGCATGCAGTCTTTCCGATCGGGGCTGCGAGGCTCAGGAGGTGGCGCGGTGACGCGGTCGGGCCCGAGGGGGCTCGGGTCAGGCGCGGCCGAGGTCGTAGACGTGCTCGACGGCGTCGCTGGTGGTCCATGTGCTGCCGGACCCGTTCGCGGGGACGGTGCGGGTCGTCAGGGCGTAGGCGTTGCCATCCCAGACAACTTCGATCCGATGGGCGGTCGAGCACCTGTTGTGCCAGTACACCGTCGTCGAGAACCAGCCGCTGTCGTCCCAGGACCAGGCGAAGCACCCGGCGACCCCGCGGTGGGTGGCCGCGAGGGCCGGGGTGGCGGACAGGCCGACGACGGCGAGGGCCGTGGCCAGGACCGTCGCGACGCGGCGGCGCGCCGGCGTGGTGCGGGTCCGGTCCTTCTTGCGCAGTGGGGCCATAGAGGTCTCCTTCGGGAAGTGGCGGGCGTGGTCAGCCGCGGGCGGGGCGGCGGTTGGCGGGCTGGAGGGCGAAGACGGCGGCGCACGCCGAGGCCAGGACGGTGCTGCCGGTCCACAGCCACCCGGGTCCGTTGTCCAGGGCCAGGGCACCGAGCAGCGGGGCGGCCAGGGCGGATCCGCCGAACGCGGCACCCCAGACGCCGAGGTAGCGTCCCCGTGCCCCGTCGGGTGCAAGTTCGGTGACGTACGCGGCGGCGCCGACGCAGAAGGCCATCTCGCCCAGGGTCCACACGGCGGCTGCGGCGACGTAGGCGGTGGCGGAGTGGGCGAGGCCGTTGGCGCCCATGCCCAAGCCGATGGCCAGCGCTCCGGCTGCGGTGGTCCGCAGGGGTGCGCTGCGGTCCATCAGCGGCTGGAGCAGGGGTTGCAATGCCAGGACGGTGACGGCGTTGGCGACATTGACCGCGCCGTAGACCGCGGGCGAGAGGCCGCTGGCGTGGATGGCCAGCGGGATGCCGTACACCATCTGCTGGTACACGGTGAGCGTGGCCAGCGACAGGCCGGTGAACGTGAGCAGGCGCCGGTCGGCCAGGACGCTGCGGTACCGGACGGGGTCGGAGGCGGTGACCGGCTGGTCGCGGGTGGCGGGCAGGGCGAGAATGACCAGGGCGAAGACGACGCAGGTCAGGGCGTCGACTGCGCACAGCCAGCCCATGTGGGCGCTGGCGAGGTAGCCGCCGACGATGCCCGCGACGGCGGCGCCCGCGTTCAGCATCCAATACTGCAGGCCGAAGCCGCGGGCGCGCTGACGCTCGGTGAGGACGTCGCCGATCCATGCGGTGATCGCGGTGCGCGGCGCATCGAAGACCAGGCCGATGGCGATGGCCAGGACGACCAGTTCGGTGACGGTGGTGGCCGCGGCGAGCAGTCCGTACGCCGCGGCGGTCAGCGCGAGGGAGACGACGATGGTGCTCTTGCGGCCGAACCTGTCGGCGGCAACGCCGGACAGCGGCTGGCCGAGCACCCACCCGGCGCCGAACGCGGCCAGGACCTGGCCGGCCGTGCCGATCGACAGGTGGAGCTGGGTGACCAGGTACAGGGTGAGGTACGGGACGAGGACGGCGCCGATGCGGCTGACGCCGAAGCCGATCACCAGCACCCAGTACGTGGCCGGTAGGCGGTTGGAGGGGCGGGTGGTCGTCGGTTCGGCTTCGGCGGCAGCTGTCGTCAAGGGGCTTCTCCGGCTGTGGAGTTCGGGTGGTGGAGGGTCAGGGGTGGTGCGCTACTCGGCGCGGATGTCCAGCGCGGCGCGCAAGTCGGCGACCTCCTGGTCGAGCGTGTCGAGGTGGTCGGGGACGTAGAGCACCCGGCCGGCGCGGGTCATGGTGCCGATGCCGGCGGGCGCGGGCTGGCCGACGGTGAGGCGGATGTCGGCGTGGAGCACGCCGGGCAGCTCCTCGATGGCGTCTTGGTCGGCGACGTTGGTCACGGTCCCTGCGGGGGCGGGGATCATGACGGCGGTCAGCGCGGGGAAGCGCGGGGTGGTGTCCAGGTCCGGGCGCGTGTCGGTGGCGAGGGCGGCCAGGGTGGCGGGCAGGTCGAAGGCGTACATCACGGAGGCGAGTTCGGTGATGCTGCCGCCGCCCGGGCGTGCGCCGGCTTCGCCGATGAACAGGCCCTTGGTGCGGTCGCGCAGGATCTCGCAGTGCACCGCGCCGCTTTGTGCGCCGAGTGCGGCGGCGGCGCGGGTAGCCAGGTCGGCGATGTCCCGGGCGTCGGGGTGGTCGGGCGGCAGGACGGTATCGAAGGAGGCGTCGCCGACGCTCTGTAGGAGCGGGGCGTCGTAGCGGCCCGGAACCGCGAGGAGCACGGTCCCGCGGTGGACGTACAGGTCGCAGAAGAACTCGGCCTCGACGTCGAGGAACTGCTCGACGAGGAATCCGTGGGGGGCCTCGTGCAGGGAGTCCAGGACGTGGCCGGCGGTGAGGCGGCCGGTCGGGTCGGTGATCCGGGTGTCGAACGCTCCGGTGTCGACGAGTTCCTTCAGGTGGTCCGGGTCGCGCACGACGAACGTGTTCAGCGTGGCCAGCCCGGCTCGGGGCTTGACCAGGACGGGCCAGCCCAACTCGCGTGCGGCGGTGGCGACCTCGTCGGCGTGGTGGACGACCCGGTGGCGGGCGACGGGAAGACTGGCGGCGGCGAGGGCGGTCTTCATGGTCGCCTTGTCGGTGTAGGCGCGGGCGGCGTCCACCGTCAGGCCCGGCAGTGCGCGCAGCTGCCGCAGGTGCGCGGCGGCGACGATGGCCTGCTCGTCGATCGTGGCGATGGCGTCGACGTCGGGCAGCGCGGGTTCCAGCGCGGTCAGGGCGTCGAGGTCGTCCCAGTGCTCGACCGTGTGCCGGGTGGTGCCGGGGATGCTGTCCGTCCCGGCCGGCTGGAGAACGGTGACGGTGTGGCCGGAGGCGAGGAGGGCGTTTTCGAGCAGGGGGTTGCCGGTGGACAGGACGAGGACGTGCATCAGCTGGGTCACTCCGGTGGGTGGTGTGGGGGGGACGCGGATGGGGGTGGTGTGGCGGTCCGGTGCGGGGGTCTAGCGGACTGGTCGGGCTTCGTGCGGTGGCAGCTCGCTGGTGGTGATCTGCCAGGCGGTGGCGGCCTGGTGGGCTCGGGCCTCGGCCTGCTCGGAGGTGTCTCCGATGGCGAAGACGTGGGCGGCGGGGGTGAGCGAGCCGACGCGGGTGGGGCTCTGCTGGCCGACGTGGACGAGCTGGTGCACCTCGATGACGCCGGGTCGCTTCCGGAGTTCGTCGGCGTCTTCCATTCCGGTGATCCAGCCGGGTGGGGCGATCGGGGCGGCCCAGGCCACGGCGGGGCCGTCGTGGCGCGGTTGCGCCTTCGGCGTCAGGCCCATGGCCAGGTCGGCGGCGAGCGACCAGGGGTCGATGCCGTGCCGGAGCCGGAGGAGGTGGGGCAGCATGGCGCCGCCGGGCCGCAGGCCGATCTCGCCGACCAGCAGGTCGCCGGAGCGTGCGCGCAGGATCTCGACGTGGGCGAACCCGGTGCGCAACTGGAGGGCGTCGGCGGCGTCGCGGGCCAGGTCGACGACCTGTTGGGCGTAGTCGTCGCCCGAACCCAGGAGCACCGCGCCCAGGACGGAGGCGCCCAGCAGGGGCCCGGGATATCGGCCCGGCACGGCGTAGACCTCGCGGCCGTGGTGGCGGAGGATCTCGCAGTGGTACTCGGCGGCGACGTCGATTCCCTCCTCGGCCATGAGGCCGCCGCTGGCGTGGTCCAGTCCCCGGTGGATGCCGGAGGCGTGAAGGCTGGCGGGCAGCGCCTGGGGGCCGAAGGCGTCGCTGCCGCGCAGGCGGTCGAGGTGGGCTTGGTCGCGAACGAGGAGGGTGCCGATCGCGGCGAACCCCCTGCGGGGCTTCACGACGACCGGCCAGCCGAGCAGCTCGGCAGCGCTCTCGATGTCGGCGACGCTGTCCAGTGGGACGTGCCAGGCGACGGGGACGCCGGCGGCGGTGAGCACCTCCTTCTGGAGGTGCTTGTCCGTTCCGGCTGCGGCGGACTTCGCGGACTGGCCCGGCAGGCCCAGCCGACCGCGCAGGAAAGCGGCGGCCCGCAGGCAGGGCTCGTCGGTGGTGACCACCGATTCGACGGGCAGTGCGGCCAGTTCGTCGGCGAGGGCGGACAGCTCCCGCTGGTCGTCCCAGGCGGCGATGGTCAGCATCGGGTACGGGACGCCGTTGGCCCGGCGGTCGTCTTGGACGGCGGGCGGTACGACGGCGAGGATCTGCTGCCCGCGCTCGGTGAGCAGGTCCTCAAGGTGGGAGCGGAGGGCGGAGAGTACGACGAGCATGGCGACGCTCCTTCTTCTGTACGTGGCGGGGAACGGGTTGCGCTGCGGGCGGACCGGCAAGGCACTGTGGCGGCACGCCGCACCGAACGGGCGCTACCGCGGGCGGGCGACCGGCTGGTGGGGCTGGCCGGTGGCCGCTTGGTGCAGCCCTTCGCGCGGTGCCGGCGGCGCGGCCGGGGGCAGGGCTGGCGAGGTGGTGCGGGCGGCCGAGTCGCGGGTGGATGACAGCACCGGCGCGGGGGCGGCCTGGACGACCACGTCAAGGAGAGCGGAGGGGCAGACGTAGCCGATGTCGTGGCCCTGGAAGGAGCGGACGGCGCGGGTGACCGCGGCGCTTCGCTCGGCGAGTCCGGTCGCGCCGGGAGGCAGCTGGAACCGGACGTCCGTGGTGGTGGAGCGGTCGACGAAGCCCGCCTCGCGCAGCAGCTGCTCGGCCCGGGCCTGGGTGGCCAGGAGTTCGTCGCGGCCAGGGACGCCCAGCTGCTCCAGGCGCTGGTACACGGCCGCGAGCATCGCGGGCACGCTGCCCCGGTTGTGCTCGTGCGGGCCTCCGGGCTCGCTGTTGTAGATCACCTCGAACTGGTCGCTGTCCTCCGGGTGGTCCCGGGTGACGTGCCAGCTGTCGGGGAACCCGGGGATGGAGTCGCCGATGTCGCCGGTCTCCTGCGGCGGTGAGATCGTCAGGTGCGCGCCGTCGGGCAGCAGCGCGTGGACGATGTACTCGCTCAGTCCGAAGTCCTCGACGCACTCCAGCCCGCGGTGTTCGAGCGGGCCGGTGATGTGCGGGTACCGGCGGCTCACCCTGGCGGCGTCAAGGGGCCTGGGCGTGAAGGGGCCGTAGACGTAGGCGTTCAGCTCGTCGGGCTTCTCGGTGAACAGGACGGTCACCTGGGGCTCGGACTCCACGGGCACTCTCTTCTGCTGCGCGGGACAGGGGTGGTGCGCCCGCCGACGCAGCGTCGATCGCGTCCGTCGGCGGGCGGATCACCAGATTCCGCGCCGAGCGGCCGGATGCATCCGGCCGATCTTGTGGTAGTGCCGCCGCGGCAGCCTGGACCAGTCGGAACGTCGTGGGCCAAGATCACGCTCAGCCCCAGCCACTCGTCTCAGGAGGCGCTTCGATGGACAGCAACGATCTGTGGTACCTGGCCGGTCGGCACGCCGAGCGCTTCGCCCCCGCCAGCGACTACCTCGCCCGGCGTTGGGATCAGGCGGTCCGCGAGGCGGCCTCGCTGATCGAGCCGGGCCTGCCCGAGCACTACGGCTACGGCCCGTTCGTCCCCGCGCTGGACGTTCTCGCCCTCGCGCTCTACGCCCGGGACGACTTCGACCCCGGACATGGTCCGGGGTCGTGTGAGATCGCCGACATGCTGGCGTCGCCCGAGGCGGAGCAGCGGATTCGTGAGGGGTTGGCCGAACGCGGCCATGGCTCTCCCGGTGACCGGTTGCTGGAGCTGTTCTCCCAGCTGACGCGGGAGAAGCAGTGGGATCCCAGCTGGGACGCTCTCCCTTCGCTGGAGCAGCCGTTCCCGGGGACGGCCTTCCGCTGGGCGGCGGGATGGTCCGACTACTGGCTGCGCAATCGCGCGCCTCGGGCTGACCGAGCAGTCGTCTGACCGTCCGGCGCCGCGGTTGCAGTCAGCTGATGCTCGCGCCGACCGGGCTCCCGCAGAACGAGACAGTCGACCGGCTGCATAGGTACCACCCGCTGACCGGGAGGCCGTCCTCTCCCTGCCAGGTGATCTGCGCCGACCAGCGCAGGCTGCCCAGGCGCAGCCGCCAGTGTTCGATCCGGGCGGGTCGCCACTGCCCGCCGACGCGGATCTGCGCCCGCGCCCAGCGGGCCTCCGCCGGCCAGGTGCGGCCCGGGCCGGTCAGCAGAGCTGCCGGTGCGGGCGTCGCGTCCCCGTCGTCGTCCCCGAGGTGGAGTCGTTCGGGGCGGGGGTGCGGGAGGGCGGCGCTCATACCGCCATCGTACGCCTGTTCGATTTTCGTTTTCTGTTCCTTCCTTCGCTCCGGCCGAGTGCCGGAAACGCCGAGGACGCCAGCCCTGCGGGGCTGGCGTCCTCGGTGCTGCTTTCTCAGAGCGAGGCCACGTTAGCGTGCCGGACCCGACGGCGTATCGGGTTCGGTCAGCGCGTCGGGCGTCGCCTCGGCGCGGGCGCCGCAGCGGCAGCCTGTCCGATCCGGGTGCCGGTGCCGCGCCTCGCGGTGGCGGGCTCGGGTGCAGCCGTCAGCCCGGCGATCCGCCGGACCCGCCACACCATCACGGCGGTGACCGAGTCGGCGGTGTCCAGCTCTCGCCATGACCTGGCCTCCTCCAGCAGGGCGGCCGGGTCGTGGCCGGCGGCCTCTGCCTCGGCGAGGGTCGCGGCGAGCGCGTCCCAGCCCTCCTGCTCCCGAGGGGCGCCCTCGGCGTCGGCCAGCCGGGTGCGGATGATCTCGTTCTGGCGTTCGCGGACCGCCGTCGGCAGCGTCCGGCCGCTGTGGGCCATCGCGGCCATGGGCCTGGCGGCAACCGTCCGGTACGCCGCGCGCAGTTCGCGGGCGGCGGCGTCGGCGGCAGCGGCCTGCTGGGCGTGGCCTCGGCCGGAGTGCCAGCGGGCGGCGGCGATGGCCAGCAGGACCAGGGCGGACAGCAGCATGGCCGTCGCGCCGCCGTCCTCGCCCCTGTTGGTGGCGTAGCCGCTGGACAGCATCTGCCGAGCGGCGTAACGCAGGTTCCGGTTGTCGGCGCGCTCGGCGCGGATGTGGCTGCGCGAGGCACGCTCGAACGCCCGCGCCGCTGCGAGGAGCTGGGCGCGGGTGTCGGCCGGTGCGCGGATGGCGATCACGTCGATGACCTCGATCGCTCCAGTGAGCTGGGCGGCGACCTGCTCGTCTTCGCCTTCGTCGATCGTCCGGGCGGCGGCCTCGACCGCCTGGGCTGCACCGCGCCGGGCCTGTGCGGCGCGCGAACCGGGGGTGCGGGTCTTGCCCGTCGCCGCGCCGTCGGGCGGCACGGTGTCGGCGGCGTCGACCGGTCCGGCGCCCAGGCGCTTGCGGATACGGGGCAGGGACAGGTCCGGGGCGAGCCGGGAGCCGCCGAAGAACACCGGCTCGCCGTTGGCGTTGCGGTCGTCCGGGTGGGCGACGGAGTATCCGAGCACGTCGCCCGACGGTCCGGTCTTGAAGCTGACCAGGAGACCAGCTGTCTTGAGCCGGTCGAGGAACTCCTGCTCGTCGGCAGCGCCAGCGAGGGCGCGCCGGACGGCGTCGCGCAGCTGGAGCCGGACGGGCTCGCCTTTGCCGAGGCGCTTCGCCTTGTGGCCTTCGGCGCTGGTGGGCCGCTTGGCGGCGGTCCCGTCGCCCTGGTTCAGCTCCTTGAGGCCGAAGTCCTTCTCAATCTGGCGACATGCGGCCTGTGCGCGGGTCGCGTCGCCGTTCAGGCGGGCTTGGCGCAGGTCGCCGCGCACGATGGTGGCCATGATGTGGATGTGGCGCGCGTCGTGGCGGACCGCGATCCAGCGGCAGCCGTCGGGGTCGCCGGGCTCGGCGATGCCGGCGGCGGCGACCACGCGGCGGGCGACCTCGGCCCACTCCTCGTCTGTGAGGAGCCGGTCGCCGGGGTCCGCGCTGACGGGGCAGTGCCACACGTGCCGCTTCGGCTTGCGGGCGCCGAGTTGGTTGACCCGCAGGTCGAGGGCGGCCTCCAGTTGCGAGAGCGTGGCGTGCGGGTCGCGGCCGGGGTCCGGGGCGAAGCCGTCCCAGCTGGCGACGATGTGGGGGTCTTCGTGTTCTTCGTGTTTGCCGGGGCCGAAGAGGTAGGCCAGCAGTCCGTACGTCTTCGACCCGCGGCTGATGTCAGGGACCACCGGCGGCCCTGGTGGCGAGCTGATAGGCGGTGCGGTCGACGGTGGCGATGGCGGCGCGGACCGCGCCGAGTGTGGCGTCGAGGTCGGCAGGTCGGACCTGGCCGCCGGCGTTGAAGGCGAACGCGATCTGGTTCAGGTTGTTGCCGACCCGGGCGAGGTGGGCGCGGGCGGAGACGAGGGTGTCGACGGCTCGGTCGAGTTGGTCTTGCGGGTCGCGGGCGCTGCTGTGGCCGCGGGCGGCGGCGAGCGTGCTGGTGGCGACGAAGCGGGAGACGGTCTGCTCGCGCTGCTCGGCGGCGGTGGTGATCTCGTCGCGCTCGGCGGCGTTGAAGCGGGTGACGATGCGGTGGGGGCGCTGCTGGGCGTCGCGGTGGCGGCGGCGCGGGCGGCGCTTGGGCGTCAACTCGGCTTCGGCTTCTTGGGGTTGTGGCGTGGTCGTGGCTTCTCCTTTCCTCGGTTCCCGGAGCGCCCTCGCTCCGGATTCCTGGGTGGAGTCGAGCGCCCTCGCTCGGCTCCGCCCAGGTCCCTCGCCCCCCTGGGGCGAGGGCAAGTGCCTGGGGCGGCCCGTAGGGCTGCCCCAGGCGATAGCTTGCTGCGCCGTCGGTGCCCGTCCCCGTCCCGGACGGCGGGGTCAACTCGCTTCCACGGCAACGGATTTCACGGCCTCGATCCGGCCTCCAGCTGGTAGTCGACGAGCACGTCGACGGCGTACTCGATCACCTCCGGCGGCGACTCCAGGACGAACTGCGGGCCGCTGCGGGTGCGGCGGACGATCCAGCTGCCGTCGCTGGCTCCGTCTGCGGTGTGGAGGAGGCCCTGCTCGCGCAGCAGGCTCATCAGGCCGGTGGCGAGGTGCTCGTCGGTGTTGCTCTTGGCGGTCAAGTCGGTTCCTAGGGTGGAGTGGGGGCCGGTTGTGCGGCGGTTTCGGGCAGGTCAGCGGCGCGCGGGCGGGGGTTTGCCCTCGATGTCCTTCAGCTCCCGCAGGAGCTGGCCGAGCGCGGTGTTGTTGATGGGCACGTTCTGGGCGCGGAGGCCGGCGCGCAGGGTTTCGCGGGTCAGGCGTCCCTCGGCGGTGGCCGCCACGGTCCGTCCGATCGGCAGCAGCGCCTCCAGCTCGTCGTCGCTCAGCTGGCGCTTGCGGACTTCGCGCTCCGGTCCCGGGTCAGCGCCGGGGACCGGGGACGGGGCGGCGGGGACGGTCCCGGTGGTGGTGCTGGCCGTGGGGACGGCCGGCGGTCCCGGTCGGTCCCCGCCGGGGACGGTCGAGGTGATCGGGGTCGGGTCGGTCCCGCGTCGGGGACCGGCCTCGTTCGCGGGGACCGGTCCCGGCCGGGCTTCGGGGCCGGTCCCCGTGCTCGCGGTCCCCGGTGCCGGGACGGCCCGCAGGACGGTCGGGGTGGGGACGGTCCCGGGGTCGCGGGGACGGCCCGCCGCGGCTTCGGCCGGGGTGGGGACGGCCGGGACCGGGGACGGGGAGGCCGCTGCGGGTGCCGGGTGGCGCTGGATTGCGGTCGCCGTGGCGGCGCTGACCCGGCCGGTCCCGGCGGCCTCGCCCAGCCGGTTCGCGGCGGTGCCGTTGGGGACCGGTCCCGCCCCGTCGCCGGGACCGGGTTCGGCTACCGGGACCGGTGTCGTGGGGACGGCGGGGGGCGCCGCGTGCACCAGCGGGGCGGAGACGGACGGATCGGCGGGGACGGTCCCGGACGAGGTGCTCACCGGTCCCGGGGACGGAGGGGTGACCGAGACGGTCCCGGGCTCCGGGACGGGATTCGGGGGGACGGCCCCGGCGGGTCCGGGGACGGGGACCGTCCCGGCGGTGGGGACCGTTCCGTTCTCTGGGGCGATCCCGCGGGTGGGATCGGCGGCGGGGGTCTGGGGACCGGGGACGGTCCCGCTGGTGGCGGCGGGCTCAGTGCTGGGGACGGGGACGGCGGTGCTGGTGGCGGCCGGTCCCGGCGGGAGGGCGGTCGGCTCCTGGGGGGCCTTGGTCAGGGACACCGGGGACGGGGTGGGGACGGCGGGCAGTTCATGGTGCGGGTCCGCGGTCGCCGAGGCCGCGCTGTCGAGGACAGCGGTCTCGGTCAGCTTGCGGTTCCACCACCGGGTCCGGACGGCCGGATTCGTCTGGCCGTCCTCGCTGGAGGTGTCCTTCCGACTCCACCAGTTGGCCTTGGCCGGCTTCTGCGTCCTCGAGTTGGTCGCGGAGTCAGCGTCGGCGCCGGAGGTGTGCCGGGACATCACGATGTAGAGGTGGGTGGCGCCGCCGAGCACCAGCGGGGCGATGGTGCTGAGCACGCCGACGGACCAGTCCGGCAGGTGCAGTCCCTCGCCGGCCGGGGTGAGGTCGTTCAGGCGCACGGCGTGGGTCCAGTTGGCCCAGACGCTCGTGGCCGTGGCACTGCCGAACACCGACCAGGTGTAGACGCGGGCCCGCAGCGGCGCTTCCTTGAGCACGACCAGGGCCCGGGTGCCGTAGGCGATGAACCCGTCGATGGCGACGGGGAACAGGTAGGTCAGTTCGGGCCGGATGTGCATGGCGACGGCCATCTGCTGCAAGGCGTCGTAGGACAGGGCGCCGCCGACGCCGCCCATGGCGCCGATCGCGGCCTTGTCCCACCAGGACATGCCCGGTGTGGTTCGCTGTTCGTCGCTCACGCGGCCACCGCCCGGCGGGTGGTCATGGAGGCGGCGATGCGCTGTTCGCGCTGCACGGCCAGCGGCTGGTTCTCCATGTCGGCGCGGGCGTCGCGCAGCAGCTCCAGGGCGTACTTGCGGCTGATGCCGAGGGCGCGCGACCAGATGTTCACGTCCAGGCCGAGGATCGCGGCGACGGTGACCACGGAGGTGCGCTCCGGCCAGGACAGGCTGACGGATCGGCCGGCGAGGGCCTCGCGGATTCGCGGCTCCTCCCAGCGGTGGACGTTGGCGCGGCGGTGGAGGACGTCACGCTCGCCTTTGGTCAGGCCGGCGCGGATGCCCTCGCGGTCGTTCAGGTCCAGGGCTTCCTGCAGGCACTGCTGGCTGACGACGCAGGAGCGGCACATCGACTTGGCGGCGGCGGTCTCCTCCGCCTGGTCGGGCAGCGGGTGGAACAGGTCCGGCTGCGCGGTGCCGGCGCAGGCGGCGTCCTTGACCCAGTTGTGGTCGCGGCGGCGGGCGGCGAGCTGGATCGGGGCGGGCAGGGTGTCGGGCACGGTTGCGGTGGTCTCCGAGGTGGGCCTGCTGCGGCAGGCGGCTGGTCGGTGGCGGGCGGGCCCGGCCGCAGCGGCGGCGGGGCCGCTCAGCTGCTCGTGGCGGGCGCGGGTGTGGCTCTGGCTCTGGCCAAGGCGCGGACCTTCTGCTCGATCGCCGGGGCGGCGAGCGGGTCGGCCGGGACACGGGCGCGGGCGGCTTGCAGCTGGGCGAGGGCCCGCTGGTAGCCGGGCGAGGCGTTCTCCCGGGTTCTGAGCGGTCCGGGCGGGCGGCGGTCCGGTGCGGTGGTACCGGTCCCGGGCGAGGGGGCGGTGGTGGGTCTGCCGCCGCGCTCGGCCAGGACGCGGATGCTGCGCACGGCGGGCTGCTGGTGCAGGGCGTTGATCTCGGCGACGAGGTGGGCGGCGAAGTGGCGCAGGTGGGTGGCGTAGGCGGGCGAGTCGGCCTGGACGTCGAGGCGGCCGGTGGCGTGGTCGAAGGCGACCGCCGTGGTGTGGGCGGCGAGGTCGCCGGCGGCGCGGGGCCACAGGTCGGTGACGGCGCCGCCGGACAGCGGGGCGTTCCAGGCGTGCTGCTCGACGAGGCCGCCGAGTGCGGCGGCGAGCCCGACCGGGTCGCGGTCTGCGGAGCGGACGGCAGCGCGCCGGGGTGCGCGGGCCTTGGCGGCACCGGCGGGGCGCTTGGCTGCGTCGGCCTGGGCGCGGCGCAGGGTCAGGCGGGCGAGGTCGATACCGCGGGGCTCGTCTTGCGGGTTCATCGGGTGGCTCCGGCGGTGAGGTGGCTGGTGGTGGCGGTCAGGCGGACGACGCGCTCGACGAGGTCGGCGCCGTAGATCTCCTCGGCCTTGTCCCGGCCGGCGAGGGCGACGGCGGAGGCGACCAGTTCGGGCTGGCCTGCGAGGTACTGGCGCCAGGCGAGGGTGCGGACCTCGGCCCGCTCGGCGTCCGTGGGCTCCAGGGGCAATTCGACGAGCTGCTGCTGGCGCTTGGAGGCGGTGAAGGCGTCGCGGACCAGGCGGGCGACCGCGGTACTGCGCGGTGCGGACCACGAGCTGTTCCACTCGGCGTGGCGCTCTCGGGAGGCGTGGCGGCTGTCCCGCCACCAGGCGACCAGGTTGTTCCGCTTGGCCGGGGTGTCGAACAGCAGCTCCGTCCCGGCCAGGCGGGCGGTCAGGAAGCCGCTGGGCCGGTGGATCCGGTCGGCGGGTGCGCGCAGGGCGAGTACGGCGATGACCTCGTGGGCGGTCCAGCCCGCGTCGGCGAGGTGCCGCACGGCCCAGGCCACGCGGGCGACGGGCGTTCCGGCCAGCCACGGGACCTGCTGCACCAGCTCCAGGCCGAGCTGGTAGCGCCGCCCAACCTGGTTCAGCGCCTTGCGGGTTCTTCTTCTCGTCGGGGTGCTGCTGGGCTTCCCGCTTCGAGGTTCGCCCTCAGAGGGAGAAGAGGTAAGTCCCGCAGGAGAGACAGTGCAGAAACCACCCTCCATTGGGGTGCAATCCGAAGTGCCAGAAAATGAAGGCTTCTTGGCCTTGCGGACCTTGCGGCGCACTGTGCGGGCGGCCTTCTTGCCGAGCCGGGCCAGCTGGGTGCGGCCCTGCTCGGAGACACCGACGACGGCGCGGATGAAGGTGTCAGAGGGCGCGGTGCGCAGGCCCAGGTCCTGGTCGAAGGCGTCGGGTATGGTCCGGGCGAACTCGCTTGCCCTGGCGCGCTCCTGGCGGACACGGGTGCCCTTGACCCGGTAGGCCAGCAGGCCCGCCTCGCGCAGGATCGCCAGGTGGTACTTCACGGTGCGCGTCGAGACCTTGAGCACGCGGGAGAGGAAGTCCACGCCGGGTCGGCACGGGTTGAGCTGGGCGAGCTGCTGGGCCAGCAGCACGGTGGTGGTACCGAACCGCGGGCCGTGGCTGCGGACAGGCGTGCGGGTGCCGATGTCGTGGGCCCAGTGGACGGCCTGGAGCCAGGTGTACGGGTCGGGGGCGATGCGCGAGCCGGTGGTGGAGATCCACTGCTCGGCGAGGGGAACGGGCAGGCCGGGGTCGCCCGGCGCGCTCGCGGCGGAGGTGCGCGCGGGCAGGAGGGAGCTAGGCATGGAGGTGAAAGGTTTCGCCTGGTGCGCACGGCAGTGGTCGCCAGGGCAGGCGGTGCCGTCAGCGCGGAACGGGTGAGGGCAGGAGAAGGCGCGGCTGCGGCCGGCGGCGGGGCGGTCGGTCCCGGCGCGGGTGTGCCTGCGCTCTGCGCGGTCCGCGATGCAGCGGGCTCTGCCGCTCGGCGGACGTGGTGAAGGTGGTGGCTCAGGCCGCCAGCGGGAGGTCCTCGCCGCCGGCAACGGCCAGGGCGGTCAGCTCCCCGGTGGCCAGGTCGAGGCGGTGGGCGCATCCGCGATCCAGCGGAAAGGCGGTGCTGATCCATCGGGCCATGGCCTGGCGGATCGCGAGCGGCTGCGGGACCGGTCGGCCCTGGGCGTCGTACGCCTCGGCGGTGCGCGGCAGGCCGCCCTCGGCGGCGCTGTTCAGGACCACCGACGCGGTGCCGGGGGCGAGACGGGCGAGGATCTCGGCGAAGGCCACGGAGGTGACGGCGACCAGGCGGCCGTCACCGGTCCCGGTTGTGCGGATCGAGGAGGACATGCGAGACTCCAGGGCTGATGTCCGGCCGCGTTGTGAGATGCGGGGGCCGGGCGTCGGACGTGTTCGACGTCCTCGCGTGCGGAGGAGTCCGGGAGCGCCAACTCCTGGGCCCTCCGCCGAGGGCGGCCGAAGCCGCTGCCCCGCCGGTCGGACCGGCGCGCCAGCGGAGGCAGCCCCCGGTTGAGCGGGCGCGATACCGCCCCCCACCAGGGATTCTGCACTTTAGTTTCCCTTCGGCGAGATCAACGTACACCAGAGTTCGCCCGAATGGGACACTAAAGTTCTGGCCCTGGCGTGCATCCGGGCACTGTTGGGTACTAAAGTGCGTCCGTGGGACGATCTGACACGGAGGACAGGGCCATGGCGGGACAGGCGGACAAGGACAAGGGCCTTGCGCAGATCGCCGCACGCCTCGACCGCCTCTTCGAGGAGCGCCGCCCAGCGGACCGCGGCCCGTACACCGTCGCCGAGGTCTCCGCCGGCACCGGGATCAGCGACACCCTGCTCCGGGGCATGCGCCGGGGCGACAAGACCAACCCCACGATCGACACCCTGATGAAGATCGCCGCCTTCTTCGACGTACCCCCGACCTACTGGGTCTCGGACGACCCGGAGAAGGAGATCGCCGGCCGCGACCTCCAGCGGGCCATGGAGGACGCCGGCGTCCAGTCGATCGCACTGCGCAGCAAGGGCCTCGACGCCAAGGGCCTGCGCTTCGTCAAGGAGTCGATCGACATGGCACGCAGCTCGCAGGGCCTGCCTCCGGCCGAGGAACCGGGCGAGCCGACACCCTGAGCCCCTCGCTCCCGGCGGCTCAGGCATGCCCAAAAATCTACGCGCGAAGACCTTTCGATCTGCATTCCTGATTCCCCATCAGGGAATGCAGACCCCCAATCGGGGGGAGCAATCCCCCCCGGCTTGACGAAATTCATCCCCCTACTTGGGGAAACCGCGAAGGAATCCGGTAAGGGTAAGAGAGTGATGCATGTCACTCTTACTTTTGGCATGTCCCTGCGCTTATTACTTTCGGTAGTGAAGCACCTGAGTGATGCCTGTGAGCCCCCCGTAAGCGTCAGGAATCGTCGCAGGTCAGGGGCCATCAGGTTGCGACGCTGCGTGACGGCATGGCCCCATACCGTCCAGTATGTGAGCATTAGGCAAGATCAATGCTTAAACGATCTTTATGCGTTGTGCTTAACATCCTCACATCGCTGTGATGCCGGGCCGCGAAATCCGATGCCCGGCGCGGGGCAGCGAATTCATGATCATTTCTTGGGAGGGGATCGTGCATGCCGAATCGCTGCGCACCGCTTGCGAGGACCGCCTGCGCCAGCTGGAACTGCCTCACCGCTTCACCGAAGCCGAGCTAATCGAGGCCGTCTCCGCCCTGGTCGGCCGACGCATCGAGTGCGAGCCCAAGGCGATGCAGGAGAGCGACGGCTGCGGCCTGCGCCAGCGCTACGACGACCGCGAGGTCGTCTTCTACGAGCAGAGCGCGCCACCGCTGCTGCGCCTGCAGATCATTGCCCACGAGCTGGGCCACATCCTGTTCGACCACGCCGGCACCGTGAACCGGGCCGACTTCAAGACGGACGCCCAACTCGCGTCCGAGATCGACTGGGTGGGCGCACTCGGCGTCTCGGCGCGCACCTCCTACAACACCCCCGAGGAGCAGGAGGCCGAGCACCTCGGCTCGCTGCTCGTCTCGCGGATGGTCCGCGAGCGCAAGACACCCTCACCCCGACCGACCGCCGCCTCCGAGCGGTGGGCCGCCATGTACACCTAAGACGAGAGAACAGCGCCACCGTGATCACCATCGTCACCTTCGGCCTGCCCGCCTTCCTCCTCGCGGCTGCGGCCTTCTGGATGCGCCCCCGCGCCGGCGGGGCCCCCAGACCCTCGAACGCCGCCTCAACCGCTGTACTGCTCGTCGCCTGGGCCGTCGCGATCACGGGGTTCAATCCCGCGGTCCAAGACGCCGCTGACCTCATCACCCGCGACCTGGCCAAGCTGATCAGCAACGTGCTGATGCTCGGCGCGAGCCTCGCGGTGGTCGGCTTCCTCTTCGCCCTCAACTACGACCCGGCACCGGCGCGCGCCAAGCTGCGGCCCCGCTTGCGGCTGCTCACCCTGACCGTCGCGGTGATGAGCGTCGCGTTCTTCGCCACCCCTGCCGACCGGCGCTGGAGCAGCCCCTTCACCAACACTCACTGGGGCCAGGCCCCGGCCACCCTCACCATCTACACCATCGCCTACGTCGCTTTCATGGGCCACGCCACCTACGACGCGCTCGCCCAGACCTGGCGGCGCAGCACCGAGACGGACTGGCGGATCCACAAGGTCGGCCTCAAGGCCGTCACCGCCGGCTGCTTCTTCGTCCTGCTCTACCTGCTCTACAAGGTCGTCAACGCCGCGGGCAGCCTCGCGCACGTCGAGCTGTTCCCCGGCGGTCCCCGGTGCACCTCGCTGGTGACCCCGTACCGCTGCGCGTTCTCCTTCACGGCCCCGCTCACCGGCGTTCTGCTGATCACCGCCGGACTGACCGTGCCCGCGATGCTGTGGCCACTGGCCAAGCGCAGGCTCACCGCCTGGCAGCGGCAGACCGCCCAGATCATGGTTCCTCTGTGGCAGGACATCACCGCAGTGGACCCCGACGTCGTACTGAACACCCTCGGCGACGGCGCGGAGCCCGACCTCGTGCTGCACCGGCGCACCGTCGAAATCGCCGACGGCATCCTCAGCCTTGAGGAGCACCGCTCCCGGGCAGTGCGGCAGGCCGCCGAGGAAGCGGTGGCCGCCGCCGGCCTCACCGGCATCGAGGCGGAGGCCGTGGTCGAAGCGGCCGTCGTCGCGGGCGCCATCCAGGCAGCCCGCTGGGGCGCCCGGGCCCAGCGCAACCCGGCCCCTTTGGCCGAGCAAGGCTCCGCCCGCGAGGCGGATTTGGAGAAGGAGGCTGTCTGGCTACGGTTGGTGGCCGAGCAGTACACCGGAAGCGAGATCGTCCACCGCATCGCCGCAGCGCACCAGCCCCCCGCGCTGGACGCGGCATAGGAGCGAGCACCATGGCCAGCCCCTTCTCCGACCCCGCCTTCTACCGCGACCGCTACCCCACCTACGCCGCACTGCGGCAGCGGTGCCCTGTCGCCCAAGTACCCATGGGCGGCAGCTCCGGGACCGCGACCGTGGTCACCGGCTACGAGCAGGCCAGGGCCGCGCTCGCCGACCCCCACCTGTCGAAGGACACGAGCGCGTTCTTCGCCGACCGGCCCTCCGGCCGCGTGCTGCACCCGGCGCTGGCCAGCACCATGCTCAACAGCGACCCGCCCGACCACACGCGGCTGCGCCGGCTGGTCACCCGGGCCTTCACCCCGGCGCGCGTCCAGCAGCTGCGTCCAGCGGTGCGCGCCCTCGCCGAGGAGCTGGTCGACGGCTGGTCCCCGGGCGACCGGGTGGACCTGATGGAGGGTCTGGCCGTGCCGCTGCCGGTCACCGTGATCTGCCAGCTCCTCGGCGTCCCCGCCGCCGACCGCGCCAGGGTCCACCGCTGGTCCTCGGACCTGCTGGCCACCGGCGACCACGAGCGGATCGACGCCGCCTCCCACGCCCTGGCCGACTACATGTCCGCCCTGGCGGCGGCCAAGCGCGAGGAGCCCGACGAGGCCCTGCTGTCCGCACTGGTCGCCGTCCGCGACGAGGACGGCGACCAGCTCAGCGAGCTGGAGCTGGTCTCCCTCGCGGTGCTGCTCCTGGTCGCCGGGCACGAGACGACCACCGCGGCGATCGGCAACAGCGTCCTGGCGCTGCTCCAGCACCCCGAGCAGCTCGCGCTGCTGCACGCCGACCCCGGCCGGATCCCCGCGGCGGTCGACGAACTGCTGCGCTACGACTCCCCGGTGAGCATCGCGACCTGGAGGTGGGCACCGAAGGCCACCTTCCTCGGTGAGACGGAGGTGCCGGCGGGCAGCCCGGTCTTCGTCAGCCCCGGCGCCGCCAACCGCGACCCGGCCCGCTTCACCGACCCGGACCGGCTCGACCTCGACCGTCCCGATGCCCGCTCGCACCTGGCCTTCGGCCACGGCATCCACCGGTGCCTCGGCGCGCCGCTGGCCCAAGCCGAGGTCGAGACCGTCCTGCAACTGCTGCTGGAGCGCTTCCCCGACCTGCAACTGGCAGAGCCCGCCGAGCAGTTGCCCTGGCGGCACTCACGGCTCGTCCGCGGGCTGGAGGCGCTGCCCGTGCAGCTCTAGCCGCTGGTGGTGCTGCCCGCAGAACCGGGCAGCACCACCCGGCGGTGACCCCGGCCGTGTGCCACAGCGGGCCGCACCGGGCCGACAGTCGCCCGAACGCGGCTCCCAGGTCCACCAACTCCACCCCGCTGGCCACAGGCTCACAGCGGGCCTCACCGCCGCGAACTGGCCATCGCCGCCCGCACCTTCGCGATACCGCGCGCGGTCACCTGGACTCCGCGCTCCTCCGCACCATCCGGCCGCCCCGCCCCTCGGCAGCCCGCGCACAGCCCCGGCTCGGGCAGGGGGTCGCGGCACTGCTCGCACTCCGCCAGCCGCCGCTGCGGCACGACCGGCCGTTCAGCGGGCTTCTTCCGCTCCAGCCGCGACCGCAGCACCGCCACCGGGGAGTGCACCACCTCGGGAAGCCCGGTCAGCAGCGCCTGCCGCAGCTCGTCCTGCGAGGCCCCGCGGTCCATCCACTCCCGCACCAACGGGGCGAGCGCTGCCGCCTCCGCTACACCCAACGGCAGTCTCCGCTCCGGACGAACCGCTCTCAGCAGCGCGTTCACCGCTGCGAGCGTCTCCGGGTCCAGGTCCTCCGGCCTCGCTGCGGGCTCCGCCCGGCGGGGCCGAGGCATCTGTTCGGGAGCGGGCTTCTCCCGCCCTCCCACCTCGTCGGCCGGGGCCGCCTCGGCGAGCGGCTCCGTCTCCTCCTCGCGGGGGAGGGAGGGTACTTTCACCAGGTCCTTTGGAAGGACGCCACGATCACCGCAGTCCGGTTCACCGGAGCCCGGCGCAGTGGCACCCGGCAGCAGCCCCGTCTGCGGGCGGTCGAAGACGTGCGCCTCCGACCGCACCCTGCCGGACGGGTCGCGGACCACCTCCACCCGGTAGTACCCCCACACCCGCAGCTCGTCCAACGCCGCCGCCAGGGCCTTGCGCCCTTGCGGGCTGGAGTCCGCCATCTGCCGGCACGTCTCACGCCAGTCGTCCGGACGGGAAAGGAGGTCCACCAGCAGCCCGCGGGCGGTATAGGACATCGCCCGGTTCTGGGCCAAGGCGTTCGGAACGATCACGAAGTTGGACGGGTGGGGGCTGCGGTGGATACGCAGGGAGAGCCTCCTCGGCACCGCGGCCGGGCACGTCCCAGCCGAGGGACGACGGACCATAGCCAGGAACGCGGTGCAAGTGAAGCTCGCGCCGAGCGACCTTGATCACATCACGGGGAACGTACGGCGCTTGGTATCCGACAGAGCACTCCGGGCCCCGCCAGGCAGAACGCCTTGGAACCAGGCAACGACGGACAGTGTCCATCCCGTCGGTAGGCTGAGGGCCTTCAGCCAGGACGTGGCGCAATGGTCGATGGGAGACGAGCGTGGGGCTCAGCGGGCAGGACCGACCGTTGCGGTTGGTCGTGACGGGCGGCGGCACAGGCGGACACACCTACCCGGCGCTGACCGCGGTGCAGGCACTGCAGGAGCGACTCGCGGCGCAGGGACGGACAGTGGAGGTGCTGTGGATCGGCACCGCCGAGGGGCTGGAGGCTCGGGTCGCCCCGGCGGAAGGCATCCGGTTCGCTCCGGTCGCCACTGGCAAGGTCCGCCGCTCAGCCAACCCGTTGAAACTGGTCTCCCCCGCGAACGTGCGTGACATGGGTCGGGTGCCGTTGGGCGCGGCGCAGGCCCGGTCCCTGATCGCCGAGTTCGCGCCGGACGTGGTGTTGGCCACCGGCGGGTACGCGGCGGTCCCGACGGGCCTGGCCGCGCGCTCCTGCGGGGTGCCGCTGGTGGTGCACGAGCAGACAGTGCGGCTCGGCCTGGCGAACAAGGTCCTCGCGCGGGCGGCAACCCGGGTCGCCGTCTCCTCCGAGTCCACCCTGCCGCTGTTGCCGGAGTCCGCACGTCGCAGCGCCGTGGTGACCGGGAACCCGGTAAGGCCGGCGGTGCTAACCGGGCAGGCCGATAAGGCGGTTGCCGCCCTGGGTCTGTACGGCTTCGACCGCGCGCTCCCGACGGTGTACGTCACCGGGGGCGCGCAGGGCTCGGTGCAGATCAACACGCTCGTCTCGGCCGTCCTGCCGTGGCTGCTGGAACACGCGAACGTAGTCCACCAATGCGGCCCGGCCAACGAGGCGGCGCTCCGCGAGCCCGCCGGAGCACTGCCGCCGCGGCTGGCGGGTCGCTACCTGCTGACCGGCTACATGGGGGCGGAGCTGCCGGACGTGCTGGCGCTGGCGGACGTGGTGGTCAGTCGCAGCGGCGCGGGGACGCTCGCGGAGCTGACCGCGCTCGGCAAGGCCGCCGTGTTCGTCCCGCTGCCTACCTCGGCGGGCAACGAGCAGGCCCACAACGCCGTTCACCTCCAGGACGCGGGCGCGGCCGTCGCGTTGATCGGCGACATCACGGCGGAGGGCCTGCGGGAGGCGCTGGCCCCACTGCTCGCCGACCCGGCACGGCGCGCGGCGATGGCAGCGCGTTCCCGCGAGCACGGCCGCCCGGACGCGGCCCAGCGCCTGGTCGACGTAGTGCTCGACGCAGCCACCAGCGGCTGAACCCGAACGGCCCCGGTGCCCCCGCCCTCGAACAAGGCGAGCACCAGGGCCGCTCGACGTGCGCTTAGCCCAGGTGGCGCGAGGCTCCGGCTTCGATGAGCAGGGCGCAGACGACGCGGATGCGCCGGGGCGCGGCGGGACCGGTCATCGGGCCTCTCGGTTGGTCAGAGCCTCGCGCAGAGCGGCGACGGTGCGGTGGACGTCATCCTCGGTGAGGTGTTGGTGGAACGGCAGGGTGAGGATGCGCCCGGCGAGCTGTTCGGTGGCCGGCAACGGCCGGGCCCAGGAGGCGAAGGCGGGCTGGAGGTGGTTGGGCGGGTAGTGGACGCCGACGCCGATGCCCGCGTCGCGCATCTCGGCCCAGACGCGGTCGCGGTCGGGGACCGTGACGATGCAGAGGTGCGGGACGGAGTGCTCGACGTCGACGTCGACCAGCTCGACGCCGGGCAGGCCGGCCAGCGCGTCGCGGTAGGTGCACCACAGAGCGCGACGCACGGCGGCGGCCTCGCCGAAGCGGGTGAGCTGCGCGGTGCCGATCGCGGCGTTGAGGGCGGACATCGGGTAGCGGAACCCGGCGGCGGTGACCTGGTAAGTGGTGGAGGCGGCGCGGTCAGCGGCGGACTCCACCATGCCGAGCAGCCGCAGGGTCCGCAGCCGCTCGGCCTCCTCGGGGCTGCGGGGGACGACCGCTCCGCCCTGGGCGCAGGTCAGGTTCTTGATCGGCCCGAAGGAGAAGCAGGTCAGGTGCCCGTGCGCCCCAACCAGCGGGCCGTCGGCGGTGCGGGAGCCGAAGGCGTGGGCGGCATCCTCCACCACGGCGATTCCGCGCTGGTCGAGCAGGTCGGCAATCGGGGCGAGGTCGATGGCCCGGCCGCCGAACAGGACGGGCATCACCGCGGTGGTGCGCTCGGTCAGCGCCTCCTGCACGAGGTCGGGGGTGGTACACATCGTGACCGGGTCGATGTCCACGAACCGGGGCTCGGCCCCGGCGGCGAGGATCGCCTGCACGGAGGCGCAGAACGTCATCGACGGCACCAGCACCTCGTCGCCGGCGCCGACGCCGGCGGCGACCAGCGCGGAGTGCAGCGCCGCCGTCCCGGAGGAGACGGCCACCACCTCGGAGACGCCGAGGAAGTCGGCCACCTGTCGCTCGAACGTCTCGGTGACGGCGGTGTGCCCGTACTGGCCGCTCTCCAAGACCGCGGCGAGCGCACCGAGTTCGGTCCCATACAGGTACGGGCTGGCGTTGCGTGCGGCGTCGGGCCGCGAAGGGGTGGTGGTCACGATCCCTCCCGGGTCGGTCGGATGATCGGTCGGAGCAGTGAGCTGGCCGTGTCCAGGGCCACGGACACCTCGGCGGGCGAGGGTCCGGCGGCGGTGATCATGCCGATCTTGTGGCCGGACTGGTCGTGCGGGTGCACCCGGTCTCCGGGCTGGGCGTACAGCTCGATGCCGGTGACGCCGGGGACCTTGCGGGCTTCGGCGGCCCCCTCCCACGTCTCCAGTACGCCGTCCCCGTCGAGGGGGGAGCCGAGCAGTTCCACCCCGGCGTGCGCATCGCGGGTCGGTGTCAGGTAGGCGTCGAACGGCTCGCCGAGCGCGAGTGCGATGAGCGCGCCCACGACGTTGACGCCCATGGCGGCCTCGTGCAGGCGCGGGATGCTGTCCCCGCTCAGGCGCGGGTTGGCTTCGACGATGCGGCCCTGGCCGTCCTCGCCCAGGACGAGATCGAAGTTCGCGGGCCCGTCGGTGATGCCCAGCGCACCGCAGAGCCGCTCGGCGACGTCCTCAAGGTGGTGGTGCTCTGCAGGAGAGAGTTGCGTCGTGCTGATCCGCCGCACGACGCTTCTCCCGTCCACCAGCTCTTGCTCCTTGACGCAGGTCATGACCGACGCGCCGCCCTGGAGGAAGAGGTCGATGGTCAGCTGCCGCCCGGGGAGGAACTCCTCGGCGATCACAGTCTGCGAGGGGGAGTAGGAGCGTGCGCGGGCGATGGCGGCAGCCAGGTCGTCCGGGTGGGCGGCACAGGTGATGCCCTTGCTGCCTGATCCGTCCACCGGCTTGACCATGAGCGGGAACCGCAACGCTGCCGCTTTCGCGGAGACCTTGCCCGGGTCGTCCGACGCTACCCACCCGTACCCGGCGATGCCGCAGTTGGCGACGACCTGGTGGAAGGCGGCCTTGTCGAGGCCGGCCAAGGCCGCCTCCGGGTACACGTAGGGCATGCCGTAGCGCAGGCCCAGCACGCGCCAGGTCAGCAGGGCGGCGTCGGTCGCACCTGCCACGATCCCTGCGGGCCGCGTGTCGCCCAGCGCCTCGGCGATGGCGTCCGCGTCCCGGGTGGAGACCTGCATGGCCGCGTCGGCGAAGGGGAACGCAGGGGCGTCCTGGCGCATGTCGACGGCGATGGTCGGGATTCCCCGGCGCCCGGCCTCCTGGTAGAGGGGAATGTGCTCCTCCGATGCGCCGAGCACAAGCAGCGCGCTCCGCGGCCAGTTTTCAGTCATGCGGCTCTCCTGGTTCGGGTTGAGGGTGATGTGCGGGTCCTTGGCCGTGTAGTCGGCCCCGATGCCGGTGGAGGTATGGCGCTCACGCCGGGGCGAGGGCGTCGGCGAGGGGGGCGGTGTGCTGCCAGAAGCCCGGGTTCGCCCGGTACCAGGCGACGGTGGCCGCCAGGCCGGGCTCGAGGTCGCGGGTCGGCCGGTAACCGAGGTTTGCGATCTTCGACCAGTCCATCGCGTACCTGCGGTCGTTGGCGGTGCGGTCCGGCACGTGCTGCAGCATCGAGCGGTCGGCGCCGAGGATGCCGAGCAGCAGGGTGGCGAGCTGGCTGGTGGTGAGGTCGTGACCGCCGCCGATGTTGTAGACCTCGCCCGGTGTGCCCTGGTCCAGAACGAGCTCGATGCCGGCGCAGTTGTCCTCAACGTGCAGCCAGTTGCGCACGTGCCCGCCATCGCCGTGCACGGTCGCCGCCCTGCCCCGCAGCAGGCTGCTGACGAACCGCGGGATCACCTTCTCCGGGTACTGGCGGGGCCCGTAGTTGTTGGACGAGCGGGTGATGCACACCGGCACTCCGTACGTCTCGAAGTAGGAGCGGGCCACCAGGTCACCGGCGGCCTTGGAGGCGGCGTAGGGGATGCTCGGCGCGAGCGGCCACTCCTCCGTTGCGGCCCCGCTCTCGATCGACCCGTACACCTCGTCGGTGGAGACGTGAACGAACCGGGACACCCCGGCCCGACGTGCGGCCTCCAGCAGCGTGTGGGTACCGGCCACGTTGGTGGCGATGAACCGGCCGGAGTCCAGCAGCGAGCGATCGACGTGCGACTCGGCCGCGAAGTGGACCACGGCGTCGTGCTGGGCGACGAGTCCGCTGGCCAGGTGGGCGTCGAGGACGTTGCCGTGCACGAACTCGCAGCGGCCCGAGCCCCGGGCGGGCTCCAGGTTCGCGAGGTTGCCCGCGTAGGTGAGCGCGTCGAGCACCGTCACGTGCTCCACGTCGTCCCTGCGCAGCAGGCGGTCCACGAAGTGCGAGCCGATGAATCCGGCTCCGCCGGTGACCAAAACTTTCATCGAGTTCCATCCCCTTCTCTTGCAGCGGAGTTGGTGTGGAGCCGCGGCTGCGCGGCAGGCAGGTCCGTCGGCTTTTGCCGCGTTGCCCAGCCGGGCCTCTGATGTGCCAACTACGCTAGGAATCAGGCGTGGTGGGAAACACTCACCGGCGGTACGGGTTGCCACACCCTCCGACGAGGCCGGGACCGCTCGGTTGCACAACGACACACCCTCTGTCCGCCGGCGGGCAGAGGTGGACGCCGCGAGCTTCGTGAACTCCGTGGCGTCGGCGTGAAAGCCGTGAATGAGCGCGCGAAGGAGGGGGCCCGTGTCCGCGAAAGCGCCGTCGGCCGGTCTGGTCTCCGGCTACTTGCTGCGGCTGGCCCGCGAGAGCATCCCGCGCACCCAGGAAGGGCTGGCGGAGGATCTGGGCGTCGATGTCGGCACCGTGCAGGGCTGGGAATCCGGTCGTCGCCCGCTGACTCACACCCGCGCCGGCGATTACCTGGATCTGCGCCGACGCCTGGCCCTGCTGGGGGCCGACCCGCTGCTGCTCGCGCACAGCGGCTCGGCTCTGGACGCCGACCGCGTCCTGGCCGCCGTCCTCGACCCGCCGGCCGAGACCGGCCGCCATCCGCTGGCCGGGTGGGTCCAGCCCCGCGACTCCGCTCTCCTTGTCGCCTGGGCGCTTAGCGGCACCCCGCCGCCGGCGCTGGCCGACCGCGCCTCCCGGCCCCGGCGAGGCCCGGCCCGCCCCGGCCCGCTGCTGCCCGCACCCGAGCGCGCCCGCTTCTTCGCCAACCTCCGCACCACCGCCGAGCACGCAACCGTAAACGGGCATGGCGGCCTGCTGCACCGTCAGACTCTGTACCTCGCCAGCTACGACACCGCCGCCGATGCCGCCGCCTGGTCGGAGCAGGCTCTGCGCGGCATGCGACCCGCTCTGGGCCAGCGCGGCTACAGCACCCGCTCGATCGAGGCCCGCACCGTCGCCACCGTCGCAGCGCGCCAGGGCGATCCGGACCAGCTGCGGCACTTCATCTCCACCGCGCTCCTGGAGGACGAGCGGGGCGAACTAGCGAATCTGTCCTACTGGGCACTGTGGCTGGGCGCGATGCCTGCCGACCAGACCGACGACAGCTTCATGCACCATCCGGACCCGGCGTCCTGGGATCCGATCCGTCTCTTCCGCGCCCTCGTCTCCTCGTTCCATCTCGCGCCCGGCACCGTCGACCTGTACGTCCACTCGATCAGCACCCTGCTGGCCCTGCACCCGTGGCTGCCGCACGCAGCACCGGACGCCGCTCAGGCGTTCGGCACGTTCACGGCCGAGCTCCTCGACGGGAGTCTCATCTCCCCGACGTCCCGACGCGACCTGGACCGCCTGCGCTACGGTCGGAACGAAGGGTGACATGCAATCAGGAGGACCCTGTGGTGCAGCTCGACGGTGACCAGGCAGCGGGCGTTGCCCGTCTCCTCTTCGAGGCCGGCTCCCTTCGAGCTCTGCCCCGAACCGGCTGGCGGCAGGACGGCATCCCGCTGTCCGCCAGCGAGACCGTCGCCGAACACAGCCACCGCACCGCCGTGATCGCCGCCACCCTCGCCGCCCTGGAGGGCGCCGACCCGGCCCGCACCAGCCTGCTGGCAACCCTCCACGACGTCCCCGAGGCCCGTACCGGCGACCTCACCCCGCTCACCCGCCGGTACGTTACCGCCGCCGACCCCCGCAAGGTCACAACCGACCAGACCGCGGCGGCCCCACCGTCCATCCAGGCTCTCTTCACCGACGTGATCGCCGAGTTCGAGGATGGCGTCACCCCCGAGGCCCGTTGCGCCAAGGACGCCGACAAGCTCGACTGCGTGCTGCGAGCGGTCGAGTACCGGGCGGCCGGTGTCCCCGCGGTGCAGGGCAAGATCGACCGCTGCCGCGCAGCCCTCCTCACCGCCTCCGCCCAGCAGATCGCCGACGCGGCTCTCGACCTCGACCCCACCGACTGGCAGTCCGCACCGGCCTGACGGGGCGGGGCAGTGCCTACGCCGCCGTGAGCTGCTTGGCCATGGCGCGGTTCACCAGCGGGTCGCGGCCGGGGGCGTACGAGGGGATCGACTGGTAGCCGAGGTGCTCGTACAGGGCGAGCGCGGCCAGGTTGCGGCTGCCGGTCTCCAGGATGGCGCGCCGTGCGCCGTGCTCGTACGCCTGATGTTCCAAGGCGCGCAGGATCCGGCTGCCGAGTGCGAGCCCGCGGGCGGGCGGGGCAACGTACATGCGCTTGATCTCGACCGTGGCCGGAGCCACCAAGTGCCAGCCGCCGCAGGCGAGCGCCTCGTCTTGACCGTCCGGGCGGGCGATGAGGAAGAGACCGTTCGGCGGCGCGAAGAGCACCGGCTCGGTGGCCGCTGGGTCGTCGGCGAAGCCGTACATGGCGGACTGCTCCGCGTGGAGAGCGGAGGTGAGGCGGCGGGCCTCCGGGTGGTCGTACGGGACGGCGGAGAGCACGGCGGCAACGGGGCGGGCAAGACCAGTCGGCGTCATATGCCCGATAGTGCCCTGTCCACTCGGGTCAGCGCATCCTTGCCGCTCGCCGACTTGATCCGGGTACCTGCGTGCCGGCGGATCCCGAGCAGCAGGTTGCGGCAGCGCACGGACTGGACTTCGGGCAGGTGGGCGGTCAGTCCCCCGAGGGTGGCGAGGGTGGCCTCGCCGTCGTGGGCGAGGAGGTGGGCGCGGGCGAGGTGGACGCCGTGCAGGAGGGCGGAACGGGTGTACCCGGTGGTGGGCCCGTGCGCGGTGATCGGTGACAGGAGGCTGTACGCCTCCTCTAGCAGTCGGCGGCCCCTGGCACCGGGGTTGGCTGCGGCCAGGTCCACCAGGCCCTGACCGTTCTCGGCGGCGACCTGGTCAGCGGTGAAGTAGTAGAGCGCAGGGGGGTCGTCGTCGCGGCGGTGCTCGAGGAACGCGAGGCAGCGGTCGGTGGCTGATCGGAAGGCGTCGATGTCGCCGGCGGCGGCGTGGGCGGTGGCGAGCCGTCCGAGGGCGCGAGCCCGGACGGTGGGCAGACTCCTGGCCGCTGTCTCGACGGCGGCCTCGGCGAAGCGGATCGCCGCAGTGGGGTTGCCGGCCGCCGCGTGCTGGTAGGCGAGCATGCCGAGAATGTTGGCGACGGTGTCGTGGTCGGCGCTGGCACGGGCGAGTCGGATGGCGACCAGCTGGTAGCGCTGGCCCGAGGCCGAAAGGTCCGCGTCGAAAGCCATCCACCCGGCGAGCTGAGCGAGCCCCCCGGCCGTTCGCAGCAGCCGGGTGCCGATGTCCGGCGTGTAGCGGCTGTTCTGCAGGAGCGACAGCACGCCGTCGAGGGCGACGCGCACGTACCGCTGGGAGATGGCGCCCCCTCCCGTGGCGTCGTCGAGGCGGCGCAGGTCGGCGAGGTGGGATTCCAGCAGCGTCATCATCGGCGGCAGGACGTGGTCGGTGCCGCTCTCCCGGCTGATGCTGTGGTGCTGCTGGCGGTCGGCGTCCCAGACCGCGGTGAACAGGTCACCGGACGGTCGAACCGTGGCCTGG
Organism: Kitasatospora sp. NPDC049285; assembly: GCF_040678815.1. Classification (NCBI taxonomy): domain Bacteria; kingdom Bacillati; phylum Actinomycetota; class Actinomycetes; order Kitasatosporales; family Streptomycetaceae; genus Kitasatospora; species Kitasatospora sp. NPDC049285. The sequence goes on along the minus strand of NZ_JBFAQR010000059.1, from coordinate 15,662 downwards.
GACGCGGGGTCGGTCGCGTTCCAGGCGGTGGCGGTGACCAGCACAGCGGCCAGCGAGCGACGCCCGACCAGGTCGTCCGTGACGGTCTGCTCGTCCCTACGGGCGCCCGGCTCGGGAGTACCCCAGAGCATGGTCTGGGTGTAGGTCCGGCCGGTCCTCTCCGTCAGCACCGCGGCGGCCAGGCGGCGGACCGTCTCAGAGCGGGGTACCGAGCCGCGGCTCCAGGCGTGGGCGACGGTCAGGTCGAGTCGTCGTTCGCCGAGGCCCGCGAGCCGTCCGTTGATCTCGCGCACCAGATCGCGTGGCGACCAGTTGGCGTATCCGAGGGCCTGCACCAGAACCGCTCCGGGGCGGTCGCCGGAAGGTGCCGTCTCGGCCCCTAGCTGGGAGTCTCCGAGCGTCATCACCCGGCGACGGTACGTCAATCGGGCAGCTGCGTGCGTGAATTCGCGGCTTTTCACACCGGCCACGCGAAGTTCTCGACGATCGCGGCCTTCGCCCCTGCCCGACCGCGGTCAAAGGGTGTGTCGTTGTGCATCCGCGCGGCACCGCCGGCGCGGAGGAACACGAACCCGTACTGCCGGTGAGTGTTCTCCGACTCCGGTGATTCCTAGCGTAGTTGGCACATCAGAAGCCCGACCCGGCGCCGCTGCGACTCCGGCCTGCTCAGCTGCCGAGCACCCACGGTCGCGGACCCGCTGTCGGCGAGCAGGACCTCCGAGGACGGTCCGGCCCACATCTTGTGGAAGGGAAACCATGGCAACCTCTGTCAGGACGCGCAGCCCGGAGACCGCGGCGGCACCCTCGACGGCCACGCAGCAGGTGCCGGAGAGCGCGGTCGTCGCGGACCTGCGGGACAGCGACTTCCGGACCCGGGCCGACCTCGGCCAACACTTCCTGCGTTTCCCGGCAGTCGCGGAGCGCCTGCTGGAGCTGGCGGGCCTGCGCGCCGACGACGCGGTGCTGGAGGTCGGTGCGGGCCTGGGCACGCTGTCCTCCACGGTGGCCAAGGCCGGGCACCGGATCTGGGCAGTGGAGAAGGACCCGCGGATGGCCGAGGCACTGTGCGCGGCCCTCGGACCGTACGGCGACCGGGCCCGGCCCCTGCTGGCCGACGTCCGCGAGGTCGACCTCGACGGCGAGCTGCACGTCGGCACGGTGTTCCTGTCGATCCTCCCGTTCGACTGGACGCTGGCCTTCGGGATCACCGCCCACGTGTTCGCATCCACCGCCAACGTGGCGCGGGGCCTGGCGGTGCTCCCCGCCGTCACGGCCGATCACACCGCAGCCGGGGCCTGGTTCGGCGCGGGCCTGCGGCTGGAGGAGGTCGACGGGATCTCGCGAAGCGCCTTCTGGCCCGAGGCCGCCGTGCCGCTGCGCGTCGTGTCGATCACGAGGTGCTGAACGTGGACAGGGACTTGGCCGCTAACACCATGACGGTGGCGGCGACGGGCTGCTTCCACTCTGCGGTGCCGAACGGCACGGGGATGCTCGCTGCCGTCCAGGCGCTGCGCGAGCAAGGCGCGCTGGTCGTGGACGTCGGCGACTTCTTCGGCGGGAGCGCCTTCCATGAATACTCCCGGGGGCGCACGGAGGAGCGGCTGCTGGCCGACCTCTACGACGCAGTGGTGCCCGGCAACCACGACCTGGCCGACCTGATGCGGCTGCACGATCCCGACCGGTTCCCCCCGGTGGTGTGCGTGAACCTGACACCGCCGCCGACCTTCGCCGGGCGGTGGGAGCGGGGCCTGCTGCTGGAGGCGGCTGGTCGGTGCATCGGTGTCGTGGGCGTGCTCGGGGCCCAGGCGTTCGGGGCGGTGCCGTCCGCCGAGCGCGCCGGGTTCGAGTTCGAGGAGCCGACCGCCGCCCTGCTGGCCGCCGAGCGGGACCGGCTGCTGGAGGCGGGTGCCGAGGTGGTGCTGGGGCTGAGCCACACCGGCTTCGAGAGCGACGTGGCGCTTCAACTCGCCGACGGCCCGCTGGACATCATGGTCGCCGGGCACTGCCACAGCCCGATGGGCCACTGGGCGCTCCCGCCGCGGTACGTGGCCAAACCGCCCGAGTGCGGTGCCGGCCTGCTCCGGATCGACCTCGGCCCGGCAGGGCCCTCGTTCACCGTCGACTACACCGGCGGCCGTAAGGTCGCGCGCGGGTCGGTCCCGGGCTACGTGCGGGAAGCCGTCGGCGCGTTCCGGGCCTGGGGAAGCGCGGCGATCGGACACCTTGCCGTCCCGCTGGACGACCGGCGCCGACTCGCCGAGCTGCTGGCCGATCGGGGCCGGAGCGCGGCCGGGGCCGACGCCTTCGTGCTCAACCTCGCCACCCTGCGCACCGGGCTGCCCCGGCAGGTCGACCAGCAGGCGCTGGTGGCCGCCGCGCCCTTCGACACCGAGCTGGTCGTCCTCGACGGCCCGCAGACGGCCGGGCAGATCGCCGCCCTGGCCGAGAGTCTGGGCGAGACCCCTGTCACCGCCGGGGCCACCCCCGACCAGGGCGCCGTCGCCACGACGGCGTACCTGGCCGACCGTCTCGGCCTGCCGGCCAGCCCGCTCGACCCGCCGCGCACCCTGCGCGGCCTGCTCACCGACCACGTCAAGGAGGGGTCATGACCATGCAGTCGCTGCCCGCATCCGTGTTCCTCGACGGCCCCGTCGCACCGCACAGCTTCGCCGAGCACATCACCGGCGAGGGCGACGGTCGCGTCCTGGTCGACTTCGACACCGCCGACCACCGCCTGAACCAGGAACTCGCGCTGAGCCTGCTGTCCGCGCTCGGTCCCGTCCTGGCCGTCTACCCGTCCGACGGCTGCTGGAGCAGCCTCATGGTCCGCACCGAGGCCGACCCGGGCCGCACCCACGGCACCGGGGAGAACCGGCTGCACGTCGACCTCGTCGACCGCGACCTCATCCCGCGCTACATCGCGCTGTACTGCGAGCGCGACGACCCGGCCGGCGGCGGGGCCTCGGCCCTGTCCGACCTGTGGGTCGCCGCCGCCGAACTCGGCGACGCCGAGAAGTCGCTGCTCCAGCAGCCGGTGTTCTCCTACTGGACCGACGAGGGCGTGCACGGCGTCGGCCGGGGACTGGAGCGCTTCGCGGTCCTGCCCGAGCAGCTGGAGCCCGGTCTGCCGATCCGGTTCACCAGCAAGATGCACCCGCACCTGCTGAGCGGTGAGCTCGTCGACGGCACCGACACCGCACGGCAGCAGGCGGCGACCGCGTTCGGCGCGCTCGCCGACGCCGCGCTGCGCCACCGCGTCGAGATCCGGCTCCTCCCCGGGCAGCTGCTGGTCTTCGATCAACTGCGCTGGGCCCACGGCCGGATGCCACTCGGCGAAGGCCAGGAAGCGATCCAGCCCGGCCAGCGCCGACTGCTGCGGCAGACCTACGTGCAGGGCGGCACCCGGTGATCCTCACTGGCCCCGCCATCGCCGAAGCGGTGAAGGCCGGCCACATCACCATCGACCCGTTCCTGCCGCAGCACACGAACCCCAACAGCCACGGCTACCGGCTCGGAGACACCCTCAAGGTGTTCACCCGCACCCCCGTCGACCCCCGCACCAGCCCGCCGACCCGGACCATCACGATCCCGGCCCGCGGCTACCGGCTGCGGCCCGGCCGGGTCTACCTCGGCTCCACCGTCGAACGGATCGGCTCCGATCACTACGTCACCAGCCTGATCGGCCGCTCCTCCGTCGGCCGCCTCGGGCTGTTCACCCAGATCAGCGCCGACCTCGCCCAGCTCGGCGCGGTCCACCAGTGGACGCTGGAGATCGTCGTCACCCAACCGCTCAGGGTGTACGCGGGCATGGTCATCGGCCAGGTGTCCTTCTGGGACGTCGTCGGCGAGCCGATGCCGTACGCCGGGTACTACGGCACCCTCAGCGACCCCTCCCCGTTCGCTCCCCACGCCTTGGCCGGCGGCGGTGCCGTCGGCCTCCTCCCGGAGGTGAGCGCCGCGTGATCCTCACCGGCCCCCAGATCGCGGGCGAGGTCGAGGAGGGGCGGATCACCATCAGCCCCTTCGACACCGCTCTCCTGAGCCCCAACTCCTACGATTTCCACCTCAGTTCGGACATTGGCTGGTACCGGCGGCGCTGGTGGGGAGGCCGCACCCTCGACTGCCGCCGCCCCAACCGGTTCGTGCGCTCCACCATCCCCGAGGAGGGCATGGTCCTGCGGCCCGGCCGGATCTACCTCGCCTCCACCGCCGAGACGATCGGATCCGAGCACTTCGTGCCGATCATCCGGGCCCGCTCCTCCACCGCCCGCACCGGCCTGTTCGTCCACTGCACCGCCGACCTGATCGACCTCGGGTCGCTCGGCCGCCTGACGCTGCAGTTCCACGCCGTGCAGCCGGTCCGGGTCTACCCCGGCCAGCGCATCGGCCAGGTGACGTTCTGGGTGCCCACTGGCCGCCGGGAGCTGTACCGCGGCAAGTACCAGGGCAGCACTCTGCCGGAGCCGTCGCAGATCTGGCGCGACTTCGAGGAGGAGGACGCCCGTGGCGCCGCCGCGTGAGCACGTTGTCGCGGTGGTCGCGCACCCCGACGACGCCGAGTTGATGTGCTACGGCACCCTGCGCCGCTACCAGGAACACGGTGCGGCGGTCACGGTCGTTGTCGTCACCACCGGGGTCAACGGCGTCTCCCTCGCCGACCGTGAACGAGGCGTCAGCCTCACCGACCGGGAAAGGGCTGCCGAATCCGCGGCCTCCTACGACGGCAGCGGCATCGACCTGCTGCTCCTGGGCTTCACCGACGGCGCCCTGGTGCCTGACCGCCAGTTGGTCTCCGGCATCGAGGCGGAACTCGTGCGCCTAGGCTGCACCGTCCTGATCACCCACAGCCTGCACGCCGGTCCCGACCACCAGGACCACCTCGCCGTCGCCCAGGCCGCCGTCAACGCCGCGACCCGCGTCGGCACCTGCTCCACGATCCTGCACGGCCAACCCCACGCCCCCCGAGGCGACTTCCACCCCACCGTGCTGGTCGACATCACCGACCTGCTCCCCGACAAGGTCAAGGCCCTCTCGGAGCACCAGAGCCAGGCCGGCCGCTGGTACCTCGGCGGAGAGTACACCCGCCACCGCGCCGCCGACGCTGGCTGGACCCTCGCCCCGGCCCGCGCGGCCGACGGTCACCGCTTCGAGGCGTTCGAGACCTCCCTCATCACCCTGCTCACCCGCAAGGAGGCCCGGTGAAGCACCGGCTCTACATCGAGCAGCCGCCGTTCGCGCCGTGGCTCGGATTCTGTGAGGCCCTGTTCGCGTGCCGGACCGTTGCCCTGTACGACAACGTGCAGTTCGAGGACGGCGGCTTCCAGAACCGCAACCGGGTCAAGACGCCCGACGGCGTCAAGTGGCTGACCGTCCCGGTGGTCAAGAGCCATGGCCAGCTGATCAAAGACGTGCGGATCGCCGACACCTTCGACCCGCAGGGCATGCTCCGCCGGATGCGGCTGGCCTACGGCCGCAGCAGTCACCTCGACGAGGTGCTGCAGGTCCTCGGCCCGCCGCTCACCGCGGGGTACCGGTGGCTGCTCGACCTCAACCTCGAACTGACCACCGGCCTGGCCACCGCTCTCGGCGCGCCCGCCGAACTGACCCTCACCTCCCGGCTCCCGATCGAGCCAACGGAGGACCGCACCGGGCGGATCGTCCGAATCTGCCGCGCGGCCGGTGCCGACGAGCTGTGGGCGGGCTCCGGCACCCGCGGCTACCTGGACCCCGCTGACCTCTCCGCCGACGGCGTCGCTGTCACCTGGAACGAGTACCTGCCCCGTCACCCGGCCTACCAGCAGGCGTGGCCGCAGCAGGGGTTCACGCCGAACCTGTCCGTCCTCGACGCGGCCAGCGCGATCGGCTGGGCCGGGACCTCCGCCCTACTGCGGTCCGGCCTCGCCACCTACCTCGACTCCCTCCAACAGGAAGGACGGCCCGCATGAACAGGATGCAGATCGCCACCGGCATCGACCTGCCGCTGGAGCCCTCCTGCGGCTCCATGATCTTCTGCTCCGACCTCTACGGAGAGATGGCCGACCACGCCCGGACCACGTTCCTCGCGCTACCGCCCGCCGACCCCACCTGGCGGCACGGCTTCGAGGAGACCGTGCTCGCCACCGCCGCCAAGGCGCCCTACGGCCCCGGTTTCGACGCCTACGTCGGCGCCCTGACCACCGAGGTCCGCCGCCACCTGGACCAGGCCCGCCCGGACGCCATCCACGCCCAGCACCTTGGCTTCGGTCTCGCCCTCGCCTTCGTCCGCGCCGCCCAGAGCATTCCGGTCGTGGCCATCGCGCACGGCACCGACGTCATCGCCGCCGACGCCGACCCGCTCGCCCGCGACGTCCTCACCGAGATCGTCGCGGGCGCGACCACCGTCGTCGCCCCGAACACGGCCCTCGCCGCGAGGATCGGCGAGCTGACCGGCCACCGCTACAGCGACAAGACGGTCCTCGTCCCCTGGGGCATCCCGCTCGCCCGCGCCGCCCGGCCCCTGCGTCCCACCCACACCCACACGCTCCGGCTGCTGCACGCCGGCCGCCTGGACGCCAACAAGTGCACCCGCACTGCCATCGAGGCGATGGCGCTCACCAGCGACCGGCATGAACTCACCATCATCGGCAGCGGCCCCGAGCGGGACGCCCTCCAGCAGCTCAGCCGGACACTCGGCCTGAGCGACCGCATCCGCTTCGCGCCGTTCCAGCCCCGCCATGCGCTGTGGGAGCGCTTCGCGGACTTCGACGCCTTCCTCTTCACCACCTCCGGTCTGGAAGCCTTTGGCCTGATCGCCGTTGAGGCCCAGGCCCACGCACTGCCCGTCGTCTACTCCGACGTCGCCGGCATGAACCAGACCCTCGGCGCCGCCGGCCTGCCTTACGCCCCCGGCGACGCCGCCCAGCTCGCAGAGGCGATCGACAAGCTCGCTGCCGACCACTCGCTGCGCACCGGCCTGAGCACGGCGGGCCTTGCCAACGCCTCCTGCTACGACATTGCCCACAGCGCCCAACGGCTCACCACCGTCACCCGCGATGCGATCGGAGCTGCTGCATGAGCACCGCCGCTGCCCCGGCCCCCATTTACACCTCCCGGTTGTTCCCCGCGCCCCGCCCCCGCGCCACCGACCCCACCGCCCCGACGTGGGAGCTGCTCGAACACCTGGGCCTCGTCGGCCGCACGGACGCCGCCGGCGTGCACACCCTGCTCCCGCTCGGCCTGCGCGTACGCGACCAACTCGACCGGATCACCCGAGACGCCTTCGAGCACCACGGCTTCAACAGCGTCTCCCTGCCCACCCTGCAGAGCCGGACCCTGTGGGAGGAGTCCGGCCGGTGGAAGGTCTACACCGACGAGGGCGCGCTGATCACCACCCGCGTCGGCGGGACGGAGATGTGCCTCGCGCCGACCTCCGAGGAGATGGCCGTCGCCACCGTCCGGCCCCACCTTCGCTCCCACCGCGACCTGCCGGTGCGCCTGGCCCTCAACACCACGAAGTTCCGGGACGAGACCTCGCCCCGCGGCGGCCTCATGCGCGGACGCGAGTTCACCATGGCCGACGCCTACACCTTCGACGCCGACCGGGCGGGCATGCTGGAGTCGATCAGCCTGCTCAACCGGGCCTGCAACGACGCCCTCACCGGCATCGGCCTGCACGGCGTCTTCCAGGCTCCCGCTGACGGCGGGGCCATCTCCGCCGGCCCGACCACCGAGCACCTCGTCCTCGCCGACTTCGGCCAGAGCAGCATCCTCGCCTGCGACCACTGCGGCCACCGCGGCGACGGCACCATCCTCAGCGCCAAGTTCCCCGGGACCACCACTTCCGGCGAACCCGTCGTCAACGTGATCGTCTTCGCCGTCACCGGCCCGGACGGCACCACCAGGCCCACCGCAGTCTGCATCCGCTCCGACCTCACCATCAGCACCCGCAAGCTCGCCGCCGCCCTCGGCCCCAGCCAGCACATCGAACTCCTCGACCCCGAGGAGCTTCCCAGCCTGCTCGGCAAGAACGCAGGCACCCTCACCCCGTGGGACTGCACCAGGATCGCCGTCGTCCACGACCGCTCCGTCAGCGGCCTCGACCGCTTCACCATCGCCGACGGCCCCCACGACCTGCGCCCCGGCGCATCGTGGTCCGGGGCCACCGGCCTGCCCCCGCTCGACCTCCACCCCGCCGACGTCCACACCGCCACCGACGGCCTCGACTGCGGACGCTGCCCCTCCGGCCGCTACCGCGCCACCGAAGCCGTCGAGGTCGCCCACGTCTTCGAACTCGGCACCCAGTACTCCGCCAAGATGGGCCTGACCTTCACCGGCCACGACGGCACCCCCCACACCCCCCTCATGGGCTGCTCCGGCATCGGCCTCACCCGCTGCATCCAGACCCTGGCCGGCGTCCACCGCGACGCCGAGGGCCTGCGCTGGAAGCACGGCACCGGCCCTGCCGACGTCCACCTGGTCGTCCTGCGCTCCGACCTGGCTGAGCAGCAGGAGCGCGCCGACCACACCGTCCGGCAGCTTCACCGTCTCGGGCTGCGGCTCCTCGTCGACGACCGCCCCCTGCCGGCCGGGGAGAAGTTCCGGTACGCCCAGGCGCTCGGCGTTCCCACCACCCTCGTGCTCTCCCCCCGGCACGCCGAGGGCGAGCTGGAGACGGTGGACCGATGGACCGGGCGCAACAGCCCCCTCTCCGTCGACAACCTCCACACCCTGCGGAGGACCAACAGCTGACCTGACGGCCACCCACAGCCATTCCGGCATCGGACGAGGAAAGGCCCGATGCCGGAATTGTCACGCCCAAATTCAATTCTCCGGCCGCGAAATCCGATATTGACCCGCTGCGCGCCGATGCGATAGCTTTCTTTCACCACGGGCTGGAGCTCAACGGAAAGAGCACGGCATAAGTGTTGCCGAGGAGCTGGTTCGAACCCAGCCAGCCCGACCACTCCCCCCGCACCATCAACGCTTGCCCCAATGGGGCCGCGAACCCCTTGGGTCGAAGGCCGAGCTTCCCAACGCGCCGCTCCGGCTCCGGGCTGGAAATCCGGCCAGCATTACAGAAGCCTGGATTCCCCGGCCGGATGGAATTTCCCGCGAACCCTGTTACGATTCACCGCGTGACGCTGAAGATTGGAATTACCGGGGGCGCGAGCGCCGGCCATGTTGTTCCCGCTCTCGCGGTGGCCGCCGAACTGCGGCGCGCCGAATGCGAGCTGGTCTATTTCGGCCGCGCCGACAGCATCGAAGCGGACCTTGCCGCGAAGGCCGGGATCCGGCTCGCGGCCGTCCCCTCCGCAGGGCTGCAGCGGTTCCGGTCCTGGAGCAACGTCACCATGCCGGTGACCGTCGCCCGCGGAGTGTTCGCCGCCTCACGGGCGATGCGGCGCGAGCGGCCCGACGTCGTCTTCAGCAAGGGCAGCTACGTGTCGGTGCCAGTGGGGGTCGCCGCGTGGCTGAACGGCATCCCCCTCGCCATCCACGAGTCCGACCACACCCTCGGTCTGGCCAACCGGATCCTCGCCCGCTTCGCCACCACGGTCTTCCTCGCCGAGGACACCCCCGGTCTGCCCAGGTGGCTCCAGCGCAAGGCGGTGGTCACGGGACTTCCACTACGCGACGACCTCGCCGATGGTCGGCCTGAAGACCTCCGCGTCCGGCTCGGCGTCCCGGCCGGACCGCCGGTCCTGCTCGTCTTCTGCGGTAGCAGCGGCTCCCGGCGCGTCAACGAGGCCGTGCGCCGCCAACTTGGAGCGCTGACGGCGCACTTCTCCGTCGTCCACATCTGCGGGCGCGGCAACCTCGACCACACGCTAGCCTCCGTGCCGGGCTACTGGCAGCTGGAGTACCTGCACGGCGACATGGTCGACGCCCTCTCGCTCGCCGACCTCGTCATCGGCCGCGCGGGCGCAACGACCCTCGCCGAGCTGGGGGCCCTGTCCAAGCCGGCCGTGCTCGTCCCGCTGCCGGCCTCAGTCAGCCGCGGCGACCAGCTCGACAATGCGAAGGCGTACGCGGGGCGCGCCACCTGCGTCGTCGTCGACGACGAGGAGATGGGCGACGGAACGCCCCTCCTGCGCGCCTGCGAGCAGCTGCTGCCCGCACTCGGCGGCGCCCGCCGCCGCCCCGACCCCGAGGCCGTCCGCCGCACGGCGCGGGACATCGCAGCCAGGACGATCGCTCTCGCCCGCCCGCGCGGCCGGCACGCCCGCTGAGCAGCCCGAGTCTCAGGCCAGGCCCTCCGGAAGGCTGCCGCGGAACAGCACGTGCCAGTGCATGTGCTTGGACTCCTGGTACGCGCCCTCGTTCGTCACGACGCACACCGCGCCGTACTCCTCGCGTACCGTCGCCGCCACCTTCCGGACCACTCGAAGAACGTCCGCGAGGTCCTCCTCCGTGCCGTCGCCGAGATCCACCAACGACGGGATGTGCCGCTTCGGGACGACCACGATGTGTACGGGGTAGGACGGCCTCGTGTGCTCGAACGCGAGCACCGTGTCGGTCTCCTCCACCACCTTCACCGGCGTATGACCGTTCAGTGCCTCGTTGCAGTAGAAGTCCGAGGCCGTTGTTGCCGGGGCCGTCATAGTCGCACCTATCCCTTGGGCGCTGCGGTGACGGCGCGCACGAGAAATCGCCGGAGTCACCACAGTCGTTGAAGTTGACCAACCAGCGACCCAGGGTATCGGCGGTATCTGAGTAACACTCACTTGCCGTGACTGTTAAGACAATCCGAGTGGTTGCGGCGGAGCGACACCGGTCAGTTCACGCGCGCAGCCGAGCAGACGTGGTGCAAGCTCCGCGTAATGCCCGCGATCGACCGCTTGGAGCATCTCTGCGAGAGCGATAAGTTGGCCAACCCGTCCAGCGGGGGTCTCCAGGACCTTGGAGAACTCCATCCGGACGCGGTCTGCGACGGCCGGCACAAGAAGACTATTGACCCATAGGACAGCGGGGTCGTATCCGACCGGCACCAGCCCCCAGCGTTCCCAGTCGAGGATCTTGAGGGGCCGGGCGGTCAGGTTGGCCCACTGGAGATCACCGTGCCCGGTGGTCCGCTCGACGTCGGCCGGGGCAGGGATGCCGAGGTACTTCGGGAAGACCTCTCCGACCCACGCCTGGCGCAGAGTGATCTTCGTGGGCGGCGCTTCCGCAATGGCGGCCAGCGCGTTCCGCAGCCCGGTCCACCAGCCGTCATCCAGGCCGGGGTCTTCGTGGAGGTCCGGGGTCGAGGAGACCGCGGGACCTACCAGGTCGAAGACATCGGCCTGGTAGAACCACCCGTCCTCGGTCCAGTCGAGGGTGTCGTGGAGCCTGGGGCGCGGGACGGAGTCGGGGACGAGCTGTTCGGCGCCGAGGGCGCCCTGGCCGGTCGGCCGGGGCGCCCTGCGGCGGCTGCTCCTGGAGACCCGGAGCCAGACGTTCTCGGCCCGGCGGCCGACAGTGGTTCCGGAGGTGCCGAAGACCTGGGGTCCGGTGCACACCAGGCGGAGGAATCCAGCGGCCTTGTGGTGCGCTGCCGTCAGGTCGTGCCGGGTGTCGTCATCCGGCTGAAAGGACATCGAGCACCGTCCTGAGTCGTGCGTCGGGGATCGGCTGGGCGAGAGCGTCCCGGGCATCCTCCCAGTGCTGGAGGGTGCCGGTCGAGGTGAGGACAACGTCCAGCGCGGGGCAGGCACCGATGAGCTGGAACGCGGCGGTGTGCGGGGTCGATCCCGGCTGGATCAGGTTCACCAGTTCGGGTGTCATCAGACCCGGCAGTTCGCCTCCGTGCAGGGGTGCGGAGGCGAACGTCAGGATCCCGGCGTCGCGCGCGTGGACGAGCGGCCCGGCTCCGTCGAGGGCCTGGGCGATGGGCTCGGCCATGACGAGGCTGACCGGCAGCTGGACACCAGCGAGGTGGTGGTTCGCCGACCCGCCCGCCTCGTGGGCCAGTGCGATCAGTTCGGCGACGGTGAACGCCTGGTCGGTGAAGCCGGCCCAGGTGGCGACGCCGTACCCCCCGATACGGCCTGCCTGCGCGACCTCCTCCAGCACGGCGAACGCGGCGCGGAGGTTGTGGTGCAGTTGCTGCCGGTCGTGGTCGGACCGTTCGGGGTTGTGGACGAAGACGATGTCGGCCCGACCGAGGACGGCGAGGGACTGCTCGGTCTGGGCGCGGACGTCGTCGGGGGCGATGCTGTGGTGGCCGTCCGGGTAGAAGCCGGTCTTGGTCGTCACCCTGGCGGTCGGGTGCTCGGCGAGTGCCGGGGCCAGGTCGTGGTGTGCTCGGCCGTGGCCGTAGTTGGGGGCGGTGTCGATCCAGTTCGCCCCGGCCGTGAGGGCGGTGCGCGCCGCTTCGCCGGCGGCGCGCACCCGGTAGGTTCCCAGGCCGAGGTCCGGGCTCACCGTCCGACTCCGACCACGGCGAGGGCCTGGCCCTGAACGAGGACGGTGAGGATGCTGGCCACGTCCTTGGCCTCCAGGCCGGCGAGGTCGGCGAGTTCCCCGATGCTGACCGCGTCTCCGGTGAGCAGAGCCTGGAGGGCGGGCTCCGCCCGCTCGGAGAAGTCCCATGCGGTTCCGGCTGCGGACAGGGTGACGGTCCCGGCGGTGGGGTCGCAGGTGAGTTCGGCGCGAGGGGCAGTGATCCGCACCTTGATCTCCGGCTCCGCAGGGAGGGCGTCCACGAAGGGCAGGGACGGTGCCGGTCGGCCGAAGTGGGTGGTGCCGGAGGCCGTGGCCCAGCGGTCGATCAGGCCAGGGTCCGACAGTGCGGTGAACAGCGCAGTCCGCAGGCCGTCCAGGTATCCGGCCTTCTCGTCCGCGCCGGCGTGGAGCGGCACGTCCTTCCGCACGGCGGGGCTCTCGTGCAGTTCGTCGACCAGCCAGCCCAGGAGCGTCGCGCCGGTCTGGGCGACGAGTCCGAAGGTGAGGTGCAGCGATTCGCTGCCCTGGTCGGCGGTGACGCTGTGCCACCAGCCACGCGGCAGGTACAGGACGTCGCCCGGGCGGAGGACGACGTCCGCGACCGGCTCGCCCTCGGGTTCCTCTGGGGAATCCACGTCGCGGAAGGTCGGGGCCTGTCGGGTCGGCTCCCACAGCCTCCAGCGCTTCGCCCCGTACTGCTGGACCACGACCACGTCGTGATCGTCCCAGTGCCGGCCGAAGCCCTCCTTCTCCGTCCATGAAGCGTAGAGGTTGGTCTGCACGGGCGTGCCGATGAAGCGCTCCAACGCTTCGGCGGCGGTGCGGATCGGCGGGTGGATCTCATCGATCGCGTCCACCACGAGCGAGGCGCCCTCGGCGAGCTGAGCGTGGAGCTGCGCGGGGTGCAGCCGGTTCCAGGCCACCCCGCGCCGGTTGGTCGCCGGGGTCGAGTACCGGCCGACGGGAACGGTCTGCCCATCCATCGACAGCCGCAGCCGCGGCGGGTCGATGCGGTGGGTGGCGAGGATGGTGTTCAGGTCCTCCCAGGACAGAAGGGGAGCGGTGTCGGCGCCCTTGGCGGGGATCACGGCGTAGGAGCGGTGAAGCGCCTGGGTGAGGAACTGGTCCCCACCCAGGCGCACCGCCCACGAGGCGGTCTTATGCATCGTGGGCTACCTGCTCAGGTGTCGTTCTGGTCGGACTTGCCGCCGGTGTTGTCGGACGGCACGTCGGCACGGGAACGCGCGGCCCGGATGGCACGGACGGCGACCAGCAGGCCGCTGTCTTCCTCCGGCTGGACCGCAGTTGCGGCGCTCTCCATCGGATCTCCTCTCCCCTTGGCGCTGCTCGGTCCTCCGGGGCGCCGGAAGATGTCGCAGCGGGTGAGCGGCCAAGTCTTCCGAGTAATGACTGGCAGGACCATGGCGTCCGCCTGTCATCCGGCGGGCGGATTCGCACACGAGTGTCATCTGGGTGTCATCTTCGCCACGATCATGGCCTCGACCTGCGGCGACTTGGCCCGGGCGCTACGACGGGGTGGCCAGCTGGCACCGGTTCTGGGCAGGATGCCGGGCATGGACATCTTGGTGGTCGGTGGAGGCTGGTTTCTGGGTAAGGCCGTGGTCGAGGAGGCGCTGGGCCGCGGCTGGAGTGTGACGACGTTCAACCGGGGACGGTCGGGAGTCGTCCTGCCCGGCGTACGGCAGGTGCTGGGGGACCGGACGTCGGCCGAGGACTTGGCTCGGCTGGCTGCGCAGGGTCCGTGGGACGCCGTGATCGACACCTCGGCCGGCGAGCAGCCGCCCAAGGTGGTGCTCGCAGGTGCGCGGGCGCTGGAGAGTGCCACCGACCGCTACGTCTACGTCTCGACAGTGTCGGTGTATGCGGGGTGGCCGGACCACCCGCTCAAGGTCGGCGACCCGCTGATGGACGGGCCGGCCGACGCCGGGAGCGACTACGGCCGGAACCCGGAAGGCTGGCTGGGCCCCGATCTCCACTACGGGCGGCAGAAGGCTGGCGGAGAGCGGGCGGTGATCGAGACCTTCGGCGCCGAGCGGTCCTGGCTGCTTCGGCCTGGCGTGATCCTCGGTCCGGGCGAGTACGTCGGCCGCCTGCCGTGGTGGCTTCGTCGGGCTGAGCAGGGCGGCGACATTCTCGCCCCTGGCAGTGCGGGTAAGACCATCCAGCCGGTCGACGTGCGCGACGTTGCGCGCTTCGCCGTCGACGTCGCCGAGCGGCCGGGCGGTGGCGTCCACAACGTGACCGCCCCGATCGGCCGGGACACGATGGGCAGTTTCCTTCAAGCGTGCCTGGAGGCTACCGGCAGTCAGGGTCATCTCCGCTGGGTTCCGGACGGGGTTCTGCTGGAGCACCGCGTGCGGCAGTGGACGGAGCTGCCGCTGTGGCGGACGAACGAAGGCGTCTGGCTGGTCGACTCAGAGCCCGCCTACGCGGCCGGATTCACCTGCCGCCCCTTGGAGCAGACGGTGCGGGACACCTGGGACTGGCTTCAGGCCGGCAACACCCCCGTCCCCCACCCGCGCGCGTCCGCCCACGGAATCACCCCCGGACGCGAGCAGACGATCCTCGCCGCCGTCGGCTCCGCTCGCTGACCAGATCGGTCCGGGGTGGGCAGGCACGACCGGCCCACCCCGGACCGGCTTAGTGGTGCTCTACTCGAGGGCCAGCCGAGCGGCGCCGCCCCCGAGTTGCCTCGGCGCGGCGACCCGGGTGTACTCCTCCAGCGACTCCTTGAGCGCGATGGCACCGGGTGAGGTCCGGACAGGCTCCGTGGAGAGCAGTCGACCGACGTGGACGATCCGCTCGACCAGCCCCGCGGCGCGGCGCTCGGGCGCCAGTGTCGTGATGGGCGTCAGCACCTCGGCGGCTCCGTCGAGTTCGCCGCCGAGGATCAGTGCCGCCGCGAGGTCGGCGCGCGCCTCTGCCTCGATTCGGGGGATCCGCTGCGCTTCGGGCAGGGCGGCCTGCAGCTCCAGCACCCGGCGAGCGTGTTCCTGGGCACCGGCGCTGTCCCGCAGGAGGAGGAACGTCGTGCCGTGCGAGCGGGCGATCCGTTCCGGGCCGTGAAGGAACTCTCCGGCCAGCTCGTCATGGAGTTCGTCGACCTCCGTGGGGTCGAGGGGGGGGGGGGGGGGGGCCCCCGCCCCCCCCCCCCGCCGCCCCGCCCCCGGTGCGGGATACCAGGCCGCGCTGGGAGCCGAGCCCGGGGGGCCCCGGGCCCCCCCCCCCCCCCAGGACGT
>NZ_JBFAQR010000058.1:0-46965 GCF_040678815.1 Kitasatospora sp. NPDC049285 | reverse complement strand
CCCACACATCTGACTCATATTGATCGCCGTGGCCTGGAACAGACCGATTCTTCGCGTGAACCCAGCAGACACCGAACAACTCCAGACATGGGGGGGCGGACGGGTAGTGTCGATAAAGTTAAGGACCATTACTTGACTCGTCAAGGGGTGCACCGATCAACTTGCCGGTCGCCCGCCCTCTTGACGGCGCCACCCTACGGTCCTACTCTCCCCGCGCACGCCCGGTAAGTAAGGTTCCCTTACCATCGGAGGAGAGACGATCCCATGCGACTGCGACGACTACTGCTCGCGCTGCTGACGGTGGTGGGCCTGGCTGCCACCGGTGTCAGCGCCGGCGCCGGACCGGCCGCTGCGGCGGCCTTCCCGAACACGGTGGTCCCGGCTCCGGTCAGTGCGACCACCGACGGCAGTACCTTCACGCTCGGCTCGGCGGCCACGATCGGTTCGGACGACGCGGGGGTGGCCGGCTACCTGGCCACCACGCTGCGCGCCTCGACGGGCTTCGCGCTCCCGGTGTCGGCCGGCGCGGGCGGCAGCATCGCGCTGCAGTTGAGCGGCGCGCCGGCCCAGGTCGGACCGGAGGGCTACCAGCTCACCGCGGGCCCGACCGGCGTGGTGATCCGCGCCGACCAGCCGGCCGGACTGTTCCACGGGGTGCAGACCCTGCTGCAACTGCTGCCCGCGAAGGTGATGAGCACCACCGTGCAGTCCGGCCCGTGGACGGTGCCCGGCGGGACGATGCTGGACTATCCGCGGTTCACCGACCGCGGGGCGATGCTGGACGTGTCCCGCCACTTCTTCACGGTGGCTCAGGTGGAGCGCTACATCGACCAGTTGGCGCTGTACAAGGTCAACTACTTGCACCTGCACCTCTCCGACGACCAGGGCTGGCGGATCGCGATCGACAGCTGGCCCAACCTGGCGGCGTACGGTGGCTCCACCCAGGTGGGCGGCGGCCCGGGCGGGTACTACAGCAAGGCGGACTACTCGGCGATCGTCGCCTACGCCGCCGCCCGGTTCCTGACCGTCGTGCCCGAGATCGACATGCCGGGGCACACCAACGCGGCCCTCGCCTCGTACGCCCAGCTGAACTGCAACGGGACGGCGCCCGCCCTGTACACCGGCACCAACGTCGGCTTCTCCTCGCTGTGCGTGCCGCTGGAGCTGACGTACACCTTCGTCGACCAGGTGGTCGGCGAGCTGGCGGCGCTCACCCCGGGGCCGTACCTCCACATCGGCGGTGACGAGGCGAGTTCGACCTCGACCTCGGACTACGTGTCGTTCATCAACCGCGTGCAGCAGGTGGTCGCCGCGCACGGGAAGACGGTGGTCGGCTGGCACAACATCGCGGCGGCCTCGCTGCTGCCCTCGACGGTCGCGCAGTTCTGGGGCACGACCACCACGGACGCGCCGACCGCGGCGGCGGCCGGGCGGGGCACCAAGGTGGTGATGTCGCCGGCGAACAAGGCGTACCTGGACATGAAGTACACCCGCAAGACGCCGATCGGGCAGAAGTGGGCGGGGCTGATCGAGGTCAACACCGCGTACGACTGGAACCCGGGGGCCTACCTGAGCGGGGTCGGCGAGTCCTCGGTGGCGGGGGTCGAGGCGCCGCTGTGGACGGAGACGGTGAAGACCTCCGCCGACATCGAGTACCTGGCCTTCCCGCGCCTGCCCGCCCTGGCGGAACTGGGCTGGTCGCCGTGGTCCACGCACAGCGTGAGCGCCTTCGACCAGCGGCTCGGCGCGCAGGGCCCGCGCTGGAAGACCATGGGCGTCAACTACTACCACTCCCCGCAGATCACCTGGCCGACCGGCTCCTGACGGGACGTCACCTGAACGGCACCAGGACGGTGCGGCGCTACGGCTCGCGGCGCTTGAGCTTGGCCCAGACGGTCTCCAGGGCCTGGATGTCGGCGTCGTCGAGCCGGTCGTCGAAGGCTTCGGCGAGGGCGGCGCGGCGGGTGGCGTCGGCTTCGGCGAAGGCGTGGCGGCCGGCGTCGGTGAGGGCTATCCGGACGGAGCGGGCGTCGGTCGGCGAGGGGTGGCGTTCGACCAGGCCGCGGGCCTGCAGGGCGTCCGCGACGCGGGAGACCTGGCTGCGGCTGAGCAGGGTCTTGTCGCCGAGGTCGGTGGCGGCGACCGGGCCGTCCTGGCCGTGCAGCCAGAGCATCACCTCGAACCAGGACAGCGGCAGGTCGTGGGTGCGGCGCAGCGCCCGGTCGGCGGCCGCGGTCAGGGTGGCCCCGGCCCACACGAGGCCGTAGAAGGCGTGGTCACGGGCGGAGAGTTCGCCGAGTGTGAGGTCGGAGCGCGTCATGTGCCCACCGTACCAACTTGCGTGTGCGCGCACACGGTCATAAAGTGCGTGTGCACGCACGCAGCTGGCGCGCGGCAGTCCCGACGCCTGGAGACCCCCATGAGCGACACCCGCACCGTCCTGATCACCGGCACCTCCTCGGGCATCGGCCTGGCCGCCTCGCTGGCCGCCGCCGAGGCCGGCTTCCTGGTGGTCGCCACCATGCGCGACACCGCGAAGGCCGACCGGCTGCGCGAGGCGGCCGAGGCCGCGGGCGTGGCCGAGCGGATCGAGGTGCGGGCGCTGGACGTCACCGACCCGGCCTCGGTGGCGGACTGCATCGAGCAGGTGGTGGCCGCGCACGGGCGGCTGGACGCGGTGGTCAACAACGCGGGCGCCGGCGTGGTCGGGACCGTGGAGCAGAGCGGGACCGACCAGTTCCGCCGGGCGATGGAGGTGAACTTCTTCGGCGTGGTGGAGGTCACCCGCGCCGCGATGCCGCACCTGCGGGCCTCGGGCGGCCGACTGGTCACCGTCACCAGTGTCGGCGGCGTGGTCGGTCAGCCGTTCAACGAGGCGTACTGCGCGGCGAAGTTCGCCGCCGAGGGCTTCCTGGAGTCGCTGGCCCCGGTCGCGGCGAGCACCGGGGTCAGCGTGACGGTGGTCGAACCGGGCGCGGTGGCCAGCGAGTTCGTGGCCAGCCAGCAGCTGGACATCCCCGCGCTGCTGGCGGCGGCCGGACCGTACGCCCCGGCCATGAAGGCGTACATCGAGCGCACCCTGGCCTCGTTCGGCAACGCGCAGAGCCCGGCGGACGCGGTCGCCCCGATCGTCGAGGCGCTGACCGCCGAGCGGCCGCCGTTCCGCCTGCAGACCTCGGAGTGGGCCCGCGGCTTCGTCGGCACCAAGCTGGCCGACGCGGACGGCTCGGCCGTGCAGAACCTGACGGCGGGCTGGGTGGGCCTGGCCTGACGCTCCGTCAGCACGGACGCCCCGGCGCGCCACCCACCAACCTCCCGCCCCTCCCTTCGCCTTCCCCTGCCTCTCCTTCCCTTCTCACCACCGCGGTCGGCGCTTCCTGAAGTCCGGTTCGTAGCGGCGGCGGTAGGCGGTGTCGTCGCGTTCCCGGATGCCGCAGCGGCGGTAGTTCTCGTGCAGCCGGGCGAGCGCGTCGCGGTCGAGTTCGACGCCGAGGCCGGGGGTGTCGGGGACGCGGACGGCGCCGTCGGTGATCGGCAGCGGCGCGGTGACCACGTCGGTGCCGAGCTGCCAGGGGGTGTGGGTGTCGGCGGCGTGGGTGAGTTCGGGCAACGCGCCGCCGAGGTGGGTCATCGCGGCGAGGCTGATCCCGAGGTGGCTGTTGGAGTGCATGGAGACGGCGACACCGAAGGTGCGGCAGATCCCGGCGAGTTCGACCGAGCGGCGCAGCCCGCCCCAGTAGTGGTGGTCGGCGAGGACGACGCCGACGGCGCGGCGGCCGAAGCCCTCGGGGATGTCGTCGGGGGCGATCACGCACATGTTGGTGGCGAGCGGCATGGGGGCCTTGCGGGCGACCTCGGCCATGCCGGGGATGCCGGGGGTGGGGTCCTCCAGGTATTCCAGCAGTCCGGCGGTCTCGGCGGCGACGGCGAGTGAGGTCTCCACCGTCCAGGCCGCGTTGGGGTCGAGCCGCAGCGGGTGGTCGGGGAAGGCGGCGCGCAGCGCGCGGACGGCGTCGATCTCCTGCTCGGGCGCCAGGACGCCGCCCTTGAGCTTGATCGAGCGGAAGCCGTAGCGCTCGACGAGCGCGCGGGCCTGGGCGACGATGCCGTCGGGGTCGAGCGCCTCGCCGTACGGGTCGGGGTCGCCGGGCGCCTCGGGGTGGGCCGCCCACTTGTAGAACAGGTAGGCGGAGTACGGGACTTCGTCGCGGACCCGGCCGCCGAGCAGGTCGACCACGGGCCGGCCGACGGCTCGGCCCTGCAGGTCGAGGCAGGCGGTCTCGAACGGGCTGAGGACGCGCAGGGTGGTCTTCTGCGTGCTGGACGGACCGGTGAGGCCGTGCCGGTCGGGGGTGTCGGCGTCGCCGAGGGCGGTGGCGACGCGGCGCAGCAGGCCGTTGGTGTCGAACGCGTCGAGGCCGGGCAGCGCGGCGGCGGCGCGGCGCAGCAGGGCGAGGTGGGGGGCGTCGCCGTAGCTCTCGCCGAGGCCGACCAGGCCGTCCTCGCCGTGCAGTTCGACGATCGCGCGCAGGGCCCAGGGTTCGTGGGCACCGGCCGAGTTGAGCAGTGGCGGGTCGGGGAAGGCGATCGGGGTGACGACGGCTTCGCGGATCCGCATCACGCCTCCCGGGCCGCGAGGACGGCGAGCGCGGTACGGCCGCGTGCGACGAGGGCTTCGAGCTGCCGCTCGTGGTCGGGGGTGGCGTCGACCAGCGGCGGGCGGACCGGTCCCATCGCGAGGCCGCTCAACCGGGCCCCGGCCTTGACCAACGCGACGGCGTAGCCGGGGACTTGGTCGCGCAGGGCGGCGAACGGCAGGTAGAACTCGGCGAGCAGCAGGCGGACGGCGTGGTGGTCGTCGGCGTGCAGGGCGCGGTGGAAGGCGGTGGCGAGGTCGGGGGCGAAGCAGTGCACGGCGGAGGAGTAGCTGGGGACGCCGATGGCGCGGTAGGCCTGGGCGGAGAGTTCGGCGGTGGGCAGGCCGTTGAGGAAGCCGAACTCCTCGGCGCGCGGGTGGCCGGAGCTGCGGACGGCGGTGACCAGGCGCAGCATGGCGTCGACGTCGCCGCGGCCGTCCTTGACGCCGGCCACCGTGGGCAGGTCGAGGAGGTCGAGGACGGCGGCCTCGTCGAGGACGGCGTTGGCGCGCTGGTAGACCGTCAGCGGGAGCGGGGTGGCGGCGGCGACGTAGCGGACGTGGCCGACCAGGCCGCGGGGGGTGGAGGCGGTGAGGTAGGGCGGCAGCAGGAGCAGGCCGTCGGCGCCGCAGTCGGCGGCGGCGCGGGCGAACTCGCGGGCGATCTGCGGGCCGCCGCCGCAGCCCGCGATGACGGGCAGTCGGCCGTCGGCGGCCTTGACGGCGGCGGCGACCACCTGGCGGTACTCGTCGGGGGCGAGCGCGGTGAACTCGCCGGTGCCGCAGGCGACGTAGAGGGCGGCGGGGCCGGCGGCGATCTGCCGCTCCAGGTGTTCGGCGAAGACGTCGAGGTCGAGCCGGTCATCGGCGGTGAACGGGGTGAGCGGGAAGGACAGCAGGCCGGGCATGGTGGTGGGGTCTCCTTGCGGGACGGCGGAGTGGGGCCTTCGACGGTGCCGGGGGCGGTCAGCCCTTGACGGCGCCGGAGGTGAGTCCGCGCATGAACTGGCGTTGCATGGCGAGGAAGGCCAGCACGCTGGGCAGCAGGGCGAGTAGCGCGGAGGCGAGCAGGACGCCGGTGCCGACCTGTTCGTCGGAGCGCAGGGTGCGCAGGGCGAGCGGGAGGGTGAACTGCCGGGAGTCGGTGGCGACCAGCAGCGGCAGCAGGTACTGGTCCCAGATCATGGTGAAGCCGAAGATGCCGATGACGCCGAGGGTGGGTCTGCTCAGTGGCAGGATCACCGACCAGAGGATCCGCAGTTCCCCGGCGCCGTCGATCCGGGCGGCCTCCTCGAGTTCGACCGGGATGTCCTTCATGAACTCGGCGGTGATCAGGATGGAGAACGCCCAGGCGCCGACCGGCACGATCATGCCCCAGAGGCTGCCGGTGAGGTGGAGGTCGGAGAGCACCAGGGAGAGCGGGATGGCCAGCACCTCGTCGGGCAGCATCATGGTGCTGAGGACGAGCAGGAAGACCAGCCGCAGTCCGGGGAATCGGCGGCGGGAGAGCGCGTAGCCGGCGGAGAGCGAGACGGCGATCTGCAGCAGCAGCCCTCCGCCGACCACCAGGAAGGAGTTGCCGAGGTAGGCGAGCACGTGCCGGTCGGCGGCGGCCCGGAAGTTGGCCAGGGTGGGGTGGTCGGGCAGCAGGCTGAGCGCGGTCGGGTCGTTGACCTTGCTGAACGAGCCGGCCAGCACGGCGAGCAGCGGTCCGGCGAAGACCAGGACCAGCAGGGCGTACAGGACGGTCCTGGCGAGGACGGCGAGCGGTCCGCGGGCGTGTTCCAGGCCGAGCGCGGTGTCCAGCCGGGGCCCGCGCCGTGCGGGTCGGCGGGTCATGGGGCGGCCTTTCCGGTGCGGTCGCGCCGCAGCCGCAGCGCGAGGGTGAGCAGGACGGAGGCGGCGAGCAGGACCATGGATCCGGCCGAGGCGACGCCGAGTTCGCCGCGTTCCAGGCCGAGCTTGTAGACCAGGGTCATCAGGACCTCGGTGGAGCCGCTGGGGCCGCCGTTGGTGAGCAGGTAGATCTCGGTGAAGACCCGCAGCCCGCGCAGCGCGGCGAGGGTGAGCAGGATGGTGAAGGCGGGGCGCAGCGCGGGCAGGGTGACGTGCCCGAGGCGGCGGAGCACGCCGGCGCCGTCGACGGCGGCGGCCTCGTACAGGGTGCGGTCGATGCCGGCCAGCGCCGCGACGAAGATCATCATGTCGTAGGGGGCGCCGCGCCAGATTCCGACGCCCATCACCGACCACAGGGCGCTGTCGGGGCTGTTGAGGAACTGCGAGGGTCCGACGCCGACGTAGCCGAGCAGCGTGTTCACCGCGCCGTCGGCGGCCGGGTAGTAGAGGATCCGCCAGACCTCGGCGACCACGGCCATCGCGGTGACGGTGGGCAGGAAGACCGCGGTGCGGACGATCCACAGGTGCCGGGCGGTGCCTTCGAGCAGCAGGGCGAGGGCCAGTCCTAGCAGGATCGAGCCGCCGGTCTGGCCCACGGCGAGCAGCAGGGTGCGGCCGATGGCGCCGAGGAAGGCGTCGTCGGTGAGCACCTGGTGGTAGTTGTCGCCGCCGACCCAGCGGTCGCCGAGGTAAGGGCGCACCTGGTGGACGCTCATGGTGACGGCCCGCCACATCGGCAGGAACTTGAACGCTCCGAAGAGCACCAGCGCCGGGGCGAGAAACAGCCAGGGGCTGAGGCTGCGGCGCAGTGCCGCCGCCCCGGTGCCGCGGGCGGCCATCAGGACCCCGCCCCCTGCTTCTTGAGCTCCTCGGCGAAGGTTCCGGCCAGCTTGCCCAGCACGGCCTTCGGGTCGGAGCCGCAGTCGGCGACCAGGCCGTTCAGCGCGTCGGCGGAGGCCTGCCGGAACGGCGTCCACTCGGGCACCACCGGGGTGTAGCGCCCGGCCTGCCGGAACGCCTGGTCGAAGACCTGCCAGCGCTGGTCGGTGCGCACCTTGGCCAGGTCGACCTGCTTGTTGACGGGCAGTCGGACCACGTTGCCGTCGGTGTCGCCGGCCATGCCGAGGGTCTGGCCCTCGGCGCTGATCAGGTACTCGGCGTACTTCTGCTGGCCCTTGGGGTTGTGCGAGCCGGCCATCAGGTAGGTGTTCTCGCCCTCGGCGAGCACGGCGGCCTGGCCGCCGGGCCCGGCGGGCAGCGGGACGACCTCGTACTTGTCCTTGCCGAGGCTCTTGTCGAAGCGGGCCATGTTGTACGGGCCGGTGAGGTAGATGCCGCCCTTGCCGGTCTCGAACATCGGGTGGGCCTGGGTGGTCTCGGCGGTGACCGCGCCGGGGACGACGCTCTTGTCGGTGCAGAACTGCTTCTTCAGCCACTGGGCGGTGGCGAGCGCGGCGGGGCTGTCGACGGCGGGCTTGAGCTTGCCGGGGGTGCCGGTGAAGTAGTCGGCGCCGCCGGACCACAGGAAGCTGGAGTAGTACCAGTCCAGGTAGCCGCGCTTGGTGGTGCCGGGGACGACGTACCCGTAGGTGTCGTTCTTGCCGTTGCCGTCGGGGTCGCCGGTGGTGAACGCGGTGGCCAGCGCGTCGAGTTGGTCCCAGCTGGTGGGCTGCGGCAGGCCGAGCCGCTCGCGCCAGTCCTTGCGGATGAAGAGCGCGAAGCTCTGCGCGGAGAACGGCACGCCGTAGTACGCGCCGTCGGGGCCCTTGGCGGCGTCCCAGGTGGCGGGGATCAGCTGGTCCCCGCCCTGCAGGGACTTCCTGTCGACGCTGCGCAGCAGGCCCTGCTTGAGCATGGTGCCGAGCTGGGCGGTGTCGTTGACGATCAGGTCAGGCAGCTTCTTCTGCGCGGCGGCCTGCTGGAGCTTGGTCTCGAAGTCGTCGAAGAGCGCGGTGACGTGGGTGGGTATGCCGGTCTGCGCGGTGAACCGCTCGGCCAGCTGCTGGTGGGTCTTCTCGGTGTTGGAGCCGGGGGGCTTGCGCACCCAGATCTCCAACTGGGCCTTGTCGTCGGCGCTCTGGTCGCCCGAGCCGGAGCAGCCGGCGAGTCCGGTGAGGGCGGTGGCGCAGGCCAGGAGGACGGCGAAGGTGCGAGCGGTGCGGGTGGGCATCAGACCTGCCTGTCTACGTATGTGGACGGATTCTCTGTATGTGACCAATTTGTAGGGAAAGTTAGCTTTCCGTACTAGGCCTGCCGGACGGGCTGCCGGAGCAGCCCGTCCGGGGGTCAGGGCGTCACCGGGACGTTGGTCAGTCCCGACACCGCGTGCGCCACCGTGTTGGAGGCGTACACGACGTTCGGGTCCGCCGTGCAGGACGACGGGGAGGTGATCTTGATGGCGTAGGCGCCGACGCCGCCCAGGTCGGAGCGGTTGCCCCGCCAGACGTTGCCGCAGCCGTTCGGGAAGGACGGGGTGGTCCCGGGGTTGTGGGTCTCGTAGCCGTTGGCGAAGGTGCCCGGCGCCGAGAAGGTTCCGGTGTTGTCCTCGATCAGGTAGTCGATGCCCTTGACGTCGATCCAGGAGTCGGCGGAGTTCTGCCCGCTGACGCCGCGTCCGTCGAAGGTGTTGCCGCGGATCGTCCCGCCGAAGGTGCCCTCCTTGACGTCGATCGCCTCGGCGGCGACGTACGGCCCGATCCGGTTGTTCTCCACCAGCACCCGGTCGGAGCGGTCCACTCCCCCGGTGTTGCCGTGGCAGGCCCAGTTGGAGTTCGCCGAGCCCAGGTACAGGCCCTCGCCGTAGCCGGGCTGGACCAGGCCGGTGTACTCGATGACCGAGTTGCGGATCACCCCGTCCGCGGAGGAGCGCCGGAAGTGCACGCCCTCCTCGTCGGTGTGGTGCACGTACAGCCCGTCGATCACCACGTGCGGCGAGTCGTCCAGCACCACGCCCTTCTTGGATTCCTTCACGGTGAACCCGGTCAGGTTCCAGTAGGGCGCGCCGGACAGCCACAGGCCGTAGCCGGAGTCCCAACCCGCGGTCGGCGTCGGGCAGTCGGGCGCGTTGCCGAGCGGCCCGTCGTTGACCAGCACGGCGGTCCGCGGCCCGGTCAGCGTGATCGGTGCCTTCGCGGTGCCGGCCCGCTGGGTGAGGAACGCGCCGTGGTACTCGCCCGCCGCCAGCCGGATGGTCTGCCCCGGCACGGCCGCCGCCAGCGCGGCGGAGAGCTGCCCGGCGGTCGAGACGTCCACCACCGGACCGGTCGAACCTGACGGACTCGGGCTCGGACTCGGACTGGCGGTCGGGCTGGGGCTGGCGGTCGGGCTGGGCGAGGCGCTGGCCGACGGGCTCGGCGTGGGCGACGGGGACGGTGTCGGCGAGGGGCTCCTGGTCTGGCTCTGACTGGGCGTCGGGCTCGGGCCCCCCGCGCACGGGGCGCCGTTGAGCGTGCAGTTGAGCGGCACGCCGAGCCCGGCCGCGTTGAAGCCGAAGCCGGTCGAGCCGCCCGCGGCGACCGTCCCGTTGTAGCTCGCGTTGACGAAGGTGTAGTGCTGTCCGCTCTGCGTCCGGGTCGACGACCAGCTGCTGGAGACCGTCGTCCCCGCCGGCAGGTCGAACTCCAGCTTCCAGCCGTTCGCCGCGGCGTCGCCGCCGTTGGCGATGGTGAACTGCGCCCCGTAGCCGCTGCTCCACACCGAGGTCCGGGCGAACGAGGCGGTCAGCCGCGCGGCCGCCGCGTGCGCGGGCAGCGCCACCAGGCCGGCGGTGACGGCGAGCGAGGCCGCGACGAGGGCCCCGAGTACTGATCTGCGCATGGCTCTCCTCCGTTCAGCGGGCGCTGAGGTTGACGGGCAGTCCGGTGCCGGCGGCGTTGAACCCGAAGCTCTGCTCCTGGCCGGGCGCGATCGTCCCGTTGTAGGACGCGTTGACGAAGCTGTAGTGCTGCCCGTTCTGCGTCCGGGTCGACGACCAGCTGTTGGAGACCGTCGTCCCGCCCGGCAGGTCGAACCCGACGGTCCAGGCCGTGGTGGGGCTCGCGCAGCCGTTCCTGACGTAGACCGTCATGCCGTAACCGCTGCTCCAGGACGAGGTCTTGACGGTCCGTGCGGTGAGGCAGCCGGTGCTGGGGCTGGGCGACGGGCTGGACGACGGGCTGGAGGACGGGCTCGGCGAGGACGACGGTGAGCTGCTCGGCGACGGCGACGCGCTCGGCGACACGCTCGGGGACGCACTGGGCGACGGCGATGCGCTCGGCGACGGCGAGGTGGTGGCGCCGTTCAGCGTCTTCAGGAACAGCGAGGGCCCGGCGTCGGTGCGGGTGGCGTCCACGCCGTGGCCGCCGGTGTAGTCGAGCTGTTCGCGGCTCGCCCAGTCCGGGATCGCGGTGCCGCCGACGTCGAGGTGGTGCCAGGCGGTGCCGTTCCAGCCGAACTGGTAGATCCGCTGGTGGTCCGGATAGAAGGGGGTGTACGCGGCGCCGGCCGTGACCTGCTTGGTCATGGTGTTGGCGAAGAAGACGTTCTGCGGGCCGCTGGAGCCGGACCACTTGACGGCCTTCTTGCCGGCCGCCCACCAGATCGGGAACCAGGTCGAGTCGTCCGGCGCGCCGCCGCCCTCCTCGCCGCAGTTGGAGCGGCAGTTGGCGGAGCGGTGCTCGAACGGGACGGCGGAGGTGTTGTTCTCGATCAGGTTGTGGCGCTCCCAGCCGCCGTGCAGGTTGACGTCGGAGTCGAAGTCGTTGCCGATCGCGACGTTGCCCGAGGACGACCACTGGAAGGTGAAGTGCCGCAGGTTGCGGGAGGTGTTCCCGGCGTAGAGGGAGTCCCAGACCCGGGAGCCGCGGAAGTAGCCGTTGCCGCCCTTGCCCTTGTTCCAGGAGCCGTCCAGCTGGTTGTTCACGATCTGGAGGTGGTAGGCCTCCTCGGTGACGATCGGGTGCGAGCCGGTCATCTCGGTGCGGATGCCGCGCACCCAGGAGTCGGCGGCCCACTTGAAGACGATGCCGTGCATCTCCTGGGTGGGCGCCATGTTGCCGTAGTTGTGCACGGCGTCGGCCGGGTTGAGGCCGGGCATGTCCTGGGTGAGGGCGAAGTCCTCGAAACCGACGCCGACCACCGGGTCGACCAACGGGGAGGCCTTGGAGGCGTAGACGGTGCCGTCGATCGGCGCGGAGCCGTCCGAGGTGGAGTCGACCGGGACGTCGTACTCCAGCGGCTTGTCGAGCGTGACGGTGCGGTTGGCGGAGTCCACCGCGGTGACGGTGAAGATCTGCTGCCGCATGTGGATGTTCTGCAGCGTGCCGTCGGTCGGCTGGATGTCCTGCTGGGCGTAGAACTTCAGGGAGTTGGCGGCGCGGATGTTGACCAGGCCGCCGACCCTGAGGTTGGTGAGCGCGCCGGAGCTCGCCAGCGGGACGACCGTGTCGCCGGTGCGGGCCGCGAAGCCGGGGTCGCCGGTCTTCTCGCGCAGCTTGAGGCCGGCCTTCCAGTGCACGTTGACCGTGCCCTCGAAGAGGTCCTTGCGGTTGGCCGGGGCGGCCGCGTACTCGGCGGCGTAGCTGGGGTCGACCGCTCGGGACTGGACCCGGAACAGGCCGCGGCCGGGCCAGATCCAGCCGCCCTTGGCGGAGCCGGAGGTCATGCCGTCCTCGTCCCAGTCCGAGCCGTCCGGGGTGAGGGTGTCGTAGACGGTGTCGGCGTCGGGCCGGAAGACGATCCGGGTGCCGCCGGTGCCGCTGCCCGCGCCGCGGATGATCAGGTAGTCGGCGTCGACGCCGAGTTGGCGGGAGACGTTCAGGACGCCGGCCGGCAGGGTGATCAGCGAGAGCCTGTCGTAGGACGCGCCGGGCGAGCAGCTGGTGCGGATGTGGTCGATGGCGGCCTGCAGTCCGGCCGAGTCGTCCGCGTTGTCGTCGGGCCGCACCTGGTAGGTGCTCGCCAGGTCGGCGGCGGTGATCCGGCACCCGGCGGCCGGGTTGGTCTGGGCGGGTCCGGGCAGGTCGGCGCCACCGCGGTAGCCGGCCTTGGACCAGTCGTACAGGCCGGCCACCGGGGCGCGCCGGTTGGCCGCCGACAGGTCGAGCCCGGTGAGCGCGGTCGAGGCGCTCGCCGTCACGACGCTCCGGTCCGCGGCCGACGTGGGGGAGCCGGCCGCGACGGCGCCCGCGGCACCGAGCAGCAGGGCCGAGGCGACCGCCACGGCAATCGAACGGGATGTCAACGTTCCTCCAAAGAGGGGGAGTTGGAGGGGTGGTGGGTGCGGGTGACGGCGCCCATCGTGCTGACTGGTCGGCATCGAGGTCAATGACTTGTTCGCAAATACATCTGGCGAACACATATGTGAACCGCACTCTCGGATGGTTACCAGTGGTAAGATCCGGCCCGTGACCTCCCCGAAGCGCGCCCGCGTCCGCGACCATCTGCTCGAGCTGGTCGACTCCCTCGATCAGGGCGACGCGCTGCCTTCCGAGCGGCGACTCTGCGCGGAACTGGACGTCTCCCGGCCCACGCTGCGCGCCGCGGTCGACGAGCTGGTCCGGGACGGTCTGCTGACCCGCCGTCAGGGGCAGGGCGTCTTCGTGGCCCGGCCGAAGATCGCCCAGCCGCTGCTGCCGGACGCCGACGCACCGGGCGTCACCCCGGTGGAGGGCACGTGGGCGAGCCGCACCGTGGACTTCACCCGGATCGCCGCCGGCACCCGGATCGGCCGCCGCCTGCGGCTGGCGCCGACCTCGACGGTGCTGCGGATCACCCGGCTGCGGCTGGTCGACGGCGAGCCGATGTGCGTGGAGGTGCTGCACGTCCCCGAGTCGGTCGCACCCGGGCTGACCGCCCGCGACCTGGAGCTGAACTCCTTCTACGCCCTGCTGGAGCAGCGGTACGCGGTGGGCGTCGCGGAGGCGGTGCAGACCATCGAGCCGACCGTCACCGACGAGGCGGAGGCCGAACTGCTGGACGTGCCCGCCTACTTCCCCGCGCTGCTGTTCGAGCGGGTGACCGAGGACGAACGCGGCACGGTGGTGGAGTACACCCGCTCGGTCTACCGCGGCGACCGCTACAAGATCGTCTCCCAACTGTCGCTGGCCCGGGACCGCGGCCGGGGCCGGGTCCTGGCCGGCCGCCTGGCGACCGCCGGGCCCGGCCCCGACGCGCGCTCCGCGGACCCCTTCCTCGGCTGAGCGGGGACGGGGTCCGCGCAGCGGCTCCTGCCCGACGCCCCGTCAGACCCGGGTCCAGCGCTGGTTGTCCTGGCCGGTGCACGGCCACAGCTCCAGCTTGGTGCCGTTGGGGGCCACCACGTTGCCGCCGGTCACGTCCAGGCACAGGCCGGACTGCACGCCGACGATCGAGCCGTCCGGTTGGAAGGTCCACTGCTGGTTGGTGGCGCCGCTGCAGGTGTAGAGGATGACCGGCGTCCCGGCGGTGGTCTTCCGTCCGGAGGCGTCGACGCACTTGCCGAGCACCTTCAGGGTGCCGTCGGTCTGCGGGCGGAACACCTGGCCGGCGGTGGCGTCGCAGTCGCGGACCTCCACCCTGGTGGAGTTCGCCGAGCTCGGGGCGTTGGCGCAGCGGCCGCTCGCCCGCGAGACCAGGCCGCCGGTGGTGCCGTTCACCGCCGCCGGGGAGAACCAGGCGTTGCCGCCGCCGAGCACCCAGACCGAGACGTCGTTCACGCCGAGGCCGCGCACCAGCTTGAGCTTCTGGTCCAGGGCGACCTGGTCCACGTAGTCGTAGAAGGTGCCGCCGGAGCTCCAGCGGATCTCGCCGGAGTCCGGGTCGCGGCGCTGGGCGATGACCGCCGGGTCCTCGGAGTAGCCGGGGGCCTTCTTCATGTCGGCGACGGTGAGGTTGCCGGTGATGTCCTGGCACTGGTTGGTCGCCGCGTACGCCTCGGACGGCAGGCCGGCCACGAAGCGCGAGCGCTGGGCGGCCGGGATCTGCGCCAGTGCGCCCTTGATCAGGTCGGTCATCCAGTCGTAGGGGGCGAACGGCAGGCAGGTGGCGCCCTTCGGGGACTGGTACTCCAGGTCGTAGACCATCATCACGACCTGGTCCGAGCCGACCGCCAGCGCGCGGCCGTAGTCGAACGCGGTGGTGGTGTCCGGCGGGCCCTCGACCTGCAGCTTCAAGCCGCGGGCGTGCAGCGCGGTGCCGAGGTCCTGGAGGAAGGAGAAGAAGTTGTCGGCGTCCTGGGCGGTCCAGTCCCAGTAGTTCTCGAAGTCGATGTCGACGCCGGTGAAGCCGATCTGCCGGGTGAAGTCGGCCACCTTGGTGATCGCGGCGGCCTTCCGCGCGGCGTTGCCGGTCAGCAGCCGCTCGGACGGCAGGTCGGCCAGCGAGACGGTCATGTACTGCTGGGCGGAGTGCGCCTTGACGTCGGCCGCGTTGGCGGCGCTGTAGCCGTTGCAGGCGTAGCGCGGGTCGGTGGCCGGCAGCAGGACGGCGGTGCCGGTGGTGTCGATGCCGTAGTACTCGGGCTTGAGGACGCCGGTCTGCACCCGGCCGTCGGCGTACTCGGCCGGGGCGGAGCAGGCCACCGAGCCGGTGGCCTTCGGGTACAGCCACTCCTGGACGTTCAGCGGGGTGGCGGAGGCGGTCTCGGCCGCCTGGGCGTGGCCGGGCGACCCGAAGGAGAGGGTGCCGGCCAGTGTGAGGGCCCCGGCGGCGGCGAGGCAGCCGAGGTAACGGAGGGTTCTGGAGGTCATGTCGGCGATCCTTACCAATAGCAGACCAGTGGTCAATACCTCTGGTCAAGCTTGCCTGGAGTCTTGACAGTTCATAGTAAGGAAGTTTTCCTAACTCCAGTCCACTCGAGTCAACTCGGATCACACCCGCGGCAGTTAAGGACGACGGCTGGCATGAGACGACGTATCGGGCGCGGCGCGCTCCCCCTCCTCGCCGTGGCGGCGCTCCTCCTCGGCTCCACCGCCTCGGCGGCCCCGGCCGCAGTCGAGGCAGCCGGGCCGTGGGTCACCTTCAGCGGCGGGCACCTGTCCTACGGCAGCGACGGCCAGGGCAACCGGGTGCCCGACTACTCGTACGCCGGGTACGCGGGTGGTGGGGTGGCGCTGCCGCAGGTGGCGACCGGGGTGACCGCGCCCGCGCCGAGCGGCGGCGACGACACCGCGGCGCTGCAGGCCGCGATCAACCAGGCCGCGGCCCTGCCGCTGGATGCCCAGGGCTTCCGCGGCGCCGTCCAACTCCGCGCCGGGCAGTACAGGTTGGCTGGCACCCTGAGCATCACCGCGAGCGGCGTGGTCCTGCGCGGCGCCTCCGCGGACTCCACCGCCACCTCGCTGGTCGCCACCGGTGCCACCGCCCGCACCTTGGTCACCGTCGGCGGCAGCGCCTCGTACACCGTGCAGGGTGCCCAGCAGCAGGTCACCGACGCGTACGTCCCGGTCGGGGCGCGGCAGTTGACGCTCGGCAGCACCACGGGCCTGGCGGTCGGCGACCAGGTCGTGGTGGAGCGGCCGACCACCCAGGCGTGGATCGACGCGCTCGGCATGACGGGCCTGTGGAGCCCCAACTGGAGCCTGCGCTCCGAGCGGCGGATCACGGCGGTCTCCGGCAACAAGGTCACTCTGGACGTGCCGCTGACCACGGCGCTGGAGAAGCAGTACACCCAGGCGCTGGTCTACGAGTACACCTACCCGCGGATCAACCACGTCGGCATCGAGAACCTCAGCTCCGACGGCCAGGCGATGACCGCCGACCCCAACTACGCCAGCAGCTTCTACAACTCGTCCTTCTCCGAGTTCAACGCGGTGGAGGACGGCTGGGTTCAGAACGTCTTCACCCACCACTTCGGCCAGGACGGCGTCACCGGCCTCGGCCCGGAGAGCCGCCGGATCTCGGTGCTGCACACGGGCGCCCTGGACATGGTGGTCAACGACGCGACCTCGGCCCGCTCGGACGGCTACACCCTCCAGGGCCAGCAGAACCTGGTCAAGGACTGCACGTTGACCGCCACCAAGGTGCACGCCTTCGAGACCGAGGCCCGTCAGTCCGGCCCGAACGTCTTCTCCGACTGCACCGCCACCGTGCTGCCCGGCGGCGTCACCTACGACTCCGGCGGCCACCAGCGCTGGGGCGGCGGCACCCTCTACGACAACGTGTCGCTGGAGGGCTCGCTGAACATGACCGACTACGGCAGCCAGGGCACCGGCCACGGCTGGGCGGACGCCAACTCGACCGCCTGGAACTGCACCACCCAGAGCTACCTGGTCAAGTCCCCGCCCACCGCGCACAACTGGGCGATCGGCTGCACCGGCACCGTCACCTCCGGCAGCGACGGCGAGCTCCAGAGCGCGGGCGCCAACGTGCTGCCGCGCAGCCTGTACGACCAGCAGCTCGCCGACCGCCTGGGCACCGGCGTCCCGGCGGACGACTTCTCACTGTCCGCCAGCCCCACCACGGGCAGCGTGCAGCAGGGCGGCACCGCGACCGCCGCGCTCACCACCGCCGTCACCTCCGGCAACCCGCAGCAGCTCACCCTCACCACCAGCGGCGCCCCCGCCGACGTCACCCTCACCCTCAACCCCGCCACCGTCACAACCGGCAACGGATCCACCCTCACCGCCACCACCGCCCCCACCACCGCACCCGGCAGCTACCCCATCACCGTCACCGCCACCGGCCCCACCGGCACCCACACCTCCGTCTACACCCTCACCGTCACCACCACCGGCGGCGGCACCTGCACCGCCACCCAACTCCTCACCAACCCCGGCTTCGAGAACACCACCCCCACCTGGACCCAGACCTCCACCCTCGGCTTCCAACCCATCACCACCGCCACCACCGCCGAACCCGCCCACACCGGCTCGAAGATCGCCTGGTTCAACGGCAACAGCACCCCCGACACCGACACCATCGCCCAGACCGCCACCCTCCCCGCCGGCTGCACCACCACCCTCACCTACTGGCTCCACGTCGACACCACCGAGAACACCACCACCGCCACCCCCGACACCCTCAAAGCCCAACTCCTCGACACCAACAGCACGGTCATCACCACCCTCGCCACCCACACCAACCTCGACAAGAACACCGGCTACACCAAGCACACCGCCGACCTCACCCCCTACGCCGGACGCACCGTCACCCTCAAATTCACCGGCACCGAAACCGACACCAACGGCGGCACCACCAACTTCACCCTCGACGACACCACCCTCGACGTCACCGGCACCGCTCCCCCGCCACCCGCCTCGACGACCTACGTCAGCGCCGCCTCCGGTCGCTGCCTCGGCGACGCCAACGCGAGCAGCCCGTCAGGTACTTCGCAGGTCATCTGGGACTGCGTCGGCAGCGCCGACCAGCAGTGGAGCTACAACGCGGCCACCAAGGAGCTGAAGAGCGGCGGCCGCTGCCTGGACGTGGTCGGCGCGGCCACCGCGGCCGGCACGAAGGTCGACGTCTACACCTGCAACGGCCACACCAACCAGCAGTGGACCCTGGGGGCCGACGGCAGCATCGTGGGCATCGCCTCGACCCTGTGCCTGGACGTGATCGGCAACAAGACCGTCAACGGCACCGGCGTCGAGATCTGGACCTGCAACGGCCACACCAACCAGCAGTGGACGGCCACCTGACCGGCTGACCGTCCGACCTCATGAGCCGGCCGCGCCCGGGTGACCTCCTCGCCCCCGGGCGCGGCCGCTGCGCGGCTCCCGCTCTCCGTCAGCAGGACCCGTCGTCGTGCCAGACCGCCCAGGACGCCGGGTCGTCGGGCGCCGCGCCGGTCGAGTAGTAGGTGGCGGTGTAGTTGTGGCCCGCGTAGGAGACCTTGGTCCCCGGCCCGTATGAAGTGGCCGCGCTCCAGGGCGTGTTGCACGCCCCGCCGCCCCCGCCGCCCGAGGCGCTGGTGGTGGCGGCGACCGCGGCGGAGAGGG
The DNA here is from genome assembly GCF_040678815.1 of Kitasatospora sp. NPDC049285. Classification (NCBI taxonomy): domain Bacteria; kingdom Bacillati; phylum Actinomycetota; class Actinomycetes; order Kitasatosporales; family Streptomycetaceae; genus Kitasatospora; species Kitasatospora sp. NPDC049285. The sequence continues at coordinate 28,536 of NZ_JBFAQR010000058.1, read as the reverse complement.
TGCCGAGGGTGCCCGTACCGTCCACCGCGGCCACGTTGAAGCGGTACGCGGTGGCGGCGGACAGGCCGCTCGCGGTGTAGCCGGTGCCGGTGGCGGTGCCGATCCGGGTGCCGTCCCGGTAGACCGCGTAGGAGACGGCGCCGGAGACCGGGCTCCAGGCCAGCGAGGCGCTCGCGGCGGTCACCGCGGTGACGCTCAGCCCGGCCGGGGCGGGCAGCACCACCGGGCCGCCGCCACCGCCGGATCCGACGAACTGCCAGGTGATGCCCGAGACCACCCCGAGGTCGAGGTCGGCCAGCCTGGCGAAGGCGGTCCTGCTCAGGTCGATGTGGTCCGCCGCGCAGCTCGGGCACTTGTCCCGCACCGGGACGGTGATGGTGGCGCCCCGGTACGTCACCTGCACGGAGACGCCCTTGCAGAGCGGGTCGTCGTTCGGGTTGGCGGTGGTCCACCAGGCGGCGGGCACCGCGACCAGGTCCTGGGTGGCGGCGTCGATCCGGGTGCCGCAGGCCCCGTACCCGGCGTCGTCGTACCAGGTCATGCTGCCGGTGCGGCTCTCCCCGATCGGGACGGCGGCCGCGCTCTGGGCCCCGAGCGCGGCCAGCGCCAGGGCGGCGGTCGTGGTGGCCGTCCACCGGGCGAGCGGCGGGCGCTTGCTGGACATGGGCAACTCCTCGTCGTCGGCGGGAGAAGCAGCATCCCGGCCTTGACGACAGGCCGTCAAGAGCTTTAGTTAAGAAACCTTCCCATTGTGGCCGGTCCCACTGAACCGGCCCTTCACGCGCCGCGTTCTATCGACCGCGTCCCCGGCTGCCCAGCCGGCGGCGAGCCCGAGTCGAGCGACAGGAGCGCCCCACCATGCAGAGCCCACCGACCCGCCGCCGACCGCGTCCCACGCAGGTGGCGATCGCCGTCGCCGTGGCCGCCGCCGTCGGCTCCGGCCTCGCCGTGGTCGGCACCCGCCAGGCGCCCGCCCAGCGGCCCTCCTCCGCCGCCACGCCCGCCCGGTCGCTCACCTCACCCGGGGTGCCTCCCGCGGCCTCTGACACCCCCTCACCGACCCCCTCCCCCACCGTCACCGTCACCGACCCCTCCGTCACCGCCACCGTCACCACCGCCTCGCCGCTCGCCGCCCCGGCCGGCACCACCGCTCCGCGGCCCGCTGCCACGACGCCCACCGCGCACACACCGACCCCGGCACCCGTGTTCCACCCCGACCTGAGCGACCCGCGCTGGAAGGAGTACGCGCAGGAACTCGTCTCCAGCGCCGAGAACTCCACCCTCGACTGGCGATCCCAGTACCGGTACATCGAGGACATCGGCGACGGCCGCGGCTACACCGCCGGCATCATCGGCTTCTGCTCCGGCACGGGCGACCTCGCGCACGTCCTGCGGCTCTACCGCGACGCGGCCCCCGACAACGCCCTCGTCAAGTACCTCCCCGCCCTCGCGAAGGTCGAGGGCACCGCCTCCCACCAGGGCCTCGACCCGGACTTCGTCGCCGACTGGCGGCGCGCCGCGCAGGACCCGAAGCTCCAGCACGCGCAGGACGCCGAACGCGACCGGTTCTACTTCGACCCCGCGGTAGGCCAGGCCAAGGCCGACGGCCTGCACGCCCTCGGCCAGTTCGCCTACTACGACGCCATGGTCATGCACGGGCCCGGCACCGACCCCGACAGCTTCGGCGGCATCCGCACCGCCGCCCTCCGCAAGGCCAAGCCCCCGTCCCAGGGCGGCGACGAGAGCGCCTACATCGCGGCGTTCCTGGACGCCCGCAAGGCTGCGATGCTCCGCGACCCCGCCCGCCACGACACCTCGCGCATCGACACCGCGCAGCGCGTCTTCCTCCAGGCCGGCAACCTCGACCTGCTCCCGCCGCTGCGCTGGCACGTCTACGGCGACGCGTACACCATCCCGGCCTGATCTCCCGGCCCGCTCGCGGCGGTTCGGGTACCGGCTAGCCTGTTCGGATGTCAGCTCAGGAGATCCGCACCCCGATCAGGACCGAGCGCCTCGTGCTCCGCGCGCCGGAGGCGCGGGACCGGCCCGCGGTCATCGAGCTGTTCGCCTCGCCGGAGGTCGGCACCTACGTCGGCGGGGCCCGCCCGCGCGACGAGCTGGAGCGAGCGGTGCCGGAGGTGCCCAGGTCGCGTCCGGGACTGTTCGTGGTCGAGCTCGACGGGGCGATGATCGGGCTGGTCACCCTCGACCGGCGCGACCCGGAACGCCCGGGCCACGTCCGCCCCGAGGGCAACGAGACCGAACTCGGCTACCTGTTCCTGCCCCACGCGTGGGGGCACGGCTACGCCGCCGAGGCCTGCGCGGCGGCCCTCGCCTGGGTCGCCGCCGCGCGTCCCGACGAGCCGGTGGTGCTCTCCAGCCAGCTCGCGAACGGCCCGTCGCTGCGCCTCGCCGCGAAGCTCGGCTTCACCGAGGTGGAGCGCTTCGAGGAGTACGACGCCGAGCAGTGGTTCGGCACCTGGTCCCCCGTCAGCTGAACCCGCACGGTCCCGCACAACGCGACCGGCCGGACAACGCGGCGGGCCCGGAGCCGACAGCTCCGGGCCCGCCGCGTTCGACTGACCACTTCCAGGTGATCTTGTCGTACGTCGCGGCGACGTGCGAGCCGTCGCGGTAGACCATGGCCGAGCCGATCACCGCGGGGCAGTGCTTGCCGGGGTGGGTCAGCCGGGGGTGCCGGGGACCACGAGGCGGTCGAGGTCGGGGGCGGCGCCGGAGGGGTTGGCGAAGGTGACGGTGTTGGTGCCGGCGGTCAGGGTCAGGGTGACCGTGACGGTGCCGACGGTGGTGAAGGCGCCGGTGGGCGCGAACGAAACGGTCTGGGCGGCCCCGCCGTTGACCGAGATGTCCGCGTTGCGGGCCGAGGCGGAGCCGTTGGTGTAGGCGACCTGGACCTGGTAGCTGCCCGCGGTGGCGACCGTGACGCCGTTGAAGGTCAGCGCGCCGGTTCCGGCGGTGACGGTGCCGAGGTAGCCGTCGCGGTTGCCGCCGGAGCAGGGCACGCAGGCGACGACGGTGGCCCGGCCCGTGCGGGTGTTGCCGGCGGCCTCGGCTTCGAAGCTGCCGCCGGAGGGTCCACTGCCGGTGACGGTGAGCGTGTAGGTGGCGGTGTGGGTGGCGGACGCCCCGGTGCCGGTGACGGTGATCGGGTACGTACCGGCCGGGGTGCTCGCCGCGGTGGTGACGGTGAGCGTGGAACCGCCGCCCGCGGTCACCGAGGCCGGGCTGAACGCGGCGCTCGCCCCGCCGGGCAGCCCGCTCGCGGTCAGCGCGACCGTCTGCGCCGCGCCGGAGGCCACGGCGGTGGAGACGGTGGCGGTGGCGGACTGACCCGCCGTCACCGTCCCGTTGGCCGGGGCCAGGGCGAGCGAGAAGTCGTCCGCCGGGGCGGTCGAGGCAGCGACATCGAGGGTGGTGTCGTCGAGGGTGAAGTTGGTGGTGCCGCCGTTGGTGTCGGTTTCGGTGCCGGTGAATTTGAGGGTGACGGTGCGTCCGGCGTAGGGGGTGAGGTCGGCGGTGTGCTTGGTGTAGCCGGTGGCCTTGTCGAGGTTGGTGTGGGTGGCGAGGGTGGTGATGACCGTGCCGTTGGTGTCGAGGAGTTGGGCTTTGAGGGTGTCGGGGGTGGCGGTGGTGGTGTTCTCGGTGGTGTCGACGTGGAGCCAGTAGGTGAGGGTGGTGGTGCAGCCGGCGGGGAGGGTGGCGGTCTGGGCGATGGTGTCGGTGTCGGCGGTGCTGTTGCCGTTGAACCAGGCGATCTTCGAGCCGGTGTGGGCGGGTTCGGCGGTGGTGGCGGTGGTGATGGGTTGGAAGCCGAGGGTGGAGGTCTGGGTCCAGGTGGGGGTGGTGTTCTCGAAGCCGGGGTTGGTGAGGAGTTGGGTGGCGGTGCAGGTCCCGCCGCCGCTGCTGGTGACGGTCAGGGTGTAGACGGCGGTGTGGGTGCCGCCGGTGGGGCCGGTGGCGGTGACGGTGATCGGGTAGCTGCCGGGCGCGGTGGTCGCGTTGACGGTCGCGGTGAGGGTGGATCCGGAGCCGGCGGTCACGGTCGCGGGGTTGAGGGAGACGGCGACGCTGCTGGGGGCGCCGCTGGTGGTGAGGGTGAGCTGTTGCGGGTTGCCGGTGGTGACGGCGGTGGTGAGCGCGGCGGTGGCGGTGCCGCCCTGCTGCACGCTGCCGCTCGCGGGGCTGAGGGACAGTGAGAAGTCGTCCGCCGGCGGGGTGGTGGTGCCGTTGGCGGCCTGCTGGAGCGCCGCGCCGATGATCGCCGAGCCGGTCATGTCGAGCGCGGGCTCGGAGGTCTGCCAGGAGCGGACGTCGTCGACGTAGCGGCTGCTGTGGCCGGTGTAGGCGTTGAACGGGTCGGCGCCGCCGGGCGGGCAGGCCTTCATGCCGGTCTGGTAGCTGCCGAGTCCGCCGCTGAAGATGCTGGAGGCGTTGGGCCCGTTGACCACCGCGCCGACCGGGATCGCGCCGGTGCCGTCGGTGGAGCCGTTGATGTTGGCGATCTGGTGCTGGATGCAGTGCGGGAAGGTGGTGCCCTCGCCGACCATGAAGCTGGTGCCCCAGGGGTTCGCGCCCATCAGCCAGTTGCGCTGCTGGGTGGCGTAGCCGTCGTAACTGCCGTCGCCGCTGGCCTGCTTGTACAGGGCCTCGACGGCGAGCAGGCCGAAGCTGTGCGAGTCGACGTCGAAGTCGGCATAGTTGGCGCCGGCGTGGAACATGTCGCTCGCCGCGTGGTCGGCGCCGACCTTGGTCTGCCGCTTGAGGTCGTTCACCAGGTCCGCGGTGGTGACGGCCAGGCCGCCGGGGTTGCCCGCGTTCTTGATCGCCTGGATCAGGTCGGCGTGGCCGAGCGCGCTGGTGTCGTACAGGTTGAAGGTGTCGCCGGTGTCGGTCGCGATGTAGCCCTTCGCGTAGCCGGCGGCGGCGGTCAGGTACGGGGTGGCGTTCTGGCCCAGCGCCTGGGCGGCGAGGGCGAGTTCGGCGCCGCCGAACTCCATGTCGTCGCGCCAGGTGGACTCGGGGTAGTAGTCGTTGGGCACCGCGGTGGTGAGGGTGCTCGGCGGGGCCGAGGTGTTCGCCATCGCGTACAGCGAGGTGGCGGCCTGATAGTAGGCCTGCGCCTGGGTCGGGTTGGCGGTCGCGTCGACCTGGGCGGCGAGCGCGAACGCGGCGGAGACCCGGCCGGCCAGGTTGGGGCTGATCTGCGCGCCGGGGTTGGCGGCCCGGAACACCGGGCGGTGGGCGGCGGCGTAGCGGTCGGCGGTGGCGGTGTCGCCGTCGTCCTTCTCGGGCAGCCGCCACAGGTCGTGGTCGCCGACGAAGCTGCCGGAGGCGTTGCCGGAGCCGACGCCGACCTGCAGGTACAGGGTCTTGGTGGACTGGTCCCACATCTTGTTCAGCCAGTCCGCGCCGAAGTGCGCCTCCGCGTTGAGCCCGGCGGGCGCGGCGGCGCCGAGGGCACGCTGGGCGGCGAACAGCACGGCGTCGCCGTAGGCGGTGGTGTGGGTGAACTTGAGGTAGTCGCCGGCGTCGGACCAGCCGCCGGCGACGTTCACCGGTCCGCCGACCTTGGACAGGTCGCTGTTGGTGATGACGTCGGAGCCGCCGCTCTGGAACGACGGCGTCGCGTAGACGTTGGCGGTCGCGTCGTTGAGATGGGCGGGCTTGCGGCCGAGCGGCCCGGCGATGACGCTGCCGCCGTCGCGCTGGCCCTGGACGAAGGTCAGGCCGTCGGCGACGAACTTGCCGTACAGGCCCGCCGCGTCGGTCACCTTGAAGTTCGGCGAGGAGGCGCTGACGCCGCCGGTGACCACCACGTGGTAGGTGCCGGGTGTGGTGAGCCCGCCGATGGTGATCGGGTAGACGGCGGGGTACGCGGTGTTCCACGAGCCGAGGCTGGTGGTGCCGACGGTGCCGGTCTTCACGGTGGCGCCGGTCGAGTCGACCACGCTGTAGCTCGCGGAGGAGACCGCGGCGGAGGTCATCAGGTAGGCCTGCTTCGTCTCGCCGGCCAGGAAGCCGGTCTGGTCGATGCGGACCAGACCGGTGGTGGCGGCGTGCGCGGGGGCGGCGGCGAGTGCGAGCGGGGCGGTGGCCAGCGCGGTGGCGAGCAGGGCGGTGAGGGCGGTGCGCCTGCCGGAGGGTTTCGTGGGGGTGACCATCAGCTGCTCCCATAGTTAGGAAGAGTTCCTTACTAAGCCAGGAAAGCTAGAGCCCTGGCCGGACCCGGTCAAGGCGTACGCGTGAGTTGGCCTTCACGGAACTGAACCCGCCCGGCCGCCACGGCCGTTCCCTCCGGGGCACTACACACCACGAAGGGGAACCACCTGCGATGACACCGCCCACGAAGCACCGAGTCGGCATCTGGGTCCTGCGCGGCCTCGTCATGGTCGCGGCGCTGCTGATCCTGCCGCCGCTCGTCGGCGCGCTGGTCTACCTGACCCGCTAGGGCTTGTCTGACAATTCCCGCCGCGCGCGCGACGCCGGGCATCCCGCCTGGACGCACGCCCGAATCACCCAAGTACGTCCAGTACGAGGGCGACTCGGGCGCACGCCCAGCCGGGCGCCCAACGCCGCGCGCTGATGCGACGCGAATTGTCAGACAAGCCCTAGGGTCGGCGTTCGCCTCCGGCGGAAGGATCATCAACCGCCGGACGGGGTCCGTCCGTTGTACTCCGGTGAGGACCGTGTGCCGCGCGTCGACTCCGCGGCCACGTCCACCCGGGCCGCACCCCGTAGGAGCACGCCATGAACGGCACCGATCACCGCACAGATCGCCGCACCGACCGCGGCGTCGACCTCGACCTCGACCTCGTCCTCGACCCGTTGCCCACCCGCTGGCGCTCGCTGGCCGTCCTGAGCGACGACCCGTCCTGCGCCCGGGCGGCGCGGGAGATGGTGCGCCGCGCACTGACGGACTGGGGCCTCGGCGAGCTCGCCGACGACGTCGAGCTGTGCGTCTCCGAACTCGTCGGCAACGCCGCCCGGCACGCCGCGCCGGACGAACGACTGGTCAGCTCCGGCGTGCAGCGGCAGGTCACGGTGGCGCTGCGCACCCGCCCGTGCTGGCTCTTCCTGGACGTCACCGACCAGGACTCGCGCGCCGTACCGCTGCCGACCGGCGCTGCGGAGTCCGCCCCGGACGACGGGCGGCTGGCCTGCGGCGGGCGCGGGCTGCAGATCGTCCGGGAGCTGTCCGACCACCTGTGCTGGGCGCCCCGGGTGGGCGGCGGCAAGACCGTCTCGGCGCACTTCGACACCGTGGCCCGCACCGAGCGCTGACGACGCCGACCGGGGGCAGTGCGACCGGCCGAGCGCCGGGGCGGTCGGCCCGCGGGGCAGCGCGGTCGGCTCACCACATCACGGGCAGCTCCACCAGGCCGTGGATCAACGCCCGCTCCCGGTAGCGGAGTTGTTCGAACGGCACGGCGAGGCGCAGGCCGGGCAGGCGGCGCAGCAGGGTGCCGAGCATGATCTGCAGTTCCAGCCGGGCCAGCGGCATGCCGAGGCACTGGTGGGCACCGACGCCGAAGGCGACGTGCCGGCGGGCGTCGGCGCGCAGGTCGAGGGCTCCGGGTGTGGTGAAGACCGCGGGGTCGCGGTTGGCGACGGGGAGCATGCACAGCACGCCCTCCCCCGCCCGGATCGGCTGCCCGCCGATCTCGGCGTCCACCACGGCGACGCGCGGGATTCCGGGGTCGCCGACCACGGTGACGTAGCGCAGCAGTTCCTCGACGGCGTTCGGCAGCAGGGCGGGTTCCGCGCGCAGCGCGGCGAGCTGGTCGGGGTGGCGGAGCAGGGCGAGGACGGCGAGGGCGGCCATGTTGGCGCTGGTCTCGTGTCCGCCGACCAGCAGGACGCGGGCCATCGCGGCGGCCTGGGCGGGGGTCTGGCCCTCCTCGTTCACCAGGGTGGAGACGATGCCGTCGTCGGGTTCGCGGAGTCTGGCCTCGGCGAGTTCCTCCAGGTAGCCGACCAGGTCGGTCCAGCCGGCGGCGGTCTGCTCGGGGGTGGCGGAGTGGTCGACCAGGGTGCGGCTGCGGTCCTGGAAGAAGTCGTGCTGCTCGTACGGGACGCCGAGCAGGTGGCAGATCACCAGCGAGGGCACGGGCAGCGCGAAGGCGGTGATCAGGTCGGCGCCGTCGCCGGCGGCGAGCATCGCGTCGACCACCCGGTCGGTGATCTCCTGCACCTTGGGGCGCAGCTCCTCGGTGCGGCGGGCGGTGAAGTGCCGGGTGACCATGCGGCGCTGCCGGGTGTGTTCGGCGCCGTCGAGGCGCACGAACGGGGGCTCGCCGGTGAGCACGAACTTGCGGGCGGCGAACGGGAACGGGAAGCCGGGTTCGCGGGCGTCGGCGGAGAACCTCGGGTCGGCGAGGACGCTGCGGACGTCCTGATGGCGGGTCACCATCCAGGGCCGCGAACCGTCCAGCAGGGTGACCCGGCGGACCGGGTCCTGTTCGCGGGCCTGTTCGTAGGCCGGTGCGGGGGCGAACGGGCAGGCGCCGCGCGGTTCCGGGAAGACGCCCCGGTCGGTCGGATGCGAGGGGGTGGTCATCTCTGCGGCGCCCTCCGTCGGGACCGCGCGCTTCGCGCGGGCTCTGCCAGGACTACGGCCCGGGCGGTGGTCCCGGTTCACCCTGAACCCGATTCGTTGCGGAGCCGTCCTCCAGGTGTCGAAGACCGGCGACCCGATGCGAGGAGTGCCATGCGTCCGCCCCGTCCCGGCCGGCGTGCCGCGGCTGCCGCCGCCGTCCTGTGCTGCCTGCTGGCGGTGCCGGTGCCGCCCGCCCCCGCCGCCTCCCCGAAGCCGGCTGCGAGCCGCGACGCGGCGGGCGACCCGGCCAGCTGGCTGGCGTTCACGGGCGGGCGGTTGGTGTACGGGCAGGACGCCCGGGGCAATCGCGTCCCCGACTTCTCGTCCGCCGGGTACGCGGGCGGAACCCGTCCGCTGCCGACGGCCGCCGATGCGGTCACCCTGCAGCCCGCGGCGTCCGGCGACGACACGGCGCGCATCCAGCAGGCCCTGGACCGGGTGGCCGCGCTCCCGCCCGGCCCGGGCGGTCTGCGCGGCGCCGTCCGGCTGGCCGCCGGCCGCTACCGGGTCGGCAACCCGCTGCGGATCACCGCCTCGGGCGTGGTGCTGCGCGGCGCGGGCAGCGGCTCCGACGGCACCCTCCTGCTCGCCTCCGGCGACCCGCGGGCCCTGGTCGAGCTGGCCGGCACCGGCGAGCCGACCCGCTCCGGCCCGGCGCACGCCGTCGCCGACGCCTACGTCCCGGTCGGCGCGAGCGTGCTCACCCTGGACTCGGCGGCCGGCCTGACGCCCGGTCAGCAGGTGGTCGTGCAGCGGCCGCAGGAGGACGGCTGGATCCACGCGATCGGCATGGACGCGATCCCGGCCCGCGACGACGGCACCGCGTCCCACCCCTGGCCGGCCGGCGCGGGCCTGCAGTTCCGACGCACCGTCACCGCCGTCGACGGCAACCGGATCACCCTGGATGCGCCGCTGACCAACGCCCTGGAGCGCGAGTACACCCACGCGGTGGTCTGGCCGTACGCGTTTCCGGGCCGGATCTCCCAGGTCGGGGTGGAGTCGCTGAGCGCGGACGGCTTCGCCTTCACCGAGGCGGCGGGCTACGACACCGGCGGGTACTTCAAGGCCGCCCTCGCCCGCTTCTCGGCCGTCCAGGACGGCTGGCTGCGCGATGTCACCGCCGACCGGTTCGGCGCCGGGATCGGCTCCATCGGCGACAGCGCCTCCCGCATCACCTTCGCCGACACCGCCGCGACCCGGATGGACCAGGCGATCCCGCAGCGCGCCCCGTTCGCGCAGCCTGCCGCGTACTCCGTCGACGGCCAGCAGAACCTGGTCACCGGCTGCCGCGTCACCGGCAGCAACCTGCACGCCTGGACCACCGGCCCCCGGGTCGCGGGCCCCAACGTCTTCACCCGGTGCACCTCGGAGAACACCGGCCGCTTCCGCCTCGACGCCGGTCCGCACCAGCGCTGGGCCACCGGCACCCTCTACGACTGCCTCACGATGCGCGGCTCCCGCGGCCCCGCCGACGACCTCGCCCTCACCGACCGCAGCAATGCCGGCTCCGGCCAGGGCTGGGCCGGAGCCAACCAGGTGATGTGGAACGCCGACGTCGACTACTTCGCGATCCAGCAGCCGCCCACCGCCCACAACTGGGCCTTCGGCACCCGCGGCACACCGGTGGCCGACCAGGCGGACGGTATCCGCGTCTCCGACGGCGCACCGGTCGAGCCGGCCTGCCTGTACCCCCAGCAGCTCGCCGAGCGGACCTCGGCCGGTGCTCCACAGCCGGTTCCTGACGCACCGTCGGGCGGGCCGGGCGCCGCGCCGTCCGCTCCGGCCGCCGCGTCGCCGTCCGAGGGGGACGCGATCTGGCCCTTGGCGGCCTCGGCCGTGCTGCTGGCCGTCGCCGTGGCGGCCGTGGCGGTGCTGCGGCGCCGCGGGCGGTGAACCCGGGCGGGGGCGGGGCGCGTACTCCGAAGCGACGCGTTCCCGACACCCGAGGAGACCTCCGCGTGCAGCCGACCCTGCGACGGCCCCGCATCGACGACCTCGACGCCCTGCGCGGATTCGCCCTGTGCGGCATCCTGCTGGTCAACGTCCCGCAGCTCACGCGGATGCCCGGGGCCGTCGAGCCCGGCCGGCTCCACCCCGTCCGCGAGGCGCTCGACCTGACGGTCCAGTACCGGTTCTTCCCGATCTTCTCCTTCCTCTTCGGGTTGAGCTTCGCCCTGTTCTTCGACAGCGCAGCCGCCCGGACCGGCTTCCCCTTCCCGGTCGTCGCCCGCCGGCTGCTCGCCCTCGGCCTGCTCGGCGCCGCCCACCAACTGCTGCACCCGGGCGAGGCGTTGCTGCCCTATGCGATCGCCGGCCTGCTGGTGCTGCTGCCCACCGCCCGGCTTCCCCGCCCGGCACCGCTCTACGCGGGCGCCGCGCTCACGCTGGCCGGGTGCACGCTGGCCGGCGGCGGCCTGGCGCTGATCCCGGGCCTGTTCCTGCTCGGCTCGGCCACCGCCCGCTACGGCATCGCCGAGACCATCGCCGCCCGCACCCGCCAGCTCACCGTGGTCTTCGCACTCGCCGCGCCCGCGGCCGTCGCCGCCACCGTCTGGCAGCACCGCACCTGGCTGGACGCCGTCGCCTCCCGCTCGGCCACCGTGGCCGGCCTCCTGACGGCGCTCGCCTACACCTCCGGCTTCCTGCTGTGGCTGCGGACCCCCCTGCGGCCCGCGCTGACCGGGTTCTTCGCCCCGCTGGGGCGGATGGCGCTGACCAACTACGTGTCGGCGACGGTGCTGGTGCTCGCGGCGTCCCCGCTTCTGGGCCTGCACGGCTCCGACCGGTGGTACCGGGCGCTCGGCCTGGCGGTGGCCGTCCTCGCCGTCCAGGCGGCGGCGAGCCGCGCGTGGTTGGCCGGGCACCGCTACGGCCCGCTGGAGTGGTTCTGGCGCTGCGTCACCTGGTGGGAGCCGGTGCCACTGGCACTGCGCCCAGGGGCCCGGCCGTCGGCCGGTCGACCGGCCGGGGAACCCGCCGGGAGGCAGCGATGAGCGCTTCGCAGACCGGACGGCTCCGGGTGCCCGGAGCCGTCCTCCACTACAAGGTCCGGGGGTCGGGCCCGCTGCTCCTGCTGCTGCCGAGCGGCGGCGGCGACGCGGACACCCCGGACGGCATCGCCGACGTGCTCGCCGAGCGGTACACGGTGCTGAGCTACGACCGGCGCGGCCTCTCGCGCAGCGGGCTCGACGACGACGCCCCGCCGCCCTGCCTGGAGACGCACAGCGACGACGCACAGCGGCTGCTGGCCTCCCGCACCGAGCACCGGGCGCTGGTGTTCGGTTGCAGCACCGGCGCGGTGATCGGGCTCGACCTGGCACTGCGTCACCCCGGGCGGGTGCGCACCCTGGTCGCGCACGAGCCGCCCGCGGTGACGCTGCTCGACGCGGCGGAGCGGGAGGCCGCACTGCGCCTCCAGGAGCGGATGGAGGCCACCTATCGGGCCGAAGGGCGGATCTCGGCGCTGCGGACGTACGCGAAGGCGCTCGGCGGGGGTCTGATGGACCGTGAGCCGGGGGTGGTGTGGTCCCGGCCCGGTCCGCGGGAGATCGCCAACATGGACCGCTTCCTCGCCCACGACGCGGGCGCGACCTGCCGCTACAGCCTCACCCGGGTCGGCCGTGCGGCGCTGCGGACGTCACCGGTGCGGATCGTCCCGGCCGTCGGGGCGAGCTCGGCCCGGTCGACGGCGTACCAGGGCGCCGTCGCGCTGGCCGGCCTGCTCGCGTGCGAGCCGGTCGAGTTCCCGGGCGGCCACGAGGGCTACCTGACTCACCCGAGGGCGTTCTCCGCGGCGCTCCACGCGCTGCTCGACGGGAGCGCCACCCCGCCGTCCGTGCCGACGTCACCGGCCGCACCGTCCGCACCGGCCCACCGCAGCGCCTGACGCAGGTCACCGTTGGACAGGCCGTGGCGGGCGAGGAACATCCGCGGGTTGAAGTAGACGACCACGCGCGGACGTCCGTCGGCGCGCCGTTTGGCGCTGACGAAGGTGTGCGCGTACCGCTCGGCGGCCAGCGGCCGCCGGGTGAGGGCGTCACGGCAGCGCCGGTACGCGGCTGCGGCCTCGGCGCCGACGCCGAACTCGGTCAGGATCCGCTCGACCAGGGCCGCGGCCTCGGCGTCGCTGCGGCACAGCGGCGGCAGGGCGAGTTGGTGGACCGCCGATTCGATGGCGCCGGGAACCCCGTCCGTCATGGACAGGTAGGTGCCGGCCGGCCAGTGCCGACGGCGGTTGGACAGCCACTGCATCCGGTCTCGCGCGGAGGTGCCCGGGGGCCAGCTCGAGGCGGCGGCCGCCCCGACCGCCGCTCGGACGAGCGCGGCCGCCTCCCCGGGAGCGTGGTCGGCGGCGAGGCGGCCGAGCCGCTCCAGCCGGTCGGCGGTCAGCTCGCCGCGGTGCTGGACGTACAGCTTGGTGCGCGCGGCACCGGTCTCGGTGAGGTCGAGGCTGAGGTAGGAGACGGTGTCCTCGGGGTGCAGGGCGGCGCTGATCCGCTGCCGCTGTGCGGAGAGGCCCAGCCGGTCGAGGGCCTCGGCGCCGACCGGGCCGAGCAGGCCGGCACCGGAACTCCCCGCCCAGAAGTAGAGCTTGACGGCGGGTCGGCCGCGCTCGGACCAGCCCATCGCGTGGTAGGTCGCCATCGACTGGTGCCGAGGCAGCGGCCCGTCCACCCGGAACAGGTCCTCCACCCGGCGCAGCCGCTCCAGTGAGAGGCCGAACCGGCTGCCCAGCCGCTCGGTCAGGTCGCTCGCGCTGCGCCAGTAGGCGGGTGCGGTCGCGGGGGAAGCCTGGGCCTCCACCGCGACGCCCAGACCGGTGAGGCGGTCCTCCAGCACCACCGAGAGCTCCAGCGGGGTGCTGTCAGCGGTCGCGTACGACCACCGGGGTGGCCGGTCGATCCGCCGCGAGCCCCACGATCCGCTCAGCAGACGGTAGTTGTCGACGATCTCGGGTGCCCGGGCGGCGAGACCGGCGGCCTCGCACAGCGCCCGGACCCGGGACTCGCCGTACTGGACCATGGTCGGTGCAGGAGTCTCCATCCGGTCTCCCGCGGTCAGGCGCTCGCCAGCGCGCGGGACAGCGGGCCGCGCACCAGGATGCCGTCGGGGTCGAAGCGCCGTTTGAGCGCGGCGAAGTCGCGCAGGGTCGCCTCGCCGTAGTGGCTCCGGTAGTCGAAGTCCTCGAACACCAGGTCGGCGGAGGCGTAGCGCCGGAAGCGGTGGTCGGAGCCGGTCCACGTGGAGATCTCCCGGCTCAGGCCGCGCAGTGCCTGCCAGTCGGGGTGCTCGGGGAGGTCGCCCCACTCGCCGACCAGGGCGAGGTCTCCCCGGTGGGCGGAGAGCAGCGGGGGTGTGAAGGAGACGAACCGGATCCGCCGTTCGAAGGTGGCCAGGCGCGGCTGCCACAGGTGTCGATAGGGCATGCCGATCCTCCGTAGCGCCATCCTGGCCTCCGCCGCACATTCCGCCGGGACGTACGTCTCCAGCCACACGCGCTTGGGCGTGTCCGGCACCCGGGGTTCGATCCGGCCGGTGCGGCCGAGCGGGTAGACGGGTGTGGCGCCTTCGCGGGGCGCGATCGTGAGGGTGAGTCGGACGGCGATGCCCAGCTGGCCCATGGACCCGAACAGCCACCGGAACAGCTCGTCGCCGGGCCGGACGGTGATCGGCTCGCCGGTGCCGGTGACCAGCACCACTTCGGTGACCTGTTCCCAGAAGCCGCCGTACTGCTCGGCGCCCGGGCCGACCCCGCCGGCGCTGAGGTACCCGCCCACGGTGGCCGCCGGGCCGCCCTCGTTGTGCATGCGTAGCGTGTAACCGAGGGAGTTCAGTAGGGAGTTGACGTTCAGGACGGTTGCCCCTCCGCCCACCGTGATGGTGCCCTCGGCCGCGAAGTGGTAGCCGTCGAGTGCCGTGGTCGGTATCAGCAGCTCGCCGGGGAGCGGGATGTTGGTGCCGTTCATGGCGCAGGCGTTGCCGCGCACGCGCACCCCGAGTCCGGCGGCCCTGGCCGCCAGCACCGCGTCGCTGACCTCCGCTCCGCTGGTGGGGTGCACCAGGTGGTAGGAGCCGGCCGAGCGGCGGTAGCCCGAGTGCTCGGAGAGCGGGGCCGACGAGGTGTCAAACACCGGCGACCCTCCTGGCGGCGATGATCCGGGCGAGCTTGCCGATGGTGTCCCAGTCGGTCGGCGGCAGGTCCTCGATCAGGACGCCGTAGGTGTCGTGGACGTGCACCAGCAGTTCCTCGACGCTCAGCGAGTCGATGATCCGGTACTCCAGCAGCGGGGTGTCGACGGTGAGTTCGAACTCCTCGTCCTCCAGCAGGCTCTCGGCGATGAAACGGTGGATTGCGCGTTCGATGTCGTTCACGGTGGTCAGTCCTCCTGTGGTGGTGTGCAGAGGGTCAGCAGTTGTCGGCGGTCGACCTTGTCGTTCGGGGTGCGTGGCAGCCGGTCGAGCCAGTCGAGCCGGTCGACGACCAGGTGGCGCGGGAGCCGTTCGGAGAGGAAGCGCTTGACGTCGGTGGCGGAGACGCCGGGCCCGGCCGTCTGCCGGGCCACCGCGAAGGCGTGCAGCCGTGCGCGGAGTCCTTCGCCGGCCACGACCACGGCGGCGTCGGTGATCGCCGGGTGGGCGAGCAGGGCGCTCTCGATCTCGCCGAGTCCGATCCGGTGCCCGCGGACCTTCACCAGGTGGTCGCGCCGTCCGACGTACTCGTAGGCGCCGTCGGCGCACCGGCGGACGATGTCGCCGGTGGCGTACGGGCCCCGGTGCGGCGGGCGGCCGTGGTAGCCGGCCATCACGGTCGGGCCGTCGACCAGCAGTTCGCCCTCCTCGCCGACGGCCGCCTCGCGGCCGTCGGGACGGACCGCCCGGATCCGGTTGCCGCAGCAGGCGGTTCCGATCGGGACCGGGGTGGTGCGGTCGGCGGGGAGCGGCGTGACGCGGTGGTAGGCGCACACGTTGGTCTCGGTGGGGCCGTAGAAGTTCAGCAGTTCCAGGTCCGGCTGGTGGTTCTGGAGCGCCCGCAGCGGGCCGATCGGGAACACCTCGCCGGCGAAGACGACGGCGCGCAGCGGCAGCCTGCCGCGGGTCAGCAGCCCGCCGTACTCGATCATCAGGACCAGCGCGGAGGGCACCGAGTACCAGACCGTGAGGCGGTGCCGGTGGACCAGGTCGACCAGCGCACGGCCCGGTGTTCCCGGCGGGATGAGGTGCACGCCCTTGGGCGGGCCGGTCGAGCCGGAGGTGTAGAGGATGTAGGCGAGGTCCTCGGCTCCGCCGTCGGCCTGCGGCGCCGGGCCGCCGCCGTTGCCGGTGCCCGGGTGGCGGCCGTAGCCGGACCGGCCGGGGCCGCCGGGCGGCGTGGTGAGCACGGCCGGCCGGTGCTCGGCGGGCAGTGCCTCGTCGAGCCGGGCGAGCCGCTCCTCGGTGGTGACCAGTGCCGCCGGGGCGCAGTCGCGTATCAGGGCGGCCGCGCGCGGGGCGGGGGCCAGGGGGTCGAGCGGCACGTAGGCGGCGCCGGTCCGCAGTGCGGCCTGGAGCACGGCGACGGTGTGTGCGCTCTTGTCGAGCCAGACCGCCACCCGGTCGCCGGGCCACACGCCGAGGGCGCGCAGTTCGGCGTCGATGCGGTCGGCGAGCGCGTCGAGTTCGCGATAGCTGAGGGTGCCGTCGGGACCGCTGACGGCCGGTGCGTCGGGGTGCGCGGCGGCGGCGTCGATGACCAGCTGTTCGAGTCTCACAGGCCGACGCTCCGGGCGATCAGGTCGCGGTGGATCTCCGAGGTGCCGGAGAAGATCCGGGCCGCGACGGCGTCCCGCAGCTGCTGTTCGATGCCGGTCTCCTGCATCACCCCGCTGCCGCCGTGGAGTTGCACGGCGTCCAGCGCGCCTTGGACGGCGGCCTCGCTGATCGCCAGCTTGGCGAGTGACACGTCGAGGGTGGCGTCCTCGCCCTGGTCCCGGCGCCAGCAGGCGCGGTACAGCAGCAGCCGGCAGGTTTCGAGTCTGAGCTTCATGTCCGCGATGCGGTGGGCCACCGCCTGCTGCCTGGCGAGCGGCTTGCGGAACTGCCGGCGGGTGGTCACATGGGCGATGGTGTGCTCGAGCTGACGGTCCATCACCCCCACGTAGGCGGCGAACAGGCAGGACCGCTCCCACTCCATCGAGCGGGCGAAGATGCTCCGCCCGGCGCCCTCCGGACCGAGCCGGTTCGAGTCCGGCACGCGGCAGTCGTTCAGGTAGACGGCGGCGACCGGGGAGGTGGTCAGGCCGGTCTTCGCGAACGGCGCTCCGATCCGCAGTCCGGGGGTGTCGCGGTCCACCAGGAAGGCGCTGATGCCCAGGTAGCCGGCGGCCGGGTCGGTCATCGCGTACACCAGGAAGACGTCCGCCACCGGCGCGTTGGTGACGAAGCTCTTGGTACCTGACAGCACGTAGTGGTCGCCGTCGCGCACCGCCGAGGTCCGCAGGGCGTAGACGTCCGAGCCAGCCTCCGCCTCGGTGATGGCGTTCGCCGCGATCAGCTCGCCGGTGGCGAGCCGGGGCAGGTAGCGCTGCTTGAGCGCCTCGTCCCCGTGTTCGGCGATCGGCATCGCGCAGGCCAGCAGGTGGGCGCAGGCCGAGAAGACCAGGCCGGTGTCGGTGCAGCCCTTCCCGAACGCCTCGATCGCCAGTGCGGTGTCGAGCGAGTCCAGGCCGAGCCCGCCGTGGCCGGTCGGAACGCTCAGCCCGAGCAGCCCGAACTCGCCGCAGCGGCGCCACTCCTCGGCGCCGAACCGGTGCTCGGGTTCGCGCTGCGCGGTGCTCGCGTTGAGCGCCTTGGTGCAGAACTCCAGGGTGCGTTCGGCCAGCAGGCGCTGGTCCGGGGTGAGGGCGAAGTCCATCGGCGGGTCACCTCTGCTGCGGTGCGACGGGCGTGCGCCAGTTCGCGGGAGTGAAGGGGAGGTCGCTCTGCGCGGCGAGCGCGCGCCGGCGGCGGGCCTCCTCGTCGGCGGTCGGTGTGATCCGGCGGGTGGCGTACCCGAGGATCGGCGGGGCCATGACGGAGGTGAGGATCGCCGTCAGGATCACGATGGTGTAGACGCTCGGCGTCAGGATGCCCAGGCGCAGCCCGGCGGTCGCCACGATGATCTGGATGACGCCGCGGGCGTTCATGCCGGCCCCGACCGCCAGGGCCTCCCACCGCCCCAGCCGCCCGGCCCGGGCGCCGAGGAACGCGCCGGCGAACTTGCCGGCCACGGCGACCAGCAGGACGCCGGTCGCGGTGGCGAGCACCGTCGGCCGGGCCAGCGCGGCCAGGTCGATCCGCAGCCCGGCGGAGGCGAAGAACAGCGGCGCGAGGACGCCCAGGACCACCGTGCGCAGCGGTGCGACGCCGCCCGCCCCGGCCGTTCCCGCGCCGCCGAGCAGCAGGCCGGCCAGGAACGCGCCGAACATGGCCTCCAGGCCGAGGGCGTGGGTGCCGGCCGCGCACAGTACGACCAGGGCGACGGCGGTCGCCGCTGGTGCGCTGCCCGCACGGCGGGCGGCCCACCGGGTCAGACCGCGCACCAGCGGACGGCCCAGGGTGGCGGCGAGTGCCAGGACCAGGGCGACCCGCACCACCGACCAGGCCGCGGCCGAGCCGTCCACGCCGCCGGTCGCCATCGCGGACACCACCGCGAGCAGCAGCCAGCCGATCACGTCGTCGATCATCCCGGCGGCGAGCGTGAGTTGGCCGACGTCGCGGTGGAGCAGATCCATGTCGGCGAGGATCTTCGCGATCACCGGGATGGCGCTCACGCACAGGGCCACGCCGAGGAAGAGCGCGAACACGAGCCGGTCCGCACCGTCCGTCAGCAGCGGTCGCGGCACCAGGTAGCCCGCCGCGATGCCGAGGCCGAGTGGCACGACCAGGCCGGCCACGCCGACGCCGAGCGCCGCCGCGCCGCGGCGGCGCACCAGGGCCGTGTCCATCTCTGTGCCGGTCACCGCCACCAGCAGGATGACGCCGAGTTGGCCGACCGCGTCCAGCAGGTGGAACTGGTCGGACACGGGCGGCAGGAACCACCGGGACAGCTCCGGGGCGGCGCGGCCGAGCAGGGTCGGCCCGACCAGCACGCCGGCCGCCAGCTCGCCGACCACCGCCGGCAGTCCGATCCGGCCCGCCAGTTGGCCCAGGACCAGCGCCAGGAGCAGCAGGACGCCGAGTTGCAGGAGGAACAGCAGGAGTTGATGGGCCGGCAGGGGAGGGACGGGAAGAAGGTTCGACGGCACGGGATCTCCAACCGCTGACGGGGTCTCAGGTACGCGCGAACATCGACCCGGCGCTGGTGGAGCCCAGGTGTTTGTGCCACGGGTGGTTGGGGTTCTGCTCGACCTTCGCGAGGACCTCGCGCATCGCGGCGAGCGCGGCGGGCTCCGCGCCGTCGTAGACGTCGCCCTGCAGCACCTTGATCACCTCGACCCGGTGCTCCGGGTCGTGCAGGAAGGCGCTGAACAGCACGTTGAGCCGGTAGTAGACGGAGATGAACTCGTACCAGTGGCGGACCGCCGAGCGGAGTGTCGTCTCGTACGCCGAGAACCGGGCCCGGCCGAAGTCGCCGGCCCGGGCCGCGGCGATGATGTCCTGCGCGGCCAGCCGGGCTCCATTGAGCGCGATGCTGACGCCGCTGGAGAAGATCGGGTCGACGAACCGCGCGGCGTCGCCGATCAGCAGCCAGCCGTCCCCGGTCAGCTCCCGCATGGAGTAGCTGTAGTCCCCCTCGGCTTTGAAGGGGCGCACCCGGGACGCTGCTCGCAGGGCGTCCCCGAGGGCGGGCCGCGAGTCGACCGACTCCCAGAAGAAGCTCTCCAGGTCGCTCGCGGCCGCCTTGAACCGGCTCTTCTGGGTGACCACGCCCACGCTGGTGACGGTGTCGGTGATCGGGATCTGCCACACCCAGGTGTCGGTCATCGGCAGGAAGTGGATGACGATGTGCTCGCCCGCCCCGTCGGTGCCGTTCACGGCCTCCCGGTCGAGTCCTTCGAACCAGGCGTGGATCGCGTACTGGTCGAACACCGGATCGGCCGTCTTCAGCCTGAGTTGCCGGCCGAGGAGGGTGCCGCGGCCGCTGGCGTCCACGACCATCCGGGCCCGGACCGTCGACTCCGCGCCGTCGGCCCGGTAGACCACCTCCTTGACCTCGCCGTCGAGGTCCACCCGCTGGACGCGTGCGCCCTGGAGCACCGTGGCGCCGAGTTCCGCCGCGTGGTCGAGCAGCAGCTCGTCGAAGCGCCCCCGGTCCACGTGGAAGGTGTAGTCGAGCTGGACGCCCGGCTGTTCCCGCTCCGCGAACTGGACCTCGGCCACCGAGAGCCGGAAGCGGCGCCGGCGCGCGCGGTACCCGGCCTCCGGGACCTCGTCGTCGAGCGCGGACGTCCAGACCGCGCCGTACTTGCGCGGGAACCCTTCCTTGTCGACCTTCTCCAGCACGCCGATCTCCGAGAGCACCGGGGTCGTCGCGGGCACCAGCGACTCCCCCACGTGGGCCCGCGGGAATCGCTCCGCCTCCAGCACGATGCAGCGAATGCCGGCCTTGGCGAGTTACGAGGCCATGGCCGAACCGGCCGGTCCGCCACCGATGACGGCAACCTCGTAGTCAGAGTCGGACATCGCGTTCCTTTCCGTCGAGGGCCTCGAGCCCGCGGTGGGCGTTCATCAGAGCGGGTAGCCGAAGTGCTGGGTCCACCACGGGCCTTCGGGGGTGCCGTCCGGTCCGTGGTGGAGGCCGACCCCGAGGGTGCGGGCCTCGGGGTGGAGCAGGTTGCGGCGGTGGCCGGGGCTGTTCCACCAGGCGTGGACGACCTCGTGGGCGGTGCGCTGGCCCATGGCCAGGTTCTCGGCGGCGGGCTGCGGGTAGCCGGCCGCGCGCATCCGGTCGCTGGGGGTGGCGCCGTCCGGGGCGACGTGCGCGAAGTAGCGGCGGGCGGCCATGTCGGCGCTGTGCCGGCGGGCGGAGGTGCGCAGCCGCTCGTCGACGGTGAGCACCGCCAGGCCCGCGCGGCGGCGCCGTTCGTTGACCAGCACCAGCACGGCGTCCTCGACCTTGGTCCGCGCCGCGTCCCCGCCGGTCGGCCGGACCGCGCTGCGGGCCTCCTGCCACGGCTCCTCCACCGCGACGGCGGCCCGCACCGGTGCGGGAGCGGCGGGCGGTGCGGGTCGTGCGGCGGCGGGTCGCCGTTGCGGCGTGCTGCGGGCGGGTTTGCGGTTGCCGCGGGTGGGCTTCCTCTTCGGCAACGGATCCTCCGGCGCGCTGGGATGTGACGGTCGGTCAGCGTGGCTACACGACGCGGACGGTGGCGGTGTCGGCGAAGTCGACCAGCGCCTGCGCCGCGGCGGCGGGGATCGGCGCGGCGACCAGTGCGGCGAGCGCCTCGGCGCGGCGTTCGTCGATCCGCCGCTCGATCGCGGTGCGCGCACCGGTCGCCTCCAGCACGGCCCGCACCCGCGTGGCGTCCTCCTCGTCCAGCTCCGGGTCGCCGACCAGCGTGTGCAGGGTGTCGCGCTGGTCGGCGTCGGCGCGCTGCAGGGCGAGGGCGAGCAGCAGCGTGTGCTTGCCTTCGCGCAGGTCGTCCAGGCTGGACTTGCCGGTCTCGTCGGGGCTGCCGAAGACGCCGAGCAGGTCGTCGCGGAGCTGGAAGGCCTCGCCGATCGGCAGCGCGTAGTCGGTGAGCGCGGCGGCCACGGCGGGGCCGCCGCCGGCCAGGGCGGCACCGAGCTGGAGGGGGCGTTCGACGGTGTAGCGGGCGGTCTTGTAGCGGATGACGGTGAGCGGCCGTTCGGTGTCGTCGGCGGGCGCGGTGCCGGCCACCACGTCGAGGTACTGGCCGTACATCACCTCGGCGCGCATCGCGTCGATCACGGGCCGGGTGCGGGCCTGCTGATCAGCCGTCAGGGCGGCGCCGGCCAGGAGTTCGTCGGACCAGACCAGGGCGAGGTCGCCGACCAGGACGGCGCCGTTCTCACCGATCCGGTCGGCACCGGGCACGTCCGCGCCGTTGACGTCCGCGCCGTGCAGGGCGGCGAGGGCGCGGTGGATGCTGGGGCGGCCGCGGCGGGTGGCGGAGCGGTCCATCACGTCGTCGTGGATCAGTGCGAAGGCGTGGAACATCTCCAGCGAGGCGGCGACCTGGACCACCCGGGCGGGCGGTGCGGGGTCGCCGCCACCGGCGAGCCAGCCGATCACACACAGCTGCGGCCGCACCCGCTTGCCGCCGTTCAGCAGGAACTCACGGAGCATCCCGGCGAGTTCGGCGGGCAGCCGGAGGCTGTCGGCAGCCCTGACCTTGTCGGCCATGAAGGCGTCCAGCCGGGCATCGACCTCCCGGCGGATCACGGCGGGGTCCAGCAGGGCGGCGGGGAGCGCGGAGACGGTCACGGCCGGGTTCCTCCTCGGTGCGGCGGGACGGTGGAGCACTCCTCCGGACAAACGGGGCCCGCGGGGCGGCGGTTCACCGGGCGGGGGCGGCGCGTCGAACCGGCCCGGCGAGTCGGCCGTTCCTCCCGGTCGGGACCCCTGATCCGACGCTTCACCTTGCTGGAGGAACCGTGCCGCAGGACATCGACTACCCGTTCCCGCCGGCACCGCCGCGCGCCGACGAGCTGGTCGACCGGCTGAACGCGCGTTCGCTGGCGTGGGCGACCGCGCACGGACTGCTCACCGGCGCCGATGCGCGCGCCCGCTACGACGCCTGGGACATCGCCGCGCTCTCCTATTACCTCTTCCCGTCGGCCGACGAGGAGGGCCTGCAGCTCTACACCGACCTGCTGGGCTACTGGTTCCTGCTGGACGACCAGTTCGACGGCCCGCTCGGCGCCGATCCGGCCCGCGCCGCCGCCGTCGGCGAGGAGCTGATCGCGCTGCTCCACCTGCCGGCCGGCGCCCCGGTCCCGGACTTCCCGCTCGCCCGGGCCTTCGGCGAGCTGTGGCCCCGGCTGCGCCACGGCATGTCGCCGTCCTGGTGCGGCCGGATGACCCACCTGTGGGAACGCTTCTACGCGTCGATGGCCCACGAGGCGGTCTTCCGGGTCGAGCGCCGCCCGCCGACGCTGGACGACTTCGTCGAACTGCGCCGCGAGTCCGGCGCGATGGAGATGGTGGTCGAGATGATCGACCGGATCCGCGGCGTCGAACTGCCCGCGTCGGTCCGCTTCAGTCCGCTCCTGCAGCGCCTGCGCGGCATCGCCATGGACGTCCCGGTCTGGCTGAACGACGTCTACACCCTGGAACGCGAGGAGGCCCGCGGCGACACCGCCAACCTGGTCCTGGTGATCGAGCACCAGCTCGCCTGCGACCGCGTCCGCGCCCTGGACACGGCCGGCGGCATGATCACCGGCGCCCTCGAGGACTACGCCGAACTCTCCGACCAGATACCCGAGTTGGCCGGCCTGCTGGGCGGCGTGGCGGCCCTCGACGAGTACGTCTCGGTCCACCTGCGCACCATCATGGACGGCTACTACCACTGGGAACGCCGCACCATCCGCTACCAGCGCGCCCACGAACTCCCCGCCGACGGCCCGGGCTACCTGGAGGACCTGCTGGCCTCTCCCGTGCGCTGACACCTCGACAGCGGCGGCCCCGAACTCCCTGCCCAGGGGGTTCGGGGCCGCCGCTGTCGGCGCGTCAGGCGCCCGGACCGGGCATCAGGTGCGGGCGTGGGGAAGCATCGTGAACGGGGACGGGGAGATGGTGACGGCCGGGACGGGACGGACGTCGCAGCCGGGGCTGGGGGTGAGCTGCCAGCGGGCGAGGAGGGTCGCGAGGACGACGGGGATCTCGGTCATCGCGAAGGTGTCGCCGAGGCAGAGCCGGTTGCCCATGCCGAAGGGCAGGTACGCGCCGCGCGGGAGGTCGGCCGTCTCGGGACGGTCCCAGCGGTCGGGGTCGAAGCGGTCGGGGTTCGGGAACAGCCCCGGGTGACGGTGCATCAGGTAGGGGCTGACGATCACCTCGGTGCCGGTCGGGAACGGGATGCCGGACAGTTCCACGGGTGCGATGGCGCGGCGCATGAAGAGGCCGGCGGGCGGGTACAGGCGCAGGGTTTCCTTGACCACGTTGCCGAGGTGGTGCAGGCGCGGGACGTCGGCGACGGCGGGCGCGCGCCCGGCCAGCACCTGGTCGATCTCCTCCCGGACGCGGAGCTGGTGCTCGGGGTGGGCGCCGAGCAGGTGCAGGGCCCAGGCCAGCGAGTGGGTGGTGGACTCCATGCCCGCGGCGAGGATGTTGACCAGATCGTCGCGCAGCTGCTCGTCGGGCATCGCCTCGCCGGTCTCGGCGTCCCGGGCGGCGATCAGCATGGACAACAGGTCGCCGCGGTCGGTCCGATCGGCGCGGGCCTCGGCGACCACCCGGTCGAGGACGCCGCGCAGCCGGTGGATGGCCTGGTCGAAGCGGCGGTTGCCGGGGGTGGGCAGGCGTTCCAGGAAGGTCAGCGGGGAAACCGTGCGGCGGGCGATCACCTCCTGGATGACCGGCATCGACCGCTGGGCCTCCAGGGCGGCCCACCCACCGAGTTCGGTGGAGAACAGGGTGCGGCCGAGGACCGCGATCACCAGGTCGTACATCTCGGCGGGCACGTCGACCGGTCGGCCGGCCCGCCAGGAGTCGGCGGTGGCGGCCGCGCCCTCGGCCATGATCCGCACGTAGCCCTCGATCCGCTGCCGGTGGAAGGCGGGCTGGACCAGGCGGCGCTGGCGGAGGTGGAAGTCGCCGTCGGAGAGCATCACGCCGTTGCCCAGGAACGGGCGGGCCTTGTCGAAGAGCCGGCCCTTGTGGAAGGAGCGGGCCTCCCCGACCAGCACCTGCCGGACGAGCTGAGGGGTGGTCACCACGAAGGCGGGGTGCGGGCCGAGGCCGATCCGCACCACCTCGCCGTGCGCGGACAGTGACTCCAGGAAGGCGAGCAGCCCGCCGCGGCGCATCCGCAGGCCGTGGCCGAGGCCGGGCAGGCCGCCGGGGGCGAGCGGCGCGGTCGGCCGGGCGAGGGTGGTCGAGGTCATCGTGGCGGTTCCCTTCAGCCGGAGACCGGCGCGGCAGCGGTGAGCGGCGCGGCAGCGGCGAGCGGCGCGGCAGCGGCGAGCGGCGCGGCAGCGGCGAGCGGCGCGGCAGCGGCGAGCGGCGCGCCGGTGGTGTGGGTGCGGTAGCGGCCGGAGGCGAGCAGCCAGCCGAGGTGGGTGCCGGGGAGTTCGGCCTGGACCCGGGCGAGCAGGCCGACCGAGGACACGGCCGCGCCGAGGACGCGCTCGGACCGGGCCAGCAGGGCGCGTTCGGCGCGTTCCACGTCGGCCATCCGCTCGGTGATCGCGGCCCGGACCAGGCCGACGGCCTGGTCCGGCTCCAGCTCGTGGTGGTGCCGCACCACGGCGACGTAGTTGGTGGGGTCGCCGCAGGCCGACTCGCGGTCGGCGGAGGCGATGTCGTTGCACCAGGCGGTGACGTCGTTGACGGCGTCGGTCAGGTTGGTCCAGTCGGCGGCCAGCTCCGGCGGCATCTCGCAGCCGTACAGCTGCTCCAGCAGGTAGAACGCGGCCGGGCAGTTGGCGTCCCGGCGCAGCTGCCGGTACTCGGCGGGGCTGGGCAGTTCACCGCGGCTGCGCAGTTCGTGCTGGCGGACCGCGGCGTCGCGCTGCTTGGCGAGGTGGAAGACGAAGCGCTCGCGCCAGTGCGCGGAGGCGCCGGACGCGGTCCGCCGCCACAGGTCCGCGAGGGCGAGCTGGGCCGGCTCGGCGGGGTCGGCGAGGCCCTCGCCGCGGACGATGGCGAGGTAGGGCTCCCAAGCGGCCCGGACGTCGGCGGGGCCGAGTTCGGACTGCTCGTCGAAGTGGTCGTCGAGGTGGAACACCCAGAGGATCCACTGGCCGAACAGCGCGGTGCGGCCGGGCAGCGCGCCGGGCACCATCCGGGCGGCGGCCTGCTCGAAACCGGCGGCATCGACGCGGTCCCGCTGCGCCTGATCGCGGATCAGGCCGAGGTGTTCGGCCCAGCCGAGCACCTCGGCGCGCACCGGGGCGAGGTCCTCGGTCGGGGCTTCGGGGACACGGATGCCGAAGTGCGTGCCCCGACCCGCGGCGGGCGCGCCGTCGCCGTCGCCGTCGCCGTACAGCCCCAGGCGGGACCACAGGTGGCCGATCGCGAGCAGGGTGAAGATCTCGCCGAGCGCGGGCACCGTGAAGCGGAACGGGCGAGGGCCGATGGAGTCGGAGACGGCGTCGAGTTCGCCGTGCTCGCCGATCCGGTCGAGCAGGAAGCGGGCGCCGCGGGCGGCGGGCCCGGGGTCGTCCTGGACGCACAGGGCGATCAGCGCGTAGGCGGTGGAGACCGCGTCACTGGGCTCGCCGGGCTGCATGCCCCAGCCGCCGTCGGGGTTCTGGGCACCGCGGACGGCGTCCAGCGCGCGGGCGGCGATCCGGCGGCGGGCGGCGGTGTCGGGCAGGCCGGCCCGGGCGGTGGCCAGCAGGGCGCGGAACAGCGTGTGGTGGCGGCTGGCGCTCCAGTCGGGCGGGAACGACCCGTCCGGACGCTGCCGGTCGGCGAGGTACCGCAGGCCCTCGGCCAGCAGCTCGTGGTGGTCGGCGGGCCGGGCGGACAGCGCGTTCAGCGCGGCCGCCGTCATGCACGCTTCGGACGGCGCGCCGGCCACGTAGGTGGGCCAACCGCCGTCGGCGCCCCGGATCGCGGTGAGGTAGCCGAGCCCGGTCTGGATGTCCACGGCGTACCGGGCGGGATCGACCGCCTGCAGGGCCTCCAGCGCGACCGACACGTCGTCGACGTCGGCGAGTTCGGCCCGCTCGGTGTAGGACCAGCCGCCGTCGGGGCGCTGCAGAACGGCCAACCGGTCAGCGGTGCGCCGCAGTTCGGCGTCCGGCAGGCCGGTGGCGTGCAGCGCGAGGACTGCGGTGGCGGTGCACCAGGTGTCGGTGTCGGTCACGAACGGCAGCCCGCCGTCAGCACGCTGATGCGGCGTCAGCCGGGCGATGCCGTCCGCGACCAGGTCGCGGAAGCCGGGCAGCGGGGCGAGGGCGTGCAGCACGGAGAGGTGGATGAGCAGGTTGCCCTCCCAGATGCCGTCCTGGCCGGTGAGGGTGGCCGCGAGGAGCGCGAGGTCGGTCTCGGCAACGGCCTCGGGGTGGTCGGTGGCGGTCGCCAGGATCACCTTGACGGCGGTGTTCTGGACCTCGGCCCAGCTGTGCAGGCCGTCGGCGGCGAACGCGGCGGGGTCGAACGCGAGGGGCGCGGGCGTTGTCCGGCCGGCGTCCGCGGTGCCGGGGGTGCCGGGGGTGCCGGGGGTGCCGGCGGTGCCGGGGGGACCGAACAGTGACCAGAGGGCGGCCAGGAGGGCCCGCTTGCGGGAGCCGGTGAAGTCGGGGGACCGGGCGAGGGTGTCGGCGACGATGTCGGCGGGGAGGGTGCCGGCGCCGTCCAGGGCGGCGGTCGCGAGCAGCCGGTCGATGTCGCCGGGGCCGCCGGGGCCGGTCGCGGCGGCCCTCAGGTAGGCGGTGAGGCCGGGGCGGCAGGGCGAGGGCTCGCCGGTGCGGTCGAGCAGGCGCAGCGCGAGGGCGGTCTCCAGGACACGGCTGCGGCAGGGGTCACGCAGGGTGCCGTCGGCGTCGATCCGGGCGGCGACGCGGGCGCGCAGCCGCAGTCCGGCCTCGTGGAGTCCCTCGGGGAAGCTTCCTTCGGCCATTCGGGGCGCCGGTACGCTCCGCGGTCCACTCTCATACGGCTCTCCTCTCGTCGGCGGGCCACGGAGTGCTCACCGTGCCCGCGTGGCGGCGATCACCGGGCGGAACGGGCCGTACCGCGCCCGCAGTTCACTCCTTCTCCGGGTGAACCGGGATGCCTGGCACGACCGTCGACATCGGTGGGAACGGGTCGGGCCGGCAGGCAGGGCTCGACGGCCACCGGCAGGCCCGGGCGGCGAGCACGCGATGACGGCCCGTCAGTGGCCCTGGTGGCTCAGCCGAAGGCGGAGTCCCAGCCGGAGCTGGTGCTGCGCGGGGTGGCGGAGTCGCCGGTGGTGGTGCCGTAGTCGGGCGTCGCGGGACCGCCCGAGGTGGTGGGGGCGCCGTAGCGGGTCGGGGCGTCGGAGGTGGTGACGGTGCGCTGGGTGCCGGAGGTGGGGACGCCCGCGGTGGTCCGGCGCAGCGCCGCGGAGACGGTGGCGGAGCGGGCGGGCGTGGGCGTCGGGGTCTGCTCGGGCTTCTCCAGCCGGTCGACGCGCAGCACCAGGTTGCGTTCGGTGCGATCGCCCGGCCAGTCGACGTCCTTGCTCCGGACGATCTGGCTGCGGCCGCCCTCGACGTACGTCCACTTGCCCTGCACGGCACGGATGTTGGGCCGCCAGTTGCCCTCGTAGAGGTGTTCGAGGGCGAGTGAGAAGCCGGGCGCCTCGATCAGGCGGCTCTCCCCCACGGTGCCCTCGATCACGATCGGTGCGCCGGCGCCGGGCACCGTCACCACGGCCCGCTGCGGAAAGTCCGCCGCCACCGCTGTCACCGTGATCCGGCACGGCCCCTGATACCAGGCCATGGGTCTCCTCCCAATCGGTGGCGCGCCGCACCCGAACGCCGGCCGCCCACGGCGGGGAGAACGGCCCGGGGCATCCAGCCGGTTCGACGGGCGGTGCGCGCGTCCGCGTACCCATCCGCTGGTGTCGTTCACTGTCTGTGAGTGAACCCTGGTCGATGGAGGTGTCGTTCCTCTGGGGAAGGCCG
This sequence comes from Kitasatospora sp. NPDC049285, assembly GCF_040678815.1. Taxonomy (NCBI): domain Bacteria; kingdom Bacillati; phylum Actinomycetota; class Actinomycetes; order Kitasatosporales; family Streptomycetaceae; genus Kitasatospora; species Kitasatospora sp. NPDC049285. The sequence goes on along the minus strand of NZ_JBFAQR010000058.1, from coordinate 179 downwards.
GTTGGGGAAGGCCGGTGTCTGCCGCGGTCGGTGGCGATGTCGAATAGGTGGTTGTTGTCGTGTCGATCAATCCTTCGCCTGAGATCGCGGGGTTCTTCTCGTTCGTGACGGGGATGCCGTGGCCGGAGGCGGATGAGGATCTGATGCGGTCGGTGGCGGACGACTACTACGCGGTGGCG
>NZ_JBFAQR010000057.1:0-47426 GCF_040678815.1 Kitasatospora sp. NPDC049285 | reverse complement strand
AGCGCCGCCGGACTGCCGACCCGGCTGGAGGTCCACGGCGGTCACACCCACGTCCCCGCCACCGCGCAACTCACCGTCTACCGCCTGGTGCAGGAGAAAAGCAAGAGGACTTAAACTTAATCATCCTGAAGCACTTGCTTTAATCAGTGATGAATTATTAGAAGGCGCGCGTGATGGTAAAACGGTAGCTGAACTCATGAGCTATGGAAAAACAATTTTAAACGAGGAAGATGTCATGGATGGCGTAGCTAACATGATTACAGAACTTGAAATTGAAGCAACTTTTCCAGATGGTACTAAGTTAATAACAGTCCATCACCCAATCGTTTAAGGAGGCTATATCAATGATTCCTGGCCCCTGGGGCGACACCCGCCGACGGCGTGTCAGGAGGGCGCCGCGGTGCTGGACCTGACGACCAGTTGCGGCGTGACCGCGACCGGTGGACCCGCCGAGGCCGGGTCGTCCGGGGACTCGATCTGGGCGAGCAGCCGGGCCACGCAGAGCCGCCCGACCTCCTCGAAGTCCTGCCGGACGGTGGTGAGCGGCGGCAGGTAGTAGGACGCCTCGGGCAGGTCGTCGAAGCCGACCACGCTGACGTCCTCGGGGACTCGGCGGCCGGCCTCGTGCAGGGCGCGGACCAGGCCGAGCGCCAGGTGGTCGTTGGCGGCGAAGACCGCGGTGACGTCGGAGCGGGCGGCCAGCTCCTGCCCGATCCGGTAGCCGGCGGCGGCGGTCCAGTCGCTGTAGCGCAGCGGCGGGGTCGGCGCGCCGGCCGCCTTCAGGGTGGCGTGCCAGGCGGCGGCGCGGCGGCGGGCGGCGTAGGAGTCGTGCGGGCCGCCGATGTGCCAGACGGTGCGGTGGCCGAGGTCGAGCAGGTGCCGGGTGGCGGCCGCGGCGCCCGCCGCCTGGTCGGTGTCGACGGAGGGGAAGCGGCGCTCGGGGTCGCCGTCGGCGACCACCACCGGGACGCCGGAGGTGACGCTGAAGCCGGGCCGGTCGAGGATCTGCGCCTCGATCACCACCAGGCCGTCGACGGCCTGGTCGGTGAGCTGGCGGACGGCCTGCTGCACGGCGCGCTCGGTCTGGTCCTCGACGCACACGACGTTCAGCGAGTAGCCGGCCCGCTGCGCGGCGCGGGAGATCGCGGCGAGGGTGCGGGCGTTGCCCTGCGCGGTGACGTCGAAGGTGACCACGCCGAGCACGTGGAAGCGGCCCAGGGTGAGTGCCCGGGCCGCGCTGTTGCGCTGGTAGCCGAGGATCCGCATGGCCGAGAGCACCCGGTCGCGGGTCTCCGGCTCGACGTTGCTGCGGTTGTTCGCGACCCGGGACACGGTCTGCGAGGAGACCCCGGCGAGGGCGGCGACGTCGGCCTGCGAGGGCGGCCGGGACTTGCCGCGGGCGATCCCGCCGGGCGTCTGCTGGTCCATACCGGTCCCTCCATCATGTCTGCGTGAACATGGTAGCGGGACGCGGGCGCGGCAAAACCACCGCCCCGGTTGCCGGCAGCAACCGGGGCGGTGTTCGCGGCGGGTGGGCCGACCCTCAACGGCCGCCCGCCGTCCGCCCCCGCCCGCCGGCCCGGGCTGCTACGCCCGTGGAGCGGCCCGTGGCGGGCCCGGCGGTGGTGGGGACGGGGATCCGGGGGGACGTCAGGCGGGTAGCCCGACGGCCCGTTCGCCGCTGCGGCGCTGCTGGATGACCACCGCGGCCACCAGCAGGGCGCCCTGGGCGACGTTCTGCCAGAAGGAGTTGATGCCCTGCACGGTGAGGCCGTTCTCCAGCGCGCCGAGCAGGGCGACGGCCAGCAGGGTGCCGCCGACGCCGCCCTTGCCGCCCTTGAGCGCGCAGCCGCCGAGGGCGGCCGCGGTGATCGCCTTCAGCTCGAGGCCCTCGCTGCCCGAGGTGGGCTGGCCGCTGCCGGTACGGGCGGTGAGCAGCACGCCGGCAACGGCGGCGACCACGCCGATCAGGCCGTAGACGGCGATCAGGTACTTGTTGATGCTGATGCCGGCGAGGCGGGCGGCGGTGTCGTTGCCGCCGACGGCGTAGAGGTTGCGGCCCAGGTCGGTGTACTTCAGCAGCACGTGCACGGCGAGCGCGACCAGGATCAGCAGCCACACCATCACGGGGAGTCCGCCGATCTTCCCGCGGCCGAGGAAGACGAAGACGTCGTCGCCGAGCACGTAGCCCTGGGCCCGGCCGTCGGAGAGCAGTTGGGCGAGGCCCTTGTAGGCGGCGAGGCCGGCCAGGGTGGCGATGGTGGGGTTGACCCGGCCGTAGACGATGACCGCGCCGTTCAGCAGGCCGACCAGCAGGCCGACGCCGAGCGCCGCCGCGATGCCCGCGAAGGCGTTGGAGCCGGCGGAGGTGAAGGCCATCGCGGAGACCACGGAGGCCACTCCGGCCTGCGAGCCGACCGAGATGTCCAGGCCGCCGCAGATGATGACCACCGTCTGCACCACGGCGAGCAGGCCGGTGATGGTCGCGGCTTCCGCGATGACCTGGAGGTTGGTCAGGCTGAGGTAGTTGTCGTTCAGGGTGCCGAAGACGGCGAGGACGGCGATCAGGGCGCCGATCAGGCTGAGGTTCTGCCCGCCGAGGGCGGCGAGCGGGCGGCCGCGGCGGGCGGCGCGGGCGGACCGGGCGGCCTCGGACCGGGTCGGCGGGCTGGACAGGGTGGTCATGCGGGCTCTCCTTGCGCGGGGACGGCAGTGGCGTGGGGGCGGAGGTCGTCGGCCATGGCGAGTTGCAGGACCGCCTCCTCGGTGGCCGCGGAGCGGTCGAGCTCGCCGGTGATCCGGCCGTCCTGCATGACCACGATCCGGTCGGCCAGGCCGAGCAGTTCGGGCAGTTCGGAGGAGATCACCAGCAGGGCCACGCCCTGTTCGGCCAGGTCGGCGATGATCTGGTAGATCTCCGCCTTGGCGCCGACGTCGATGCCCCGGGTCGGCTCGTCGAGGATCAGCAGCGCGGGCTCGCGGGCCAGCCAGCGGGCCAGCACCACCTTCTGCTGGTTGCCGCCGGACAGGGTGCGGACCTCCTGCTCGATCGAGGGGGTGCGCACCCGCAGCCGCTCGGCGTAGCCGCGGGCCAGCTCGCGTTCGGCGGCGCGGCGTACGAAGCGCAGGCGGCGCAGCCGTCCGAGCACCGCGAGCGAGGTGTTGTCGCGGATCGAGCGGTGCAGGAACAGCGCCTGCGCCTTGCGCTCCTCGGGGGCCAGGGCCAGGCCGGCCCGGATCGCGGCGCGCGGGCCGCCGCCGGTCAGCGACCGGCCGTCGAGGGTGGCGGTGCCGGACCGGACCGGCAGGTCGCCGGCCAGCGCGAGGGCGAGTTCGGAGCGGCCCGCGCCGATCAGTCCGGCCAGGCCCACCACCTCGCCGGCGTGCACCCGCAGGTCGATGTCGCGGACCTGGTCGGTGGTCAGGCCGCGCACGTCGAGCACCAGCCGGTCGGTGGCGACCCGGCGCCGGCTGAAGGCCGAGGTCAGGTCACGGCCGACCATCAGCCGTACCAGTGCGCCCTCGTCGGTGTCGCGGGCGTCCTGGACGCCGGCGAGTTCGCCGTCGCGGAGCACCGCGATCCGGTCGGCGAGCCGGAAGATCTCCTGCATCCGGTGCGAGACGTAGACGACGGCGACGCCCTGTTCGCGCAGCCGTCCGATCAGGGCGAACAGGGCCTCGGTCTCCTGCTCGGAGAGCGAGGAGGTCGGCTCGTCGAAGGCGATCAGCTTGGCGGGGCCGGTGAGTGCCCGCAGGATCTCCACCAACTGGCGCTGGGCGGGGGTGAGTTCGGAGCCGAGCAGGTCGGGGTCGAGGACGCCGGCGAAGCCCAGGCGGTCCAGGTCGGCGCGGATGCGGCGGCGCAGTTCGGCGCGGTCCAGGCGGCGTCCGGCGCGGCGGGGCAGCGCGCCGGCGTAGACGTTCTCGGCGACCGAGACGTGCGGGATGATCTCGGGTTCCTGCGGGATGATCCGGATGCCCGCGGCCCGGGCCTCGGAGGGGGAGCGCAGGTCGATGCGGCGGCCGTCGACCAGCAGGTGGCCCTCGGTGGGGCGGTGGTCGCCGGTGAGGATCTTCAGCAGGGTGGACTTGCCGGCGCCGTTCTCGCCCATCAGCGCGGTGACGCGGCCGGCCGGGAAGTCCAGGGTGACCCCGCCGAGGGCCTGGACGGCGCCGAATCGCTTGGTCAGCCCGACCACGCCGGCCGAGGCGGGCGGGGACGCGGAGGGTACGGGTGGGGTGGTCATGGCGGGTCACCTCGGGGCGTTCGGTCGGGCGGTGGGGCCCCCGGCCCGGCAGGGGCGTGCGGGCCGGGGGTGTCGCGGGGCCGGCCCCGGTCGGGGCGGTCGGGGCCGGCCTGGCCTGGGTCAGCCGCAGCTGACGCCGGCGTCCTTCCAGCTCGTGGCGTCGACCATCTTGGTCGGGGCGAACGCCTCGGCCGGCATCTCCTTGCCGTTCTTCAGCCGGTCGTACATGGTCTGGACGGCGAGCGCGCCGACGTCCTTGCCGTTGATGAACAGCGCGGCCTTCATGCCGGTGGGCTGCCCGCTGTTCCAGTCCTTGCAGGCCAGGTAGGCGCCGAGGCCGACGCCGATCACGTCGTCCGCCTTGACCCCGGCGTTGGCCAGCGCGGTGACGCCGCCCTGCACGTTCTCGTCGTTGCAGCCCCACACCACCCAGTGCTTGACGCCCGGGTTGGCGGTGACGGTCGCGGCGACCTTGTCCTGCGCGCCGGTCGGGGTGTTGTCGGTGGCGACGTCGATGTTCTTCACCTCGGCGCCCGCGCCCGCCGCGAAGGCGTCCTTCGCCGCCTTGACCCGGTCACCGCAGACCGTGACGTCCTGCTTCCAGGCGGAGATCGTCCGGGTCTCGGCCGGGTTCCAGCCCGCCTTCCTGAACTCCGCGGCGGCGCGCTTGCCGACCTCGCCGCCCATCTGCGCGCCGGAGAAGCCGATCCGCGGCACCAGCTGCTCCTTGGCGCAGGCGGACGGGTCGGGGCCGTTGGCGCAGATCTGGTCGTCGGAGGTGAGCAGCGCGACCTTGGCGTCCCGGGCGGTCTGCACCACCTGCGGGCCGACCGCGGGGTCCGGCACCACGATGATCAGGCCGTCGGACTTCTGCGCGACGGCGGACTGCACCTCGCTGACCGTCTTGTTGGCGTCGTTGCCGAGGTTCACCACCTTCAGGTCGATGCCGAGCTCGGCGGCCTTGGCCTTGGCGCCGGCCGCCTCGCCGACGAAGTACTCCTGGTCGCCCTGCTTCTGCAGGTAGGTGATCGAGATCTTCCCGGTGACGGGCGCGACCTGGCCGTCTGCGGCGGCGCTCTGCTTCCCGGTGGAGCAGGCGGTGGCGGCCAGACCGAGGGCGAGCAGCAGGGCCGCCGGGGCGAGGGCACGGGTGGGGGAGGTTCGAGTCATGGGGATGCTCCTTGGCGCAGGAGTCTGGACCGATCGGCAGAGCGCACGAAAGTCAACAGACAACCGAACACGATCAAACGTGATGCCACAATGAGACGGGCGGCCCCGCGTCGCAGTCAAGCCACGCACCTACCTGATACCCGGTCGTGACCTACCCGTCGGTTGCTTTTCTGCTCCCACAGCCGGGCGACACTCCCCCTCGACGTCCGCCCTGACCTGCGGATTCACCAACCGGCCGGGGCGCTCGCGCCGGCCGCGGTCCGATCACGAAGCCGCATCACGAGGTGACGACGGCTTGACGCCCCGGCAACACCGGGTCAACACTCAACGCCAACGTCATGTTGGCGTAAACATCCGCCGAAAGGCCCTCCCCTTGAGCACGTCGCAGCGCACCCTCACGCCCGGCCCCTCTCGGCCACCCTCCCGCCCCGCCCCCGCCGCCGCACCGGTCCGCCGCCGGGCGCGCCGCCGCAGCAACCACGGCGGGTACGGCCTGGCGTTCTTCGCGCCGTTCCTGGTGGTGTTCGTGATCGGGGTGGCCGCACCGCTCGGCTACGCCGCCTACCTGAGCCTGTTCCAGGAGCGGCTGATCGGCGGCACGGTCTTCGTCGGCCTGGACAACTACCGGCGGGCGCTGGGCGACGAGCTGTTCCGGGCCGGCCTGTGGCGGGTGCTGCTCTTCCTGGTGGTGCAGGTCCCGGTGATGCTGGGCCTCGCGCTGGTGGCCGCGCTCGCGGTCGACAGCGGCCGGCTGCGCCGCCCGGGCCTGTTCCGGATCGGCCTGTTCATCCCGTACGCGGTGCCCGCCGTGGTCGCCTCGCTGATGTGGGGCTACCTGTACGGCGACCGGTTCGGACTGGCCGGCCAGCTGGGCGACTTCTTCGGCACCAAGCTGCCCGACCTGCTGGGCCCGTCCTGGATGCTCGCCTCCATCGGCAACGTCGTCACCTGGGAGTACACCGGCTACAACATGCTGATCCTCTACGCCGCGCTGCGCATCGTGCCGGCCGAGCTGTACGAGGCGGCGGAGCTGGACGGCGCGGGCGAGTTCCGCAAGGCGTGGAGCATCAAACTCCCCGCCGTGCGACCGGCGCTGGTGCTGGCCACGGTGTTCTCGATCATCGGCACCTTCCAGCTGTTCAACGAGCCGAACGTGCTGCAGTCGCTGGCGCCCGGCGTGGTCTCCACCAGCTACACGCCCAACATGTACGCCTACAACCTGGCCTTCAACGGCCAGCAGTTCAACTACTCGGCAGCCGTCGCCGTGGTCCTCGGCGGGGTCACCGCCGTGGTCGCCTACGCCGTGCAGCTGCGCTCGATGCGGAAGGGGACGGGCCGGTGACGACACGTCAGAACACCGCCGGCCGCCGTCGCAACCGACGCCGCGCCAGCAACACGCTCACCCTGGCCATGGCGCTGATGCTGGGCTACGCCCTGCTCCCGCTGGTGTGGCTGTTCCTGGCCAGCACCAAGGACACCGCCTCGCTGATGGACGGCTTCGGCCTGTGGTTCGGCCACGGCTTCCACCTGTTCGACAACCTGGCGGACGTGCTGAGCTACGACGGCGGGATCTACCTGCGCTGGTTCGCCAACACGCTGCTGTACGCGGTGGTCGGCGCGGGCGGCGCGGCGTTCATCGCCACCGCGGCCGGCTACGGACTCGCCAAGTACCGCTTCCGCGGGCGCACCGCGCTCTCCGCGGTGGTGCTCGGCGCGATCGCCATCCCCGGCACCGCCCTGGCCGTGCCCACCTACCTGCTGTTCAGCAAGGCCGGCCTCACCGACACGCCGTGGGCGGTGCTGCTGCCGTCCCTGGTCAGCCCGTTCGGCGTCTACCTGATGCGGGTGTACGCCGCCGAGGCGGTGCCCGACTCGATGCTCGAGGCCGCCCGCATCGACGGCGCCGGCGAGCTGCGGACCTTCTTCACCATCGCGCTGCGGCAGCTCGCCCCCGGCTTCGTCACCGTGCTGCTGTTCGCGCTGGTGGCCACCTGGAACAACTACTTCCTGCCGCTGATCGTGCTCAGCGACCCGAAGTGGTTCCCGCTGACCGTCGGCCTCAACCAGTGGAACGCGCTGGCCACCGGCGCGGCCGGCAGCGGTGCCACCACCACCGGCTTCTACCCCCTGGTCGTCACCGGGAGCCTGCTGGCGATCGTCCCGCTGGTCGTCGCCTTCCTCTTCCTCCAGCGCTTCTGGCAGTCCGGGCTGTCCGCCGGAAGCGTCAAGGAGTGATTCCCCGTCACCTCGCTCACCCCACCACCACAGCAAGGAACCCGATCATGACTCCCGCACCCGCCCGCCGCAGACTCGCGGCGCTCGTCCCGGCCGCCGCGCTGCTGCTCGGCCTGACCGCGTGCAGCTCCGGCGCCTCCCCCGCCGCCGCGCCCGGCGACGCCGCCGCGGCGCTGGACACCCCCACCACGCTGACCTTCTGGACCTGGGCGCCGAACCTCGACAAGACCGTCGCGCTGTTCGAGCAGAAGTACCCGAAGATCAAGGTCGAGATCGTCAACGCCGGCCAGTCCGCCACCGAGTACACCAAGCTGCAGACCGCCATCAAGGCCGGCAGCGGCGGCCCGGACGTCGCCCAGATCGAGTACTTCGCGCTGCCCGAGTTCGCGCTCTCCAAGCGGCTGGTGAACCTCAAGCAGTACGGCGCGGCCGACCTGGAGTCCAAGTTCACCGCCTCCGCCTGGTCGCAGGTCGCGGTCGCCGACGGCGTCTACGCGATCCCGCAGGACACCGGCCCGATGGCGATGTTCTACAACAAGAAGCTCTTCGACCAGCTCGGCCTGCAACCGCCGAAGACCTGGGCCGAGTTCGAGGCCGCCGCGATCAAGATCAAGGAGTCCGACCCGAACCGGTTCATCACCTCGATCGACCCCGGCGACGCCGGCGGCCTGGACAGCCTGATCTGGCAGGCCGGCGGCCGCCCGTTCCAGCAGAAGGACGCCACCGGCGTCGCCGTCGACCTGCAGAACCCGGGCGCGAAGAAGGTCGCCGACCTGTGGTCCTCGCTGGTCGCCCGCAAGCTGGTCGACCCGGCGCCCGGCTGGACCAACGAGTGGTGGCAGGGCATGGGCCAGGGCCGGTACGCGATGTGGATGACCGGCGCCTGGGCGCCCGGCAACATCGCCTCCACCATCCCCGACACCGCCAAGGACTGGCGGGCCGCACCGATGCCGCAGTGGGCCGCGGGCGACAACGTCTCGGCGGAGAACGGCGGTTCGGCCGTCGGCGTGCCCGCCACCAGCAAGCACCAGGCCGCCGCCGCGGCGTTCGCGATCTGGCTGAACTCCGACCCGCAGGCGGTCCGCTCGCTCAACGCGAACGGCCTCTTCCCGGCCACCACCGAGCTGCTCAAGGACCCGGCGTTCCTCGACAAGCCGCTGGACTCGCTCGGCGGCCAGCCCGCCAACCAGGTCTTCGCCGCCTCCTCCGCCGCCGTCGGCAAGGGCTGGCAGTACCTGCCCTTCCAGGTGTACGCCAACTCGGTCTTCAAGGACACCGTCGGCCAGTCGATGACCACCGGCCTGAACCCCGGCCTGACGGCCTGGCAGAAGCGCATCACCGACTACGGCACCCAGCAGGGCTTCAAGGTCACCTCCCCGTGACCCCGGGGCCGGCGCCCGCACACCCCGGGCGCCGGCCCCGCCCCCGAACCTCCCAGGAGCAGCGAACGCCATGCCCCTCCTCGACACCGCCGGCGACGAGTTCACCCTCGACGGCGCCCCGTTCCGCATCCTCTCCGGTGGACTGCACTACTTCCGGGTCCACCCCGGGCAGTGGGCCGACCGGCTCCGCAAGGCTCGGCTGATGGGCCTCAACACGGTGGAGACGTACGTCCCCTGGAACCTCCACGAGCCCCGGCCCGGCGAGTTCCGGATGGACGGCGGACTCGACCTGCCGGCCTTCCTCGACCTGGCCGCCGCCGAGGGGCTGCACGTCCTGCTGCGGCCCGGGCCGTACATCTGCGCCGAATGGGAGGGCGGCGGGCTGCCGTCCTGGCTGCTCGCCGAGCCCGGCATGCGGCTGCGCAGCATGCACCCGGCGTACCTGCGCGCCGTGGAGGCGTACTTCACCGAGCTGATCCCCCCGCTGCTGGACCGCCTCGCCACCCGCGGCGGCCCGGTGCTCGCCGTCCAGGTGGAGAACGAGTTCGGCGCGTACAGCGACCGCACCGACCACCTCGCCCAGCTCGCCGCCCTGCTGCGCCGGCTCGGCGTGGACGTCCCGCTGTTCACCTGCGACCAGCCCGGCGACCTGGTCCGCGGCTCGCTGCCCGGCACCCTGGCCACCGTCAACTTCGGCAGCCGCTCCCGCGAGGGCCTCGCCGCCCTGCGCGAACTGCAGCCCACCGGACCGCAGTTGTGCACCGAGTTCTGGAACGGCTGGTTCGACCGCTGGGGCGGCCGGCACGTGGTGCGCGACCCCGCCGGCGCGGCCCGCGAACTGGAGGAGCTGCTCGCCGCCGGAGCCTCCGTCAACCTCTACATGTTCCACGGCGGCACCAGCTTCGGCTTCACCAACGGAGCCAACGACAAGCACACCTACCGGCCCACCGTCACCTCCTACGACTACGACGCCCCGCTCGACGAGGCCGGCGACCCCACCGAGAAGTACCACGCCTTCCGCGAGGTGCTCGCCAAGTACGGTCCGCCGCCCGCCGAACCGGCCCCCGAACCCGCGCCCAAGCTGGAGCTGCCCGGCGTCGAACTCACCGAGGGCACCGCGCTGCTGGCCGAACTCCCGGTCCTCGGCACGCCGGTGCCCTCGCTGCGCCCGCTCGGCATGGAGCAGCTCGGCCAGGACTTCGGGTTCACGCTGTACAAGGCGATCCTGCCCGCCGCCGGGCCCGCGGTGCTGGAGGTCACGGAGGTCCGCGACCGCGCCCAGGTCTTCGTCGACGGACAGCCCGTCGGCGTGCTGGAACGCGAGAACCACCAGCGGGCGCTGGCCTTCCACGTCCCGCGGGCCGGCAGCGTGCTGCGCCTGCTGGTGGAGAACCAGGGCCGGGTCAACTACGGCGAAGGCCTGCACGACCGCAAGGGACTGGTCGGGCCGGTGCTGCTGAACGGCGTCGAACTCACCGGCTGGACCAGCCTGCCACTGCCCCTCACCGACCTCGACGAGCTCTCCTTCACCGCCGCCGCGGGCCCCGTCACCGGACCCGTGTTCCGCCGCGGCACCTTCCACGTCGACACCCCCGCCGACACCTTCCTCCACCTGCCCGGCTGGACCAAGGGCAACGCCTGGATCAACGGCTTCCACCTCGGCCGCTACTGGTCCCGCGGCCCGCAGCGCTCGCTCTACGTCCCCGGCCCCGTCCTGCGCCCGGGGCCGAACGAACTCACCGTCCTGGAGCTGCACGCCGCACCGCACGTCCCGACCGTCGACCTCCGCGGTCGGGCCGACCTCGGGCCGACCGAGGAGTAGCGCCGTCCGGCCCCCGCCGTAGCGCCTTCGGGCCATCGCCGCGCCCCGCCGTAGCGCCTTCGGGTCAACGCGGGGCCGGACAGGCGGTGTGAGGGGCCGCGGCGGGGAAAGAAGGGCGGCATGGCCCTTCTACCGGAATCCCTCGCCGCGGTGCTGCGCCGCAGCGCCCGGGAGCCGTTCGTCGTGCAGACCGTCCGGGCCACCGTGGCCGCCACGCTCTCGTACGTGGTGGCGACCTGGCTGAGCAGCGAACCGGTGCCGCTGACCGCGCCGCTCACCGCACTGCTGGTGGTGCAGGTGACCGTCTACTCCACCCTCAAGACCAGCATCCGCCGGGTCAACTCGGTGGTGGTCGGCGTACTGATCGCCATCGGCTTCTCCGCCGTGGTCGGCCTGTCCTGGTGGAGCCTCGGGCTCATCATCCTGGCCTCGCTGATCATCGGACGGTTCGTCAGGGTCGACGAGTTCGTCCAGGAGGTGGCGATCAGCGCGATGCTGATCCTCGGCGTCTCCCAGGTCACCGAGCAGGCCTGGGACCGGGTCCTGGAGACCCTGATCGGCGCCGCGGTCGGCCTGCTCTTCAACCTGGTCTTCGCCCCGCCCGTGTGGGTGGACACCGCCGGCGAGTCCATCGAGGACCTCGCCCGGCGGGCCCGCCAGCTCCTGCTCGACATCGCCGAGCAGCTCGGCGCCCCCACCCCCGTCGCCCGCGCCGCCGAACGCCTGCACGAGGCCCGCCGGCTCGACCAGGCCATCGCCGGCGTGGACGGCGCGCTGCGGCAGGCCGAGGACAGCCTGCGCCTCAACCCGCGGATCAGCGAGGGCCTGCTCTCCCGGCTGGTGCTGCGCACCGGCCTGGACACCCTGGAGATCTGCGTCGTGGTGATCCGGGTGATCGCCCGCTCGCTCACCGACCTGGCCAAACGCCGCGGCCCCGGCGAGCGGCTCTTCCCGCCCGAGGTGTCGCTCGCCCTGGAAGAGCTGCTCGGCCACCTCGGCGGCGCCCTGGTCTCCTTCGCGGTGCTGGTCACCACGCAGGTCAGCCGCAACGCCGAGGAGGCCGAACGCCGCCTCACCGCCGAACTCGCCGCGGCCTGGGCCAGCCGCGAGAACGTCGCCCAACTGCTGCTGCGCCGCGTCCAGGAACACCCCGAGGCCTGGCAACTGCACGGCTCCCTGCTCGCCGAGGTCGACCGCATCCTGGACGAGCTCGACCTGGAGCACCGCGGCCGCCGCCTGATGGAGGAACTCGACCGCGCCTCCGTCGCCAACCGCGAACGCTTCTCCCGCTTCGCCGGCCTGCGCCGCCTCGCCCGCGGCGAACGCCTGCGGCCCCGACGCCGCCGCCGCTCCGCCGACCAGGCGGCGTGAGCCCCGTCCTGGTCTGCCGTCCTGGTCCGGCGTCCTGGTCCGGCGTCATGATCGACCGTCTTGGTCCGCCGTCCTGATCGATCGTCTTGGTCCGCCGTCCTGGTCGACTGTTCTGATCCATCGTCCTGATCTAACGCCCTGATCCGCCGTGCTGACCGACAGTCAGTGCGAGCCGGACGGCTCGGGGCCCGGTCAGTCGGACGGATTCCGTGGTGCCCGACCCTCCGTGCCGAACGGCACCGCCACGTCGACCACGTGCTCGTCCGGCGCGGCGGTCGCCCAGTTCGGGTGGTACACCTCCCGGTCGGCCGGGCCGCGCCGGTGGCCGCGCGCCTCCACCCAGGCGGACACCGCGTGATGCGCGGCGGCCATCGCGGCAAAGCCGTCATGCCGCTTCGTCAGCTCGGTGTACGCCTCGCGCCGCGCGGGCTCGATCCGCACCCCGACCGGCCCGGCCGGCTCCAGCCGGTTCGCGGTCGGGGCGCAGACCTCGACCCGCCCGTCCGAGTCCTCGCTCACCAGCCCGTGGTACAGCACGAACACCGGCCCGGACAGGCACGCCCCCGTCGCCCCCAGGTGATCGAACAACAGCCCGGTCGCCGCCTCCAAATTCCGGGCAACTCACCTGCGGTCACCCGACGTTGGACGAACAACACCTTCTGCTCGGGCACCTCGCGCTCGGCGATCTCGTACATGCTCGCCCTCCCTCCGGTCAGTACGGCCGTGGCGTAGCCCACCGCCTCCCGGCGGGCCGCGTGCACCGACTCCTGCTCCCGCCAGTACGCGGCGAGCAGTCCCGCCGCCGTCTCGCCGTCGCCGGCCAGCACCGCCGCGATCCGGGCCAGCGGCATGCCCGCCGCCCGCAGCAGCACGATCCGCCGCGCCCGCTCGACCGCGGCCGCCCCGTACCGCCGGACCCGCGTCCGCGGATCCACCCGGGCGGGCACCAGCAGGCCGCGCTCGCCGTACAGCCGCAGGGCCTTGAGGCTCAGTCGGGTCCGCGCGGCGAGCTCGCCGACGGTGATCAGGTCTGCCCCGGTGATCCGGTCCTCGTGCACGCCGCCACTGTGCCCCCTCCCCCAGGGGCAGGGGCAACCCTTGCGGTCATGGGCAGCCTTTTCGGGTTCAGGCGAGGGTGACCAGGCGCAGGCCGCCGTCCGCCTCCAGCACCGTGCCGGTGAGGTTGGGGTTGGCGGCGACCAGTGCCACCACCTCGGCGACGTCCGCCGCAGTGGCGATCCGGCGGACGGGCAACTGGGCGGCCGCCTGGGCGAAGTACGCCTCGCGGGCGTCCTTCGGCAGGCCGTCCCACCAGGGGGTGTCGACCAGGCCGGGCGAGACCGCGTTCACCCGACGCGGGGCGAGCTCCACCGCGAGCGGCCGGACCACCGCCTCCAGCGCCCCGTTCACGGCCGCCAGTCCGGCCGTCCCCGCCATGCCGGTGCGGGCGGTGATCGCGGTGACCAGGGTGATCGACGCGTCCTCGGCCAGGTGCGGCAGCGCCGCCTGAACAGTCGTCAACTGTCCCCAGAACTTGGCGTCGAAGGCCCCGCGCAACGCGTCCAGGTCGAGCTCGGCGAAGGCTCCCGCGCCCTCCGCGCCACTCAGCGCGACCACCAGCCAGTCGATCCGACCGACCTTCGCCAGCACCGCCGCGATCTCCTCCCGGCTGCCACCGTCCGCACGGTGCCCCACCAGCTCCGGATCGCTCACCGCCACCGCCGCCAGCCGCTTCTCACTCCGCCCGACCACGTGCACCGTCGCCCCCCGACCCCGCAGCTGCCGCGCGGCGGCCAGCCCGATCCCGGAAGTCCCGCCGACGACCAGTGCGACACGCCCGTCCACGTGCGCCCGCTCCCCGTACATGTCTTCCCTCTCCCCACGCATGTCTTCCGCCTCCCCGTGCAGGTGCGCCGTCTCGCCCTGCTGGTGCGCCGCCTCACCGTGCTGGTGCGCCGCCTCGCCGTGCATGCCTGCCCTCTCCCCGTGCATGTGCACCCTCTCCCTGCGCCGTTGCGACTCGTCGCCCTCGGCGACAATTTCGAACCGTGACGTCTCGTCTCGAATTACGGTAGCGTGCTCCTCGTGACCGAGCAAGCAACCCCCGCCTCCGCTGACTCCCCCTCAACTCCCGGACGGCCCGGCCGCCGCCGCAGTGAGGAGAGCCGGCTGGCCATCCTGGCCGCCGCGTTCGAACTGCTCGGCGAGGTCGGCTACGCGGGCCTGACCATCGAGGGCATCGCCACCCGCTCCGGCACCGGCAAGCAGACGATCTACCGCTGGTGGCCGAGCAAGGCCGACGTGCTGCTGGAAGCCCTGATCGTCAAGGCCGACCTGTACATCCCGCTGCCCGACACCGGCGACCACCGCGCCGACCTGCACGCCTTCCTGTCCGCGACCTTCACCCTCGCCGCCACCCGCCCGCCGGTCGCCGACGCCCTGCGCGCGCTGATGGCCGAGGCCCAGATCGACGCGAGGTTCGGCGAACGGTTCCGCGACTCGTTGCTGCGGCCGCGCCGCGAGGCCCTCGGCACCCTGGTCGACCGCGCCCACGCCGACGGCGCCCTCGCCCCGCACCTCACCCCCGACCTCGCCGTCGACCTGGTCTTCGGCACCCTCTGGTACCGCCTGCTGGCCACCCGCGACCCACTCGACGTGACCCTGGCCGAACAGCTCACCGCCACCCTGCTGCGCGCTGCTCCCCCAGCCGGCTCCTAGCCACTCGCCCGGTCGGCCCGCCACCCCTGTTCCGGCCGGCTCGTCGCCCCTCCGGGACCCCGCCGTCCGGCGCCCCGAACGGCTGACCGACGATGTCGGGGTGCCCACCGAACTTCCCGTACCCGAAGCACCCGTACCCGAGCCGACCGCACCGTCGGCGCCCCACCCCGCTGTGCCGCCGACCACTTCGCGCCTCCGGCGGCTGACCCGCGCCGCCTTCGCCGACCTCACCCCGCTGCGCTCCAGCCCCGACTACCGGCGCCTGTGGTTCGGGCAGTCGGTCTCCGCGATCGGCCAGCAGATGACCGCCGTCGCGGTCTCCGTCCAGGTCTACGACCTCACCCGCTCGCCCTTCGCCACCGGCCTGGTCGGACTCTTCTCCCTCGTCCCGCTGGTCACCTTCGGCCTGTACGGCGGAGCGATCGCCGACCGGGTCGACCGCCGCCGCCTCGGCCTGATCGGCTCCGGCGGCCTCGCCGCGGTCTCCGCCCTGCTCGCCGTCCAGGCACTGCTGCACCTCGGCACCGTGACCCTGCTCTACGCAGCAGTCGCTCTGCAGGCCGGGTTCTTCGCCCTCAGCTCACCTGCTCGCTCGTCGATGATCCCGCGACTCGTCCCGCGCGAGCAGTTGCCCGCCGCCAACGCCCTCAACACCATCGGCATGAACCTCGGCCAGACCGTCGGCCCGATGCTCGGCGGCGTCGCCATCGCGGCGTACGGCTTCCAATCCGCCTACCTGATCGACACTTTGGCGTTCACTGCGACCCTGTACGCGATGTGGCGGCTGCCCGCGATGCGACCTCTCGCGACCGTCGGGGCCAAGCGCGCCAGCGTGCTGGACGGCCTGCGCTTCCTACGCGAGCAGCCCAACCTGCGCACCAGCTTCCTCGCCGACCTGGCCGCGATGATCTTCGGTCTCCCCCGCGCCCTGTTCCCCGCGATCGCCGTCGCCTACTACGGCGGCGGCCCCGGCACGGTCGGCCTGCTGGTCGCCGCCCCCGCCGTCGGCGCCCTGGCCGGCGGCCTCTTCTCCGGCTGGATCGGCCGCATCCACCGCCACGGCCTCGCCGTCCTCGCCTCCGTCGCCGCCTGGGGCCTGGCCATCGCCGCGTTCGGCCTGGTCCACAACCTGCCCCTCGGCCTGCTCCTGCTCGCCGCAGCCGGCTGCGCCGACACCGTCAGCATGATCTTCCGCAACACGATGATGCAGGTCGCCGCACCCGACGAGATGCGCGGCCGCCTCCAGGGCATCTTCATCGTCGTGGTCGCCGGCGGCCCCCGCCTCGGCGACTTCGAGTCCGGCACCGTCGCCGCCCTCACCACCCCCACCCTCTCCATCGTCACCGGCGGCCTCGCCTGCCTCGCCGCCGTCCTCCTCCTCGCCGCCCGCCGCCCCGCCTTCCTCCACTACGACGCCCGCCGTCCCACCCCCTGACCCCCACCCGCCACACCCCCGAAACCTGGCAGCGAGCACCCCCCGACGTGCTGTATTGTTTTCCACGTCGCCGAGAGATCGGAGACAAGGTCAGAAAGCCAAGGAGCCCCGCAAGGAGCCACCGAGGCCGCCGACCACGGGACGTGGCGCAGCTTGGTAGCGCACTTGACTGGGGGTCAAGGGGTCGCAGGTTCAAATCCTGTCGTCCCGACAGTGATGTCGGAGAGCCGTTCACCGGGAGAAGTCCCAGGTGAGCGGCTCTTCTTGTTGCGAGCCTCTTGATGTCGGAACCTCCCTGGCCAACCTCCCGGCGATCTTGCCAGGGACCATGCCGCCGGCCAGGCCGAACGGCGAGGGCAATCAGGCAGTGCGCGTAACGCGACCCCTGGCCCTACTGGACGATGTCGGCCCCCAACAACCCGCCGATGGAACGGGGGCGCTCACCAGTCACCTTCATACATGACGCAGTGTGAGGTGGCGCCTCCCAATCCGACACTGGGTCGACGATGGCTCACCAGGCACACCTCGCCCAGTCCGAGGAACCCTCGTCGGGCCGACAGGCGTGCTGAAGTGCCTGCCGAATGTCGCTGACTGGTTCTTGCGCCGCGTCGATCTTACTAGGCGGCGGCCCGTGATCTGCCGGCGTTGCTGGACCAGCCGGAGGTGGCACACGGCGTTGCCCCGGCATTCGCCTGATGTGCAGTGCTCGGCTCGACGGACGGGTGCCGTTCTGCGGCGAGATGCCTACTGCGGGTGCGGCCTGCGTTCTCGATGGAGCTCTTGTCCGGGTGGAGGTAGCGCTGGGTCGTGGTGATGTGCCCGTGGCCTGCGATCTTCTGGAGGACATGGATGGGGACTCCGGTGTCGGAGATGCACGAAGAACCCCTGATCAACGCTGGTGCTAGCTCGGCCCGGGGCTGTTTCCTGCCGGGTGTCGCGCTGATGCGTACTTGCGTGCGCCTGTCCGGTGGTTCCTACGGTGCGGGCATGGAGCAGACGACCGAAGAGGTGTTGGCCGAGCTGAACCGTCCCGGGTCCGTTCGGGTGGCGTCGAGTGCCGTGCTGGCGGCCAAGGTGGGTACGGCCGCGGCGGCGATCGATCGTGCGCGGGCCAGGAGGGCGAAGAGCAAGGGGGCCGCGGGTGAGGAGCTCGCGCGCCGTAAGCCGGGTCTGGTGCCGTTGCGTGGTGGCGGTGATCTGGCGATCACGGCCTGGGAGCTGCTTGGGGTGCTGGCCCGGGCGACCGCGCTGGCGCGGCAAGGACGTGGGCGGGGGATCGCCGAGCACTGGCAGATCCTCAAGTACTGTGCCGCACTCGGTACGGACCGCCTCGGGACGATGCGGCTGTCGAAGGGCGGACAGCTGCCGGAGCGGTCGTACCGGGGCATGCAGGCGCGGGAGTTGGGGCGGGCCTTCGGGCTGGCAGTGGCGGAGCGGGCGGTCCGGGAGCGTTTCCCCGACCGGATCGTGTCCACGGTCGACGCGGAGCCGGTGCTGCTGGCCGGGTTCGCCCGCAGCGGCAAGGGCCTGCCCAACCTGGGGGCCAGGCCCCGGCCGGACTACTTCATCGAAGCCTGGCGGCCCGGGGCGCCGTCCCAGCTGTTCGCCGTCACGGTGAACGGCAACCACCAGGTGGCCACCAAGCGGACGGGCGCGACCGACCGGACCAGCTACAACCAGCTGGCCCGGGGTGCGGAGCGGGCGGAGAACTTCCAGCTCGCCGAGTGGAACGACGTTCCCTGCCTGCTGCTGTCGACCGAACTGCTCGCCACCGACGGCATCACCGTCCACGCGTTGCGCGCCCCGGGTGGTGGTCTGCTGCCGCTCCGGCCCGCCGAGGGGAAGGGCAGCGCCGACGAGCCGCCCCGGAAGCGCAACCCGCCGTACACCAACGCCGTTCAGGTGCAGCCTGCGGAGGGGCGGTTGGGCCGGGTGCAGGACGGGTTCGCGATCCCGGCCGAGTACTCGGCCTGGTTCGGGCGGGTCGTGGCACACGTCGGGGCGGCGAGCCGGCTCGCGCTGGCAGGTGGGGGCAGGCACATCGCCTGGTACCTGACCGAGGACCAGGGCAGCAAGCACTATGACATCGACACCTTCGCGGGGTCGCACAGCATCCACGACGCGGAGAGCAGCTTCGGCGACGCCCTCTACGTCGGCACTGACCAGGTGTTCCGGCTCGGCGGGCTCCGGGTGGAGGCGTTCTCCGGGATGGAGAACAGCCTGTACCAACTGCTGGCGAAGCACGAGGTCGAGGAGTACCGACGGGAGGCGTACCGACTGCGCGGGGAACTGCCGAGCGGCGGGGACGAGCAGTGGTCGGCGGTCTCGTTCGGTGACGACGGCAGTGCGCTCGCGATCCGGATCGTGCCTGACCAGGGTGGGGCGGTGCAGACACTGGAAGCCGACCTGTAGCGCGAACGCGGTACTCCCGCGGCCCGTGGAGGTCAGCGACACGGGGGTGGTCGGCGTACGAGCGGGACGGAGACCGCGGGCTCCAGTCGCAAGCAGGCCGCCGGCCCGTCTGCCGACGGGAACGGTGGAGCGCGGGACGGTGATCGACTTTCCGGGTTCGGGGCCGAGGTGCCGGTGGCGTCTCGTAACCTCGACCCCATGGACCACCCAGTCCCGCACCGTTCCGACGAACTCCCCGACTCTGCTGCTGCGTTGTCGTCGGCTGGTGACGGTGTCTGGCAGCGCCTCGCCGCGTACTCCTATCTGAGTGCTCCGGAGCGCCTCGAGTACGTGGCCGTCATGCGGGTGTTCTGCTCGACACTCCTCGCGGACCTCGCCGTGCCGGAGGTGGTGGCCAGACTCGCGCGGGATGCGGTGTGGCACGGGCAGCTCAGCGTCGATGTGGTGACGGCGCGGCTGGAGCAGTTGGTGAAGTGGGGGAACCTGCTGCGCAGCAGTCACACGGTGAAGGCTGCCAGCATTGCCGAGTACCAGCGTTCACGCGCTCGGTACCAGCTCTCGAAGCTCGGCGAGCAGGTGCAACGCGATGCCGAGGAGGTGCTGGCGAGCGCCGATGCTGCGCGCGAGGTCAGCAGTGAGCTGCTGGCCCTGGTCGACCGCGGGCTGCGTGAGATCGCCGATGCCGTCGGCCGGCCGGGTGGTGCCGATCCGCAGGAAGCGCTGGAGAAGGTCAGCACGTTGTTCGTGCAGTTCGCCGAATTCGCCGAGTCGGTACGGGACTTCTACGCCTACCTCGGCCAGGTGCTGGCCCGGTACGACCTCGACGGCGCCGAGTACCAGGGGTTCAAGGAGCTGCTGCTGGACTACGTGGAGGCGATCACGGAGGAGGTCTCCTTCCGGTCGCCGAGGATCGCGGCCACCCTGGGCCGGCTCTGGCCTGACCTGGAGGAGTTGCTGAAGTTGATCGGCGCGCACGCCTCGGGGTTGGGCGCGCTGGGCAACGGCCTGCCGGAGATCCGCGTGCAGCGCAGCCGGGGACGTGAACTCGCCGACTGGGAGGCGCTGCGCGACTGGTTCGTGGACACGGACGGGCGCGGCAGCCAGGTCGACCAACTGCGGGACGCGACGTTGCGCGCGCTGCAGTCGCTGCTGGCCAACGCCAAGCGGATGCTGCGTTCGGCGGCGGGAGAGATGTCGCGCCGTCGGGACCTGCTGCGCCTGGCGGCCTGGTTCGACGCCGCCGACCCCGAGGAGGCGCACGACCTCGCGGTCGCCGCCTTCGGGCTCTACAGCGCACGGCACCTCGGCCTCGCCCCGGACCCGGACGGCACCGTGCCGGCCTACGTCAGCTGGTGGAGCGGCCCGACGGTCGAGGTGCCGGTGGCCCTGCGCGAACGCGGCAGCCGGGCACCGCGCGGCCGGGCAGCCGCAGTCGAGGACCACTCGGAGCAGAAGGCCCGGCTGCTCGCGGCGGCCCGCGAGCAGGCCGCCGCCCGGCGAGAGGCGGCCGACGAACTCCGCAGCGTCGCCGACCGGTTCGGTCAGGTGCGGCTGAGCGCCCCCGCCATGGCACTGCTGCTGGAACTGCTGACCGCGGCGCTCGGCAACTCGACGCTGCGGTGGGCCGACCCGCCCGCGCCGCACGGGTTCGGCCTGCAGGACGCCCACGCTGTCGAAGCCGAACTGGACCTGCGCCTGACGCTGCGCCGGGTACCGGGACACACGACCGTGCTGCGCTCGGTCGACGGCGACCTCGCGGTCGACGACGTCGAGATCGGGATCACCAGCGCCGAAGTGCCGGGCTCGGGCGGCACGGTCGAGGAGGTGAGCGCCTGATGGCGCTGCCCTCCTCGCACGATGTCGCCCTTACCGCCGAGCGGCGCAGCGCCGCCCGGCTGCTGCTGCGCCACCCGCTGGTCACCGCTGACGGGCCGCACGCCGACACCTTCCCGCTGGTGCGCCGGCACGCGGACTGGCTGGTCCAGCGGTTCCAGCAGGTCCTGGGCTACCGCCTGCTGGTGGAGGCGTCGTACGCGCGCCTGTTCAAGGCGGGCCTCGGGCCGGGCTCCGGCCACCGGATGGAGCGCTCGACCGGCACGCCGTTCACTCCGCGCACCTACGCCTATCTGGCGCTGGCCCTGTCCGTGCTGGTGACCGCGCCCGAACAGCTGCTGCTGTCCCGGTTGGTGGCCGACCTTCGGGCGGCGGCGGCCGACGCCGGCCTGGTGGTCGACGATTCCGGCCGGGCGGTGGAGAAGCGCACCCTCGCGGCGGCCCTTCGCCAACTCGTCCTCTGGGGCGCGTTGACCGAGACGGAGGGAAGCGTCGGCTCGGTCGCCGCAGAGCAGGACGGCGAGGCCCTGTTGACCGTCAACCGGGACATCGCCCGCTCGATCGTGGCAGGTCCGCTGAGCCACAGCAGCGACGGCGCGGACCTCGTCCTGCGCGCTGCCGACCCCGGATTCGGCGGGCCGCGGACCTACGTGCGCCGGCAGCTGGTGGAGACTCCTGCCGTCTACCTCGACGAGCTCACCGACGCCGAACGCGAATGGCTGCGCACCCGCCAGCGGCGAGAGGCCCAGGCCTTCGCCGAACTACTCGGTCTGGAAGCCGAGATCCGCGCCGAGGGCATCGCCATGATCGACCCGGAGGACGAGCTGACGGACCTTCAGCTCCCCGGTACCGGGACGGTCGCGCAGGCCGCGCTGCTCCTGGTCGACCGCCTGGTGAGGCGGCTGCGCCCCGAGGGAGCGGGGCACCCGGCGACCGGCGGCCGCCTGACCGTCGGCGTACCGATCCCTCCGGGCCTGGTCAGCGAGCTGGTCGACGAATTGCTCGACCAATACGGACAGCGCGCGAACTGGCACCGCGGATACCTGGAGGACCCGTCCGCCCTGCGCGCTGACGCCCTCGAACTCCTCAGCCGCATGCGGTTGGTGGCCCGGGCGAGCCGATTGCGCTCCGACGGCCACGGGGTGCCCCCGCAGTACCAGGTCTCGGCCGGCGACGGCCGGGCAGTCACCGACGTGTCCGCGGCCCGGCCCGGCGCCACCGACGAGTGGGTGCTGCTCGCCGCCGCCGCCCGGTACGCCACGGCCGTCTCGATCAAGCGCACCGATCGACGGCCCCCGCAGAGCGACCGCAACGGAGAGACCCCCTCGTGAACCGGATCCAGCCGCTCCCCCAGCACACGGCCCCGCACCGCTTCCGGCTCAACCGGGCCGGGATCCTCAACGTCTGGCAGTACGACCGGCAGGAGTTCCTGTTCGGCGGCGGCCGCCTGCTGCTGCGTGGGAAGAACGGCGCGGGCAAGTCCAAGGCCCTGGAGATGCTGCTGCCCTACCTGCTCGACGCGGACGCGCGCGCCCTCGACGCGACCGGGACCGGCCGCACCACGCTGGCCTGGCTGATGCTCGACGGCTTCCAGCAGACCAACCGCCTCGGCTACCTTTGGGTCGAGTTCCGCCGGGTGGACGAGGACGGCACCGAGCACCACCTGACGGTCGGCGCAGCGGTCAGCGCGTCGAAGTCCACCAACTCGGCCAAGCCGTTCTTCTTCACGACCGCACTGCGGGTGGGGGTGGGCCTCGACCTCGTCGAGTCCGGGCAGCCGCTGCCGCTGGAGCGGCTGCGGGCCGCCGTCGGCGCCGAGAACGTGCTGGACCGGCCCGCCGACCACCGGGCCAGAGTGGCCCGCGAACTGTTCGGACTGGCTGACGCCGCCCGCTACCGCAACCTCACCCAGTTGCTGCACCGGCTGCGCCGCCCGACCACCGGAGACCGGATCGAGTCCGGCGGCCTGGTGACCGTCCTCGGCGAGACCCTGCCGGCGCTCGACGAGGACGTGATCGACAACGTCGCCCGCAACCTCGACGACCTCGACAGCGTCCGCAGCGACCTCGGGCGTCTGGAGCGGACGGACGAGGCGCTGCGCCGGTTCCTGGGCAGCTACCGCGGCTACCTCCAAGGGGCCCTGCGCCGACGGTCGAGCGAGGTCCTCACCGAGCTCCACACGCTCGCCGAACGCAGGCTCGCCGCGGGAGAGGCCACCAGGAAGGTCACCGCGCTGCGCACCGAGGAGTCCGAGGCCGCCGAGCGACGTGACGAGCTGGCCCAGGAGCACGCGACGGCCGAGGCCGACCTCGCCACCCTGCGGGCGAGTTCCGGCTACCGGAGCCTGCACGAACTGGGCGAGCGACGCCGCACCGTGGAGGCGATCCAGACGACGGCCCGGGCCACCCACACGGCGCTCGGACGGGCCCACGACGCGCAAACGGCCGCCGGGGCCGCGCTCACCGCGGGAGCGGAGCGGACGGCGCGACAACTGCGCGAGCTCGGCGAGGCCCACCGCGAACTGTGCGGGCAGGCCGAACGGTCCGGACTGGCACCGGCGCACCTCGGCGATCCGGTCGGCGGCACCGCCTCGGTGCTCGCCGCGGCGGCCGAGCAGGAGGTCACCGATCCGGACGGCGGCACCGCCCTGATGCACGCCGCACGGGTGGAGGCTTTCGACACCTCCGGGACAGCGGCCTCCCTGCGCTCCTGGAGCACCCGGCTCGCCGCCGCCGAACCGGTGGTGAAGACCCGGCTCCGTACCGTCTCGGAACTCGCCGGCCTCCTCGACGGGCTGCGCGAGGCCGAGACGATGGCGCGGGAGGCGGACACCGAGCACGACCGCCTGGAGGAGCAGGCCCAGGCCCAGGCCGCCCGGGTGGCGGAGCGCGAGGCGGCGGTCGTCACGGCGAGCGCGGCGTACGCGGCCGAGGTCGGGGCGTGGGCGGACCGACTGGAGGAGCGATCGGGGTCGCCGGCCGACGGCGTGCGCGCCGCAGTAGGACGCGACACCGCGGCGGAAGCGTCCTTCGAGGACCGCACACTGCCCGTCTCGGTCGCCGAGGAGGTGGCGTCCGCCGCGTTCCGGGCGCTCGAACCGTACCGGCACGACCTGGAGGACCGGCGTGAACGAGCAGCGCTGCGCTCACGCGACCTCACCCGGGCGCTCGGAGCCATCCGCGCGGAGAAGGCCGACTGGGAGGAGCGCAGCGACCCGGTCCCGCCGAAGCCGCCCCACCGCGACGCCCCCCGATCCCCGCACACCGGCGCCCCGCTGTACCGGCTCGTCGACTTCGCCCCGCAGCTGAACGAAGCGGAACGAGCCGGTATCGAGGCGGCGTTGGAGGCATCGCGAGTCCTCGATGCCTGGGTCGGCGCGGACGGCGTACTGCTCGACCCGCTCACCCAGGACACCATACTCACCGCCACCATGCCCGCCGTCGGCCCGTCACTCGCCGAGGTGCTGCACCCCGTGCCCACCGGCGACAGCGGCGTGACCGCGGCGCAGGTCGCCCGCATCCTCGCTGCCGTCGCCCTGGTACCGGCCGGCGTCCCGCTCGGCACGGCAGCGGGCGGGGCGGTGAGCGTGGACGGCCGCTGGCGGCTCGGCGTCACCGGGGGCGCCCACACCAAGCCGGTGGCGGAGTACGTCGGCGCGGAGGTCCGGGCACAGACCCGCCTGCGCCGAATCGCCGAACTCGCCGAACGCCTCGCGGGACTCGAAGAGGAGACACGCGCCGCACAGTCCGAGGTGAAGGAACTCACCAGGCTCCAGAACGACTTCGAACTGCTGCGGCGTCCACCGCGCGATCAGCAGCTCACCGGGGCCTGGGCACGCCTGGAGGAGACCGAGCGGGTCGCGGCCGACCTACGACAGCAAGCCGCGACGGCGGCCCGCATCGCCCAGGACGCCCGCTCCGCCTGCGTCGACGCCCGCCGCCGCGCCGAAGCCACCGCCACCGCGCATGACCTGCCGGCCGACCGGGACGCGCTGCTCACCGTACGGTCCGCGCTGGAGGCCCTGGCCGACGGCACCCGACGACTGCGCGGTCGCGTCGACGCCACCGCCGATGGCCTCGCCGCCCACCGCGACGAACGCCGCAGCTTCGAACGGGCCTGCACCGCCCGGGAGGAGGCCGAACTGGAGTACGCGCGGAGGGCGGGCGACCTGGCGAAGGCCCGCCGGGAGATCCGCACACTGGAGAGCACGGTCGGAGCGACCGAACAGGACATCCTCAACGAGGAACAGGCCATCGTCCGACGCCTCGACGAGATCGGCCAGGCGCTGCCCAAGGCGAGGCGCACGGCCGAGCACCTGCACGACGACGTGGTACGCGGCGAACTGGACGAGCAGACCAGGCGCGAGGAGCTCCAGGCGCAGGAGGCCGAGGTGATCCGGTGCGGACGCGCCCTGCGGACCGCCCTTGCGACACCCGACATCGTGCGCGGCGCGGCACTGGGCGCGCTCACGGGCGAACTGGAGATCCCGGACCCGACCCAGGAGGACGCCAGAACCAGGCTGCGAGCCCTGCAGACCCTGGTCGAGGCGGTGCAGCGCGGCCTGGACCCCGAGCGCCGCGACGTCTCCGACACCACGCTGCTGAACCGGTTCAACGAACTGCGCGACCAACTCGCCGGCGGCTACGACGCGACCCTGGAGGAGCCCGACGGCATCAAGGTCTGCCGGCTCGTCGACGACACCGGCCCGCACGACGTGGCGCTGGTCGGCGAACGCATCGCCAGGCAGGCCGACGACGCCCGGGCCCGGCTCACCGACCGCGAGCGGGAGGTCTTCCAGCGCTTCCTCACCGGAGAGCTGGGCGACCACCTGTCCACCCAACTGCTCGCCGCAGGAACCCTGGTCGACGCGCTCAACACCACTCTGCGGTCCGTCCGCACCTCGCACGGCCTCGGTGTGGAGCTCGACTGGCGGCTGGCCGACACCGTCGACGCGGACATCCGGGCGGCCGTCGAACTACTGCGCAGCCCTTCGGCTTTGCGCACCCGCGAGCAGACGGAGCAGCTGAGGGAGGTGCTGCAGCGCCGCATCGAGGACGCGCGCCGCGCCGACCCGGCCGTGGGCTACGCCGCGCACCTGCGGACGGCGCTCGACTACCGGACGTGGTTCACCTTCCAACCGTGGGTGCTGGACGACACATCCACCGCCCGGCGACGCAAGTTCACCGGACGGACGGGCCTCAGCCAGGGCGAGCAGCGGGTCCTCTCCTACCTCGCACTCTTCGCGGCCGCCGCCGCCCACTTCACCACGCTCGCCGAGACCGCCCCACGGGCACCCCGGCTGATCCTCCTCGACGACGCCTTCGCCAAGGTCGACGAGCCGACCCACGGCCGGCTCGGCCGCATCCTGGTGGACCTCGACCTGGACTTCGTCCTGACCAGCGAACGCCTGATGGGCACGTGGCCCGATGTGCCCGCACTCCAGATCTACGAGTGCCTGCGCGACCCGCACGTGCGCGGTGTCGCCACGCTGCACTACACCTGGAACGGACGCAACCGCCGTCTGGTGACCGTGTGACGCTGCCGCCGCAGACCCGCGAGTTCCTGGCCCGGCCGGACCTCGCCCGGATGTGGACAGCGGTCCACCACCGGCTGGAACGCAACGGACTCCAGCCGAACGGCAGCATCCGGCTGACCGACTGCACCGCAGCCGAGCGCGAGTCCCTGTCCCTACTGCTCGGCCGCCGGGTCACCGCCGCCACCGCCACGATCCGGCTGGCCGACCTGGAGAGCAGGCTGCGAGCCACCGCGGCAGGCTGCGGACTGGTCGCGGCCGTCGAACAGCTGGGGATGCCTCTGACCGACCGCCGGGCGGCACGGGATACCGGACGGCAGGAGCGGGCCGCACTGTGGACGGCAGCCGAAGCGGCGGTCGCCGCATCCCCACTGGCCGGCCAGGACTGGGTGAGCGGCTGGCTCGACGACCTGCGCCGCACCGGCGTGCTCGGCAGGCTCGCACCCCAGGACGCGGCGGGCCTGCTTCACCAGGCGATCCGAGTCCTCGGCCTCCTCCGGTCCGACCGGGGAGAGGAGGCGGTGCCGTACGGCCGCGGAGAGCTGGCGACCCGGGTGACCGGCACGGCACACGGCCTGGACGACGACACGGTTCTGTCCCGACTGGTCCTGCGCGGCCTCGCGCGGGCCACGGGCAGCGAACCGCCCGAGCACGCGCCCGGTCGGCGAGCCCTGTGGCGAGCCGCAGCCGTCGTCCCCGACGAGGTGTCAAGCACCGTGCTCACCTACGGCCTGCGTCCCGTGGGCCACGGCTGGCGCGAACGGGCACTGCGGGAACGGGCCGATCACCACGCCGAATCCCACCTGACACTGCGTGAACTGCGCGAGCTGGACGTCGTACCGCCCCCGGACACGCTGGTGCACATCTGCGAGAACCCCCGAGTGGTCGAGGCCGCAGCCGAGGCCCGCTGCGGGGGCGCCCTGGTCTGCACCTCGGGCAGCGCCTCCACCGTCGTCCTCGAACTCCTCGACACCCTCGCGGCCGCCGGCCTGCGGCTGCGGTACCACGGTGACTTCGACTGGCCCGGCATCGCGCTCGCCAACCGCATCATCCGACGCTACTCGGCCCTGCCCTGGCGGATGGCGGCCGAGGACTACGAACAACTCGCCGCCCAGGCCCGGGACCAGGGCAGCCCCAGCCTCCCGCTCGTCGGCACCCGGGTGGAGGCGAGCTGGGATGCCGACCTCGCCGCCGCCATGACGGTACTGAACGTGGCTCTGCACGAGGAATCGGCACTCGACAGGCTCGTCGCCGACCTGGCACCGGGGAAACCCTGACCACGGGACCAGCCCCCAGGAGTGCACGAGTCAGTTAGGACGACGGACCGAGCCCGGCGGCAGCGGGCTCGGTGTGCGTCGAGGGCTTGTGGCTGTGGTCGCGTCGGTGTCCCGGAATACGCTGGGCGGCCATGGACTGGCCGGAGCGGGTGGCGAAGCTGAGACGGTGGACGAACAACGACGTTCGGGCGCCGCACAAACCGCTCCTGTTGCTGTACGCGCTGGGCAGCTACCAGCGCGATGCCGACGGCGAACTGAGGTACAGCGCGGTCGAGGAGGAGCTGAAGCGGCTGCTCGACGAGTACGGGCCGTCCCATCCGACCACCCCTGCCTACCCGTTCCACCATCTGGTCAGTGACGGCGTCTGGGAGGTCAGGACCGACCAAGGGATCGGGAGCCCCGGAAGTGGTGTCCGCATTCTCCGCTCCAGCGGCGCAGCCGGAAGGCTCGCGCCCGAGTTGCGGACGGCGCTGAGGAAGGAGCCGGCGCTCCTGGGCCGGCTGGCACGGGTGCTGCTGGACTTCCACTTCCCGCCGTCGCTGCACACCGACCTGTGTGAGGCCGTCGGACTCGACCTGGACCTGGCCGAGACCGAGGGCGTGACCGGAGACGTCCCGGGTGGAAAAGGGCGAGCGGCGCGTCGGCAACGGGACCGGCGGATGCGTGAACTCGTCCTGACCGCCTACGAGTTCCAGTGTGCCTTCTGCGGCTACGACGGGATGCTGGGCACGAGCACGGTCGGCCTGGAAGCAGCTCATGTGCGGTGGTGGTCCTACGACGGGCCGGACGAGGTCGACAACGGACTGTGCCTGTGCTCCTTGCACCACAAGCTCTTCGACAAGGGTGTCCTGGGCCTGGGGGAAGAGCGCCGCATACTCGTCTCACAGCGCTTCGTCGGACGCAGCGAGGCCAGTAGGCAGCATGTGCTCGCTCTGACCGGACGGCCGGTCATCGGCCCGCAGGCGGGGATTCCACCGGTCGCGGGCCGACACCGGAAGTGGCACGCCGAACAGGTCTTCCGCGGCGCGCCCCGAGAATCCCCGACCCCGACGCACGCCGTCTGAGGGGCGCTGTCCGATCGCTGATCCGTCAGCGTTGATGACCACGTGCTGTCCGACTCCGCTCCGCACGGCTCGGACCAGGCCGTACGGAACGGACGGCACCGGGCGCCCCGCGCGGAGTCAGTGAGTGGACATCAGCCGCGGCGGCCGTGCCCCACCTCGATCCGCTCCGCGCGCTGCCCGGTGACCAGCTCGCGCAGCTTGGCGCGGGTCTCCGGGTCCGTCGAGTACACGACCGTGCCGATCATTCCGCGGGTCAGCAGCACCTTGTAGGTGTTGCGGATCAGGCGGTCGATGTCGGCGTCGCTGGTGGACTTGCGGAAGACCGGGTCCTTGGAGGCCGTCCGGTCGGTGACCCAGTGGTCGGTCCGCCAGACGAGGTCCGGCCCGAGGATGACGCCGCTCCAGTCGTACTCGAAGCCCTGGGCGGTGTACACGCAGCCGACTTGGCCGAAGCCGGCCGGGTCGGTGGCCCACAGCGCGGCGGGCGGCGCGCCCGCGATCGAGCGCTCACCGTAGACGTTCCACGGGCGGGCCCAGTCACCGATGCGCACGTCGAGTGGGAGCGGATCACCTGGGGCGACCTTCGTGGTCCACTTCCAGCAGTACCCGGCCGACATGCGGGCGCCGTAGCCCTCCGCGCGCCGGGCGTCGAGGAACGCCTCCAACTCCGCGGGGCTGCCCACGACCTCCAGGACGACCTTGCCGTCGGGCTCCCAACCGACGGGGCCGCCGGGCTCCAGGCCCAGCAGACGCACCACCCAGCGCAGGTAGGCGTCGCTGCCGCCGCAGCGGAACTGACTGTCCAGCTCCACCACTTCGCACTCCAGGCCCTTCACCGCGGCGGCCGCCCTGATCTGGGCCACGGTGCCCATCTCTCCCGGCCGGACGACCTGGTGCTCGTCCAGCAGGAACACCGGCACCCGGGCAGCGTCGATCAGCTCCTCGATCTGGGGCTTGCCGGTGCGCTGGGCGGCCCGGGTGTACCGGTTCGCCGACGTCTCCCGGATCCGGTGGGCCTCGTCGCAGATCAGCACGTCCAGCCCGTTGC
This sequence comes from Kitasatospora sp. NPDC049285, assembly GCF_040678815.1. NCBI lineage: Bacteria > Bacillati > Actinomycetota > Actinomycetes > Kitasatosporales > Streptomycetaceae > Kitasatospora > Kitasatospora sp. NPDC049285. Next base: position 17,879 of record NZ_JBFAQR010000057.1, on the reverse strand, counting down.
GCTCGGCGGACATGAAGCTGTTGAAGTACTTGAACAGCTCCTGCACTTGACGCTTCCGCGCCCCGGCCACCCGGCGCATCGTGGTGGTGAACGAACTGGACCCGGTCGCGTGCAGGGCAGTGACGCCGCGCCGGTACAGATCGCCGAGCAGGGACAGCGCGATCACGCTCTTCCCGGTGCCCGGGCCGCCCGTGATGACGACCACCTGCTTGTGGTCGGACTGCTGCGCCCGGCGCACCGCCCGCAGCACCAGCTCGTAGGCGACTCGCTGCTCGTCCAGCAGGACGAACTGCTCGCGCTCGCGGACCTCCTCGGCGGCGACCGCCATCAACTGCTTGGACGGGGCCACCTTGCCCGCGAGCAGCAGGTCCGCCGCCTCCGCGCCGGAGACCGGCTTCAGCCTCGAGCGCAGGTACTGGACGAACTCCCCGCGGCGCTCGGCGGTGAAGAGCCGGCCGCGCTCGTCCTGCGGCACCTCGTAGAGGCCCTGGACGCCGAACTCCGTCGCGTTGTGGAGGAAGGCCACGCCCGACAGCCGCTCAGGATGGGCGGCGAGCGCGCCGTTGAAGGAGATCAGGTAGTCGCAGTAGCCGCGGACCTGCTCGATCGGGTTCAGCACCGGCCGGGTGTACGCGTCGACCCGGCACAGCAGCGGCTCTCCGTCCTCCGGGAGCGCGCTGCTCCACTGCTTGAGCTCGACCACCACGTACGACGGTTCGCCCGTGACCGGGTGGACGCCGGCGAGGACGACGTCCGCGCGCTTGCTGTTCAGCGGGAGGGAGTACTCGAGGAGCACCTCCACCATGCCCAGTCCGGCGTCCAGGAGGGCGTTGGTCAGCTCGGGGATGCTCAGCTCCCAGGAGCGCACCTCGGACGGGCTGGGCTTGTGGCCGTGCTGGTGGACGAACTGGTCGATGAGACGCACGAAGAGTGATCCGGCCAGCCTCTCGGCGGCGACCGCGGACGCGGAGTCGCGGAACAGCAAGACATGCTCCCAGGCAGCACGAAGTGACTCGTGCGGGTGGGGGCATGTCCTGGGAGGGAAGCCCGGCGGGCCGCGCTGATGACTGGACCAAACCTACAACGGAGCATCCGCGCCTGTGCCCGAACACTTGAGCTCCCATCAGCATGGTGGCCGAGAACGGGTGAGGGCCACGACAGCTACGAACGGAGCGGGGACAACCGGAGACGCTCCGGGGACCGCGCGTCGCTCCCACACCTCGCGCTGGTGTCTTTCGGTGAGCGGACAGCGCGGGCTGTCTACCGTCTGACGCGCAGCGACGGCCATCGCCGGGCGACTGGGGGTCAAGGGGTCGCAGGTTCAAATCCTGTCGTCCCGACAGTGATGTCGGAAGGCCGTCGGCCGGGAGAAATCCCAGGCCGACGGCCTTTTACATGACCGGGCGTCTATGGACCATGAAAACTGGTTCGCAGACTGTTTGGACCATTTTGGGACCAGCTCCTCGATTCCCGGAGCCAGCCCTCCCCCATCGGACCACGACGGGACCAGCCGCACCACGACGATCGGGCACCCGACACGCCGTCAGCAACCAGGCAGGTCAAACGCTCAGATCGACAACGAAGTGCCAGAACCCGGTCGGGACCCGGCCTGCGCTCACAGGACATCGGCAAGGAACTGCCGCAGACGCGGGCTGCGCGGGGCGTCGAACAGCGCCTGCGGTGAGCCGGATTCCACCACCACCCCGTGGTCCATGAAGGCCACCCGGTCCGCGACCTCGCGGGCGAAGCCCATCTCATGGGTGACCACCACCATGGTCATGCCCTCGCGACCGAGCTCTGCCATAAGGGCGAGCACGCCCTTGACCAGCTCGGGGTCGAGCGCGGAGGTGGCTTCGTCGAAGAGCATCACCCGGGGAGCCATCACCAGGGCGCGGGCGATGGCCACCCTTTGCTGCTGGCCACCGGAGAGCTGTCCGGGACGGACCTGGGCCTTGTGCCGCAAGCCCACCAGGTCGAGTTGGCGCAGCGCGGCCTCGTTCGCCTCCTCCTGAGCGAGTCCGCGCAACTTGCGCAGCGGAAGGGTGAGGTTGCGCAACACGCTCAGGTGGGGGAAGAGGTTGAACTGCTGGAACACCATGCCGACCTGCTGGCGCAGCAGGTTCGGATCGCGCCGCAGCACGCTCTCGCCGTCCAGCAGCACGTCGCCGCGGTCGGGCTCCAACAACCGGTTGACGGTCCGCAGCAGCGTGGACTTGCCGGAGCCGGAGGGGCCGATGACGCAGAGCGTGTGGCCCCGCGGCACGTCGAGGTCCACGCCGCACAGGACCGGGTTGCCGCCGAGTGACAGGTGCAGGTCCCGGGTGGCCAGGCTGACCGGGGAGAACAGTGCACCGGTGCCCGCGGGCGCGGTGTCGGTGGGTTGTTGCGGGTCAGGCACGGGAGGCTCCCTCGGCGGTCTCGTGAGTCGCAGTCTCGTGAGTCGCAGTCTCGTGGGTCGCAGTCTCGTGGGTCGCGGTAGCCGCAGCGGCGGCTTCCGGCGGGTCGGCGGGCTTCTCGACCACACGCCGCCCCTGCCGCAGCCGCCGGTCGACCACATTGACCAGATGGGTCAGCGGCACGGTGAGCAGCAGGTAGAACAAGCCGGCCAGGACCAGCGCCGACTCGTTGCCGGTGTTGGCCGCAGCGTCCTGGCCGATCCGGAACAGGTCCCGCTGACCGGCCGTCAGTCCGAGGAAGTAGATCAGGCTGGAGTCCTTGACCTGTGAGATGAGCTGGTTGACCCAGGCCGGCGGCACCCGTCTGATGCCCAGTGGGATGATCACCAGCCGCATCGCCGCCGGGTAGGAGAACCCGAGGGCGCGCGCCGCCTCCAGCTGGCCCGCCTCCACGCTCTGGATGCCGGGCGGAAGATCTCCTCGAAGTAGGCGGCGGCGATCAACGAGAGCGCCAGGATGCCGAGCGGGTACGGGTCCGGCCCCCAGATGGCCAGCCCCTCCCCCAGATGGCCAGCCCCTGGGGGGCCAGGCCTACGCCGATCAGCAGGATGGTGACCGCGGCCGGGAGGCCGCGGAACACATCGGTGTACACCCGGGCCGGCCAGCGCAGCCAGCGCGCCCGGGCCGTTCCCGCGACGGCCAGCGGCAGCCCGAGCAAGGTGCCGGCGGCCGCGGCGGACACCGAGAGGATCAGCGTGTTGGGCACGCCGGTCGTGAGCAGGTCGGAGATCGCGGCACGTATCGATCCCCAGTTGAAGAAGGTCTCCACCAGCACGCCGAGCTGGTCCGCATCGGTCTCCTGTAGGTCGGTCGCGGGAACGGACGCGGGGTCAGGAGGTCGGCGAGGCGCTCGCCCGGGTGACCGGCGGGAAGGCGACCGACCCGCTACCGGGCTTGAAGTCGGCCGGCACCGGCCGACCCGGGTAGTACTGCTCCTGCAGCTTGGTCCAAGTGCCGTCGGCGACCACCTCGTCAAGGCCCTTGTTGCGTGCTTCGAGCAGCTTCGGGTGGTCGTGCGCCACCGCGAAGGCGGTCGGTGCCGGGCTGAGCCGCTTCTGCGCGAGCACCACCTTGCCGCCGCTGTCCGCGGCGCTCTTCTCGCCGATCTCGGCGGGAGAGATCCAGGCCTCCACGGTGCCGGCCTTCAGCTGGTTGAGCGCGCTGTTGTAGTCGGGCACCCGGACCGGGTTGAGGTTGTTCTTGGTCGCGTAGTCGTCCTGGACCGTGCCCTGGACCACCACGACCCGCTTGCCCGTGAGCTGGTCGAAGTTGGTGACCCGGGAGCCGGCGGGGACGTCGAGGCCGAAGTAGCCGAAGTCGTAGCCGTTGCTGAAGTCCACCGTCTTCTTCCGGGCCTCGGTGATCGTGATGGACGAACTCCCCACGTCGAACTTGTGGTTGGCGACCTGGGAGAGCAGCGCGGAGAAGTCGGTCGAGGCGAACTGCACCTTGAGCCCGGCCTTGGCGGCGACAGCGGTGAGCAGGTCGTTGTCGAAGCCGGTGAACTTGCCGTCCTTGAGGTAGACGTTCGGCGGGGCGTCGGAGAGCGTGCCGACGTGGATGGTGCCCGCAGCCGCAGGTCGCGGAGGGTTTCGATGCCGCGCCGGGTCGCGACGATCCTGCGCCGACGCCGGTCCGCGGGGGCGAGGTGACGCTCCACCAGGCCCGCCGCCACCAGGTCGTCGAGCAGATAGGTCATCACCGTTCGGTCGATCCGCAGGTAGCCGGCCAGCACGATCTGGTTCGGCCCGTCGCCGTCGACCACCGCCGCGAGCGTCTGGAAACCGGACGCCGTTGGTGAGGGCGAGGGTGGCGGCGAGGTGTCGCAGGTCGTGGACGTCGGTGCGGGGACGCCGGCTTGGCGGGCGAGGTGGTGGAAGTGGTTGAGGACGTATTCGGGGTGGAGGGGGCGTCCGTCGTCGCGGCAGAAGTTACTCCAGGCCGCCGCGGCGGATGGTCCGGGAGTACCAGTGGGCGCTGGACTTCGGGGTGCGCTTCTGGGTGGCGTAGTCGACGTGGACGATGCCGAAGCGCTTGCTGTAGCCGTACCCCCATTCGAAGTTGTCGAGGAGCGACCAGAGGAAGTAGCCCCGGACGTCCGCGCCGGCTTCGATGGCATCGGCGACGGCGGCGAGGTGGCCGCTGACGTAGGCGGTGCGCTCGGGGTCGTGGACGGTGCCGTCGGGGGCGACGGTGTCCTCGAAGGCGGCGCCGTTCTCGGTGACCAGCAGGGGCAGGCCGAACTCGTGGTGCAGGGCGGTCAGGGTGTCGGAGAGCCCGGTGGGGTCGATCGGCCAGCCCATGGCGGTGAGGTCGTCGTTGGCGGCGTGGAAGAGCACGTCCTCGGCGCCCGGCCAGACCGAGGCGGAACCGGCGTCGGCTCCGACCCGGCTCGGGCCGCGCCGGCCGTCGGCGGGGGCGGAGACGACCGTCGGGGCGTAGTAGTTGAGGCCGAGCAGGTCGACGGGGCGGGAGGTTTCGGCGAGGTCGCCGTCCTGGACCAGGGCGTCCCAGTCGACCAGGTGCGCGGTGTCCTTCAGGAGGTCCTCGTCGTACCGGCCTTCGAGCATCGGGCCGGTGAAGATCCGGTTGCCGACGGCGTCGATCCGGCGGGCCGCCTCCTGGTCCTCCGGGCGGTCACTGAGCGACCGCACCACGTGCAGGTTCAGCGAGACGGAGAGCCGGGCGGCGGCGGGCAGCACGGAGCGCAGGGCGCCGACCGCGAGGCCGTGGCCGAGGTTGAGGTGGTGGGCGGCCTTGAGGGCGTCGGCGGCGTCGGTGCGGCCGGGGGCGTGGGCACCGGCGGCGTAGCCCATGAAGGCGCTGCACCAGGGCTCGTTGAGGGTGATCCAGGTGGGCACCCGGTCGCCGAGGGCCTCGGCGGTCAGGGCGGCGTACTCGGCGAACCGGTGGGCGGTGTCGCGGTGGGGCCAGCCCCCGGCGTCCTCCAACTCCTGGGGGAGGTCCCAGTGGTAGAGCGTGGCGAGGGGTGTGATGCCGTGATCGAGGAGTTCGTCGGTGAGAGTGCGGTAGAAGTCGAGGCCGCGTTGGGCGGCGGGGCCGCGGCCGGTGGGCTGGACGCGGGGCCAGGCGATGGAGAAGCGGTAGGAGGTGAGGCCGAGGTCGGCCATCAGCCGGACGTCCTCGCGGAAGCGGTGGTAGTGGTCGACGGCGGTGTCACCGGTGTCGCCGTTCTCGGTCTTGCCGGGGATGTGGCTGAAGGTGTCCCAGATGGACGGGGTGCGGCCGTCCTCGGTGGTGGCGCCCTCGATCTGGTAGGCGGCGGTGGCCGCTCCCCAGGCGAAGTGTGCCGGGAACGGCCGTCGGCCGGGGCTGCGGTCGGACGGGACTGCGGTCATGACGGGCGTGCTCCCGAGAGGTGTGGTGGCGGCGGGGGAGTTCACGACGTTCGAGCGCCGGTGGGTTGTGCCTGCGCTTCGATCACCAGCGCGTGGCCGGGCCGGTTGGCCAGGCCCGGGGCGGCCAGGCCGACCTGGGCCAGGTAGCGGCCGGTCAGGGTGAGGGCGGTCGCCCGCTTCGCCCAGGCGGGCCAGGTGTCCTCGGGGGAGGAGAGCTCGGGGCGCACGCCCACGGTGTAGCGGGTCTCGGGCTCCAGCCCGGGGAGGCGTACGGGCGCGCCGTTCTCGGCGACGGAGGTGTTGAGCTGGACGTAGGCGAAGACGGCGTGGGAGCGGTCCCGGGAGACGACGCCGTGGACCCAGGCCGCCGGGTCGGGATGGTCGGTGCGGACGACGTCGCCGCTGTGGAGCAGCGGGCGCAACTGCTTGTAGGCGCCGATCCACGCGGTGAGTGCGTCCAGGTCGTCCTCCGGCCAGGTCGAGACGTCCGATTCGATGCCGGCGTGTCCGAACAGCGCGGTGGCGCAGCGGAAGGCGAGTCCGGTGTCGCGGTGGCTGATGTGGGCGGGGGAGGAGCCGACGTGGGAGCCGATCAGCTCGTGGGGCAGGAGCAGGCCGGTCCAGCGCTGGATGGCCTGGCGTTCGATCGGGTCGATGTTGTCCGATCCCCAGATCCGGTCGGTGCGTTCGAGGATGCCGAGGTCGGCGCGGGCGCCGCCGGAGGAGCAGGACTCGATCTCCAGCCCGGGGTGGCGGCCGCGCAGTTCGTCCAGCAGCCGGTAGACCGCCGTCGTCTGCGCGTGCACGCCGGGTCGGCCGTCGTGGACGGCGTCGGCGAGGTCGCGGTTGTGGTCCCACTTGACGTAGTCGATGCCCACGTCCCCGACCAGGGTGCTGATCCGCTCCAGCAGGTAGGCGTGGGCGTCGGGGTGCGCGACGTCCAGGACGTGCTGGCTGCGCTGCTCGAAGGGGAGGCGGTCGGGGTCGGCGAGGAGCCAGTCGGGGTGGGCGCGGGCCAGGTCGGAGTCGGGGTTGACCATCTCGGGTTCGAACCACAGGCCGAACTGCATGCCGAGCGCGTGGACGTGGTCGGCGAACGGGCGGAGTCCGTCGGGCCACACCTTCTCGTCGACGTACCAGTCGCCGAGGCCGGCCCGGTCGTGGCGGCGGTGCCGGAACCAGCCGTCGTCCACGACGAACCGTTCCACGCCGACCTGGGCCGCGGTCCGCGCGACGGTGCGCAACCGCTCGGGGTCGTGGTCGAAGTAGACCGCCTCCCAGATGTTCAGGGTGACGGGCCGGGCGGTGGCCGGGTGCTGCGGCCGGGCCCGGAGCATGGCGTGGAAGGCCCGGCTGATCCCGTCCAGACCCGTGCCTGAGGCCGCGAAGTAGACCCACGGGGTCCGGTAGGACTCGCCCTCCGCCAGCCGGATCTCGCCCGCGTCCAGGAGTTCGCCGCCGCCGAGGACCGTCGTCCCGTCGGGCAGCCGCTCCGCGTACTGGACGTGGTTGCCGCTCCAGGCGGGATGCACGCCCCAGACCTCGCCGTGCCGGAAGCCGAAGCCTTCGGTGCCGGCGAGCAGCAGCCCGGCGTCGAAGCCGGTGCGGCCGCGGCGGCTCTCCTTCGACCGGACGCCGTGGCGCAGCGGGGAGCGCTGCGGGGAACGCTCCCGGGCCCACCGGCCGGCGAAGTCCAGCAGGTCCGCGGCGTGGGCGGGGACCGGCAGCACGCACGCCAGCACGTCCAGGGTGTAGGCGTCCGCGGCCGTGTTGGTCAGGGTGTGGCGCAGCCGCACCACGCCCTGCTCCGTCATCTCCAGCTCGGTGTCCAGCGCGAGCCCCGCGCCGGGGTCCAGGGCCCGCACCTGGACGGTGCCGCCCCGGCCGTCCTCGGCCTGTACGGCGACCGGTTCGGCGAGCGCGAAGCGCAGCGGGCGGACCCGGCCGTCGCGGTGTCCGGACAGCGCCGGCCGTCCGAACCAGCCCCAGCCCTGCCCCTGGGAGGGCAGCAGGCTCCCGGCCTGGTGACGCGGGGTTCGGCCCATGGCGTCGAGCACCTGCGTGGCGTCGCCGGCGCGGATGCCGGGGTCGACGCCCCAGTGCAGTACCCGGGGCAGCGCGGGTCCGGTGGTGTCGAGCGCGAGGGCCGTGTCACCGGCCGAGAGCACGACGAGGTTCGCCTCAGTCATTTCGTCCTCGTTCAAGGGGATGGTCCTGGTGCGCGGTCCGGGGAGGGTGAGTCCGGGAGGTCAGCCGAGCCGGGCCGCGACAACGGACCCTTCCCGCAGGAGGACCGGGATGCGCTCCAGCGGGGCGTCGATGTCGTGCGTCGTTCCGCCCTCCAGCACCCGTCCGGCCGCCGGGTCGAGCCAGCGGGCGCCGGACGGCAGGTACACCCGGCGGACCCGGGCACCCGGCTCGTACACGGGAGCCACCAGCACGTCCGGGCCGAGCAGGAACTGGTCGTCCACCGCCCACGCGCGTTCGTCCTCGGGGAAGTCGAAGAACAGCGGGCGCATCGGCGGCGCACCGGTGCGGTGGGCGTCCTCGGACAGCGCGTGCAGGTACGGGCGCAGGCGCTCGCGCAGCAGCAGGTGGTCGCGAAGGATGCCGTACACCTCCTCCCCGTACGACCAGACCTCGTTCGGCCCGCCGGTCATGTCCGCGGAGAAGGCCGGGTAGTTGGGCTTCCGGTCGCCGTGCAGCCGCATGACCGGACAGAAGGTGCCGTACTGGAACCACCGGACCAGCAGCTCACGGTAGGCGGGGTCGTCGGGGTCTCCGCCGAAGAAGCCGCCGATGTCGGTGGTCCACCAGGGGATGCCGCTCATCGCGACGTTCAGGCCGGCCCGGATCTGTCGGCCGAGGGAGTCGAAGGTGGTCGGGATGTCGCCGGACCACAGCAGGGCCCCGTGGGCCTGGCTGCCCGCCCAGGCGGAGCGGACCAGCGACAGCGGACGGTCCTCGCCCGTCGCGCGCAGGCCGTCGGCGACCGCGCGGGTGTGCAGTACGGGGTACAGGTTGGCGACCTCGGCGGCCGGTCCGGCTGCGTAGACGGCGCGCGCGGCGAGGTCCGGCGGCAGGTCGGGCTCGCAGGCGTCCAGCCAGAAGCAGGTCACGCCGTGCGCCCGGTAGTTGGCGTCCAGCCGCTGCCACAGCGCGGCGCGCGCCGCGGGGTGGGTGGCGTCGTAGTACGCCATCGGAGCGAGCAGTGACTCCTTGTTGTCCCGGGTCGGCCAGGGGAAGGTCAGCAGCCCGCCGGCCGCGTCCCGGACGAGCTGCCCGGCCGAGCGCAGTTCGTCGTGGCTGTCGCTGCCGGGCTCGACGGTCGGCCACACCGAGACCGCGAGCTTCACCCCGAGCTCCGCCAACTCCGCCACCATGGACGCCGGTTCGGGCCACTCGTGCTCGTCGAAGCGCCAGTCGCCCATCCGGGGCCAGTGGAAGAAGTCGCAGACGATGACGGCCAGCGGCAGTCCGCGCTCCCGGTGCTCCCGTGCGACTGCCAGGAGTTCGTCGCGGGTGCGGTAGCGCAGCTTTGACTGCCAGAAACCCGACGCCCAGTCAGGGAGCAGCGGCGGTCGGCCGGTGGCCAGGGTGTAGGCGTCCAGGATCTGCGCCGGTGTGTCGCCGGCGGTGACCCAGTAGTCGATGCGCCCGCCGGCGTCGGCGGTCCACCGGGTGGCGTCGGCGCCCAGCTCGACCCGCCCGGTGGCGGGGTTGTTCCACAGCAGCCCGTAGCCGCGCGAGGAGTGCAGGAAGGGAACGGCCGCGACGGTGTTGGCCTGGACGAGGTCGATCACACAGCCTTTCTGGTCCAGTCGACCGTGCAGGTGCTGGCCGAGTCCGTGCAGCCGCTCACCGTCGTACGCCTCGAAGGACTGTTCCGTCCGGCCGCCGGCCCCATGGATGCGGGAGCCGGTGTGGTGCGCGTGCGGGCTGCGCTCGGTGAGGAGTTCGCGGCCCGAGGCGGCGTGAAGGAACGTCAGCCGGCCGTCCGCCGAGGCCTCGACCGCGATCCGGCCGTTGACCAGTCGGGCGGAGCCGTCGTCCGCCCCGGACAGTTCGGCGTGCGGGGCCGGCGCCGGGTCCCCCAGCGCACCGGGGGCGGCGGGGTCGACGGTCCCGGACGAGGCCCGCACCCGGACGGCGTCCGGCCCCCAGGGCTCGATGCGGAGGATCTCCGCCTCGGCGTGCCGTTCCAGGCCGCCTGCGCGAATGCTGAAGGACAAGGGTCGGTTCCTCTGTTCGTCTCGACCGCCCGGACGTGTGCCGTGCGGTGACCGCGGCCGGCGTGGCCGGTGGCGCTACGCGGTTCGGGGCCCGTCCCCGTGGACGGGGGGTGCCCGGGTGGTGACCGCGACGGCGAAGTCGTCGGCGCGGAAGTCGGTCGGCTCCGACGATGCCGGGCGGGAACACGCGAGGTCTCCGTCAGGAAGGCATCGAGAGTGGGGAGTTCGCCGCCCGCACGACGGTGCGGGCGGGCGGGCACAGGAGCCGACTCCTCGACGATAGGATCCGAGTTCCCGCGATGTCTGCACCGTTTCGAAGCGAGAAGTTCTTGGATCCTCAGGGTGCCCTGGTCGACGAACCGTCGTACCTGCGCGGCTGGTCCGGTCGGCCGACGCTGATGTCGACGGCCCACCGGCACGACGACCTGGAGATCAACTTCGTGGCCGACGGCGGATCAATGGTCTACCTCTACGGCGGTGAGCTCCTCGAGGTCGCGGCGGGCGGCCTCGCCGTGTTCTGGGCGGCCGTCCCGCACCAGTTGGTGGCGAGCGGGGCGGTGCGCGCCCACTGGCTGCACGTGCCCTTCGACCGGTTCCTGGCCTGGGGGCTGCCGCAGGCGCTGCTCACCCGGGTGCTCTCGGGCGTGCCGACGGTCGCTCCCCCCGGCTGTGCCGAGGCGAGCGACCCGGCGAAGTTCACCCAGTGGGCCGCGGATCTGGCCGCTGGCGACGACGAACTGCACCACATCGCGATGCTGGAGATTCAGGCGCGCGTCCGACGCCTGGCACTCGCCGCGGTCGGCGCTCCGGCGCCCCGGTACGCCGGTGACGATCCGGCCCTGCGTCAGGCGATGTCCATGGCGCGCCACATCGCGCACCACTTCCGCGAGCCGATCACCGTCGCGGACGTCGCGGCCGCCGCGAACATCCACCCGACCTACGCCATGACCCAGTTCCGCAAGGTCGTGCGCACCACCATCGGCGACTACGTGAAGCTGTACCGGCTCGCCGAAGCGCGCCGGCTACTGGTGTCCACCGACCTTCCCGCGAGCCAGATCGCCACGGCCGCCGGCTTCGGCTCGGTCAGCCGCTTCTACCGCGTCTTCACGGACGCGTGCGGAACCACCCCGGCGGGGTTCCGGCGCGGCCGCGGGCGCTGAGCTACCGTCAGGCGCTCACGACCGGGACGGGATTCTGCCCGCCGACTCCGCGTCGGCACCCGAAAACGGCGCTTGCACGCCCCTGGACACCTGCGAGGCACCGGGTCTATAAACGTGGGATCACCCCCGATTCCCGCCGTCGGCTGCCGCCGGGAATTTTTGTTAGCGCTAACATTTTGCAGTCGCCCCCACCACCGCGAGAGCCGCTCGCACAAGGACGACAAGGCTGACATGTACCGATCCACTTTCCGTCGTGCGCATCCGTTCACCGCACTCGCCTCCGCCTTCGCGGTCCTGGCCGCGCTGGCGTCGTTGCTGGTCGCCGGCCCGGCCCAGGCCGCCACCACCGGTGCCGTGCGCGGCGTGGCCTCCGGCCGGTGCCTCGACGTGCCGGGTGCCAGCCAGACCGACGGCACCAGCCTGCAGATCTACGACTGCTGGGGCGGGACCAACCAGCAGTGGACGTTGACGGACAGCAACCAGCTGACCGTGTACGGCAGCAAGTGCCTGGACGTTCCGAACCACGCCACCACCGCCGGGACCAAGGTGGTGATCTGGGCCTGCAGCGGCGGTACGAACCAGCAATGGCGGGTGAACGCCGACGGCTCGATCGTCGGCGTGGAGTCCGGGCTGTGCCTGGACGTCTCGGGCGGCGGGACCGCCAACAGCACCGCGGTGCAGCTCTGGAACTGCACCGGCGCGACCAACCAGCGGTGGACCGGCCTGACCACCACCTCCTGCGCCCTCCCGTCCACCTACCGCTGGTCCTCCACCGGCGCGCTCGCCCAGCCCAAGAGCGGGTGGTACTCCCTGAAGGACTTCACCACCACCACGTACAACGGCAAGCACCTGGTCTACGCGACCTACTCCGACGGCAACTGGCACTCGATGGGCTTCAGCCCCTTCACCAACTGGTCGGACATGGCCACGACCACCCAGACCGCGATGAGCTCGTCCGCGGTGGCGCCCCAGCTGTTCTACTTCGCGCCCAAGAACATCTGGGTGCTGGCCTCGCTGGGCTGGGGCACCTCCTGGTCCTTCAGCTACCGCACGTCCACCGACCCGACCAACCCCAACGGCTGGTCCGCGCCGCAGAACCTGTTCACCGGCACCCTCCCGACCGGCGGCCCGATCGACCCCACCCTGATCGCCGATGACCAGAACATGTACCTGTTCTTCGCCGGCGACAACGGCTCGATCTACAAGTCGACCATGCCGATTGGCAGCTTCCCGGGCGCCTTCGGCTCCTTCACCACGGTGATGAGCGACACGGTGAAGAACCTGTTCGAGGCGCCGCAGGTCTACAAGGTCCAGGGCCAGAACCAGTACCTGATGATCGTCGAGGCCCGGGGGGCGACCGAGCAGCGCTACTTCCGCTCGTTCACCGCCTCCAGCCTCAACGGTCCGTGGACCGCGCAGGCCGCCACCGAGGCCAACCCGTTCGCGGGCAAGGCCAACAGCGGCGCCACCTGGACCAACGACATCAGCCACGGCGACCTGGTCCGCAACAACCCCGACCAGACCATGACCATCGACCCCTGCAACCTGCAGTTCCTCTACCAGGGCATCGCTCCCGGCACGCCGAGCGGCACCCCCTACGAGAACCTGGCCTACCGGCCGGGCCTCCTCACCCTGCAGCGCTGACCCGACACCCGCGATCCGGGGAGCCCCGGCCGGTGGACCGGCCGGGGCTCCTCCGGGTACGGGGGTTCAGGCGGGGCAGGGCAGTTCGGCCTCCGTGGTGCCCGCCGGGCGGGTGTGCAGCGGCCCGTCCGGTCCGCCGAGGCGCACGGACCAGGCAGCGGTGGAGTCGGTGCGGACGGTGAGGCGGTCGCCGGTGCGGCGGAGCTGGAAGCGCGCGCTCTCCCCCACGCCGTCGCTGCGCGGGACGACGACGGTGCGCTCCGCGCCGTCCGCGAACGCGTGCACCAGCAGGGTGACGCCGTCGGCCCAGTCGGAGACCGGGCGGGAGTCGTCGGCGGCGAGCGGGATGACCGAGTCGGGGCGGGCCAGCAGCGGCAGGGTGGCGAAGCCGTGCGTCTCGCGGACCCAGCGCGGGCCGGTGAGTTGATCGCCCGTCAGCAGGTTGGTCCAGGTGCCCGCGGGGACGTAGTAGTCGACCTCGCCGGAATCGGTGAAGACGGGGGCGACCAGCAGGTCGTCGCCGAGCAGGTACTGCCGGTCCAGCGGGGCGGCCGCCGGGTCGTCGGGGAACTCCAGGACCATGGCGCGCATCACCGGCGTGCCGTGCAGGTGCGCCTGCTGGGCGGCGCGCTGCAGGTAGGGGGCGAGGCGGTGCTTGAGGCGGGTGAAGGCCCGGGTGACCTCGACGGCCTCCTCGCCGTAGTCCCACGGCACACGGTAGGACTTGCTGCCGTGCAGGCGGCTGTGCGAGGAGAGCAGCCCGAACTGGACCCAGCGCTTGAACACGGTGGGGGTGGGGGTGCCCTCGAAGCCGCCGATGTCGTGGCTCCAGAAGCCGAAGCCCGACAGGCCCAGCGACAGCCCGCCGCGCAGCGACTCCGCCATGGCGTTGAAGGTCGACTCGCAGTCGCCGCCCCAGTGCACCGGGAACTGCTGCCCGCCCGCCGTCGCCGACCGGGCGAACAGCACCGCCTCGCCCTCGCCGCGCTCCTCCCGGAGCAGCTCGAACACGGCCTTGTTGTACTGCTGGGTGTACAGGTTGTGCTGCTTCTCCGGGTCGCCGCCGTCGTGCCACACCACGTCGGTGGGGATCCGCTCGCCGAAGTCGGTCTTGAAGCAGTCGACGCCCTGCCGCAGCAGCCCGCGCAGCCGCTCGGTGTACCAGGCCGTCGCTTCCGGGTTGGTGAAGTCGACCAGCGCCATGCCGGGCTGCCACAGGTCCCACTGCCAGACAGTGCCGTCGGCGCGCCGCACCAGGTAGCCCTCGCGCCTGCCCTCCTCGAAGAGTTCGGAGCGCTGCGCGATGTACGGGTTGATCCACAGGCAGATCTTCAGGCCCTGCGTCTTCAGGCGGGCGAGCATGCCCTCCGGGTCGGGGAAGGTGTCCGGGTCCCAGACGAAGTCGCTCCAGTGGTAGCCGCGCATCCAGAAGCAGTCGAAGTGGAAGACCGAGAGCGGGATGCCGCGCTCGGCCATGCCGGAGGTGAACCGGGTGACGGTCGCCTCGTCGTAGTCGGTGGTGAAGGAGGTCGACAGCCACAGGCCGAGCGCCCAGGCCGGGGGCAGCGCGGGCCGGCCCAGCAGGCCGGTGTAGCGGGTCAGCACCTGCTTGGGCGTGGGCCCGTGGAAGACCAGGAACTCCATCGATTGGTCCTCGACGCTGAACTGCACCTGCCCGACGGTCTCGCTGCCCACCTCGTACGACACCCGGCCCGGGTGGTTCACCAGCACCCCGTAGCCGCGGCTGCTGAGGTGGAACGGCACGTTCTTGTAGGCCTGTTCGCTGGTGGTGCCGCCGTCGGCCTGCCAGATGTCCACCACCTGGCCGTTCTTGACGAACGGGGTGAAGCGCTCGCCCAGGCCGTACACGGACTCGCCGACGCCGAGCGCGAGTTGGGCCACCATGTGGTGGCGGCCCGCGGCGTCGACGGAGAACCCGAGGCCGCGGCCGCCCAGTTCGGTGATCGGCTCGCCGTCGGCCAGGAACTCCGCGCGCCACGGCCCTTCGGTGTCCACCCGCAGGGTCAGTCCGCCGGAGCGGAGTTCGACCACCGAGCCGTCCCGCACCACCTTGCCCGCGCCGTCCTGCTGCCCGACGAACTCGAACCCGCCGCCGGGCCGCACCGACCCGGCGTGGTGGGTGAACCGGACGGCGATCACGCCCTCCGCCGGGGAGTGGCAATCGACGGTCAGCAGCGGAGAGTTGAGGGTGTCGGCCCGATTGGTGACGTGCCGCAGCGGCGCCCAGAGGGTGAACCGGTCCTCCTCGGCACGGACATCGGCGACCTCGGCGGCGTAGCGGTTGGTCACGCCGGGGCGCATCAGCCAGTAGCCGTCAGTGAACTTCATCGGGTGGATCCTCCGTTCGCGCGGTGCGCGATGGTTCGGCCCCGGGGCGGGTTGCGGTCTCCCGGGTGCTCGGGCGGGGCGTTCGGTGCGGGGTCAGTCGGCGTCGGGGGCGAGCCCGCGCGCGTGCAGCCAGGCCAGTTGGGCCGGCGGGTTGGAGCCGCAGCCGCCTGCGTGGTCGGCGAACGGCCAGACCGTCATGGTGCGGTCCTGGCCGGCGTACAGGTTGTAGGCGGCGTAGACGGTGCGCGGCGGGCAGATCGGGTCCATCAGGCCGACGCTGAACAGGGCGGGCGCGGTGGCCCGTTGGGCGAAGTTGACGCCGTCGAAGTAGGCGAGGGTTTCGAAGGTCGGCTGCACGCGGTGGCGGCTGTGCCAGCGCAGGTACTTGACGAGCTCCTGGTACGGCCCGTCCAGGGACAGCTGCGCGCCCTGGAGGTAGTGGCACAGGAAGGGCACGTCCGGCATGACCGCCGCGACCCGGTCCCCCGTCAGACCGGCTGCGGCGAGGGCGAGTCCGCCGCCCTGGCTGCCGCCGGTCAGCACGATCCGCTCGGGGTCGAGGCCGGGCAGCTCGGCGACGGCGTCCACGGCCCGGACGCAGTCGGTGATCAGCCGCCGGTAGTAGTAGTTCTCCGGGGAGTCGATGCCGCGGGTCATGAAGCCCTCGGCCCACTGGGTGCCGTCGCCCGTGGTCCGGTCGGGGGTGTCGTGCCCCTGTCCCCGGCTGTCGACGACGAGTTGAGCGTAGCCCGCGGCGGACCAGAGCAGGTGCTCGGTGGGCACGCCGCGACCGCCGCTGTAGCCCTGGTAGCCGACCACCACGGGCAGCGGGCCCTGCGCGCCGCGCGGGCGCAGCAGCCAGGCGGAGACCGGTTCGCCGTTCCAGCCGGGGAAGCGCACGTCCTCGACCTCGACGGTGCGCAGTCCGTACTGCACGGTGGCGGGCTCGGCCTTCACCTCGCCGCCGTGGGCGCGGGCCTCGGCAAGGGTGCGCTCCCAGAACGCGTCGAAGTCCTGCGGGAGGGTCGACTCGGGCCGGTAATCGGCGAGTTCGTCGAGCCCGAGGTCGGGGAGCGGCATGGGGGCTTCCTCCGGGTGCTGCGAGGACGAGGTGGCGTGGTGGGGCGTGAGCAGCGACATGCGGGCCGCCTCCGGGCGGCGGGTGAGGGGGTAGGGGCGGATGTGGGCAGCGACGGGCGGCCCGTCTGTCAGGAGCGGGCCGCCCGTTCTCGGCGTCCTTCGGCCCGTCTGTCAGGAGCGGGCCTGAGCCTGTCTTCAGTCGGTCCGGCCGAAGCGCAGGTCGCCGAGGCGGAACGCGCCGTGCAGGTGCAGGCGCAGCTCGTGGATGCCGTCCGGCCGGTGGGTGAGCGGGGCGGCGGCGGTGGTCCAGGTGTAGCGGTCGCCGGTGGCCGGGACGTCGATGTCGGCGAGCACTCGACCGCCGGCTTCGACGACCAGGCGGGCGGTGCCGTCGGTGTCCTCGCGGGCGATGCCGGCCTCGATCCGGGCGGCGCCGGTGAGGTCGAGCGCGCGGTAGCTCAGCACGGCTCCCGCGGCGGGGTCGGCGGGGGTGACCGCGTCGCCGCGGGTCTTGTCGGCGTCCACGATGGCGATGCCGGTGTGGTCGTCGAAGTCGACTGCGGCGAGGGACTGTTCGACGACGGCGCGGGGTGCGGCGGGGGTACCGGTGACGGCGAGCGGGGCGACCGCCAGGGGGTGTTCGGCGGAGCGGGCCGCGATCACCTCGTAGTCGCCGGGGTCGACGGTGAACGCACCGGTGGCCACGTCCCAGTGGGCGAGGGCGGAGGCGGGCAGCTCGAAGACCAGCTCGCGGCTCTCGCCGGGCTCCAGCCGGACCTTGCGGAAGTCGGCGAGGCGCAGCCGCGGCGCCTGGTAGCGGGCGTCGAGGGCGCGGACGTACAGCTGGAGGACCTCGCTGCCGGCGCGTCGGCCGGTGTTGCGGACCGTCAGGGCGGCTTGCACGGTGCCGTCCTGACCGGTCGCCGGCTGGGAGAGCGTCAGGTCGCCGTACTCGAAGGCGGCGTAGGACAGGCCGTGGCCGAACGGGTAGAGCGCGGGGCTGCGGTGGTACTGGTAGGTCCAGCCGGCCTTGATGATGTCGTAGTCGAGCGGGTGGGGCAGCGGGTCGTCGCCGCGGTACCAGGTCTGCGGGAGCCGGCCGCCGGGCTCGGCGTGGCCGAGCAGCACGTCGGCGAGGGCGGCGCCGGCCTCCTGGCCGCCGTGGGAGGTCCACAGCACGGCGGGCAGCCGCTCGTCGGCCCAGTCCACCGCGTACGGGTAACTGCTCATCAGCACCAGCGCGGTCTGCGGGCGGACGGCGGTGACGGCGCGCAGCAGGTCGTCCTGGGCGGGCGGCAGGGCGGTGCCCTTGCGGTCCTCGGTCTCGCGGCCGTGGATCAGCGGGTGGTTGCCGAGCACGACGATCGCCAGGTCGGCGTCGGCGGCGGCGGCCACCGCCTCGGCGCGGCCGTCGCGCAGCACCTCGCGCTGCCAGGACTCGGCGTCCTCGGGGCGCTCGGCGGTCACCCGCACGGTGCCGTCGGCGTCGAGGGCGGCGTACTGCCCGGTCGCGGCGGAGCGCAGCAGGACGGTGCCGTCGGCGGCGTCCTCCAGGCGGAAGGTCTCGGTGACGAACCAGGTCTTGATCACCTGGGCGTC
>NZ_JBFAQR010000056.1:0-48129 GCF_040678815.1 Kitasatospora sp. NPDC049285 | reverse complement strand
GCCATCGCCAAGGGTGTTGAGGAGGCCAAGAAGAACTTCTTCAAGGTCCCCCGTATCCAGGGCACCATCCCGCACCCGATCCAGGGCGAGAAGGCCGCCGGCGTCGTGCTGCTGAAGCCGGCGTCCCCCGGTACCGGTGTTATCGCCGGTGGCCCGGTGCGTGCCGTCCTGGAGTGCGCCGGCGTCCACGACATCCTGTCGAAGTCGCTCGGCTCGGACAACGCGATCAACATCGTGCACGCCACCGTGGCCGCTCTGAAGGGCCTCGTGCGCCCCGAGGAGATCGCCGCCCGTCGTGGCCTGCCCCTGGAGGACGTGGCCCCGGCCGCGCTGCTCCGGGCCCGTGCGGCTGGGGTGAGCGCCTGATGGCTCGCCTGAAGGTCACCCAGACCAAGTCGTACATCGGTAGCAAGCAGAACCACCGTGACACCCTGCGTTCGCTCGGCCTCAAGCGGCTGAACGACACCGTGGTGAAGGAGGACCGCCCGGAGATCCGCGGCATGGTCCACACCGTTCGTCACCTCGTCACGGTCGAGGAGGTGGACTGATCATGTCTGACAACCCGATCAAGATCCACAACCTGCGTCCCGCCCCGGGCGCCAAGACCGACAAGATCCGCGTCGGTCGTGGTGAGGGCTCCAAGGGTAAGACCGCCGGTCGTGGTACCAAGGGCACCAAGGCCCGCTACCAGGTTCCGCAGCGCTTCGAGGGTGGCCAGATGCCCCTCCACATGCGCCTGCCGAAGCTGAAGGGCTTCAAGAACCCGGCCCACAAGCAGTTCCAGGTCGTGAACCTGGACCGCCTGGCCGAGCTCTACCCGAACGGTGGCGAGGTCACCGTGGCCGACCTGATCGCGAAGGGCGCCGTTCGCAAGAACGAGCTCGTCAAGGTCCTCGGCCAGGGCGACATCGCGGTGGCGCTGCAGGTGACGGTCGACGCCGTCTCCGGCTCCGCCGCCGAGAAGATCACCGCCGCCGGCGGCTCGGTCACCGAGCTGCTGTGACGTCGTCGATCTGACGCACGGACAGAAACCGGGCCCCGGCCCGCCTTTGTGAAAGGCGGGCCGGGGCCCGGCCGCGTTTCCGGCGGGAACGCGTGTGCTGGATTTGTGTGTCAAACCCGGGCAAGCCGTACCCCGTGAGTGGGGGAGCGGCGGTACGCGCTTCTGCCAAGTACCCGGGCACTGTTAGAGTCCCTGAAGTTCCCTTTCCCCACATCAGGACCGACCCTTCCGCCGACGACGCGCGGGAGGCGCAGGAGGCACCGTGCTCAGTGCGTTCGCGCGGGCGTTCCAGACGCCCGACCTGCGCAAGAAGCTGCTGTTCACGCTGGGCATCATGGTGCTGTTCCGGCTGGGCGCGCACATCCCCGTACCAGGGGTCAACTTCACGTACGTGCACGAATGCGTGAAGGAGAGCAAGCAAGGCCTGTTCGGCCTGGTCAACCTGTTCAGCGGCGGCGCGCTGCTGCAGTTGACCATCTTCGCGCTCGGCATCATGCCGTACATCACGGCCAGCATCATCCTGCAGCTGCTCACCGTCGTCATTCCGCGACTCGAGGCGCTGAAGAAGGAGGGGCAGGCCGGTAACGCGAAGATCACCCAGTACACCCGGTACCTGACCATCGCGCTGGCGGTGCTCCAGGGCACCGGCATCATCGCGACCGCGTCCAGCGGCGCCCTGTTCTCGGGCTGTGTCTACGCCCGGGACATCGTGCCCGACCAGTCGATCTTCCGGATCGCCACGATGGTCGTGATCATGACCGCGGGCACCACCGTGATCATGTGGCTGGGTGAGCTGATCACCGACCGCGGCATCGGCAACGGCATGTCCATCCTGATCTTCACCTCGATCGCCGCCGGTTTCCCGGGCTCGATGTGGGCGATCAAGCAGTCCGGCAAGCTGCTGGACGGCTGGGGCGAGTTCGCCTCGGTGATCCTGGTCGGCATCATCGTGGTCTGCCTGGTCATCTTCGTCGAGCAGGCGCAGCGCCGGATCCCGGTGCAGTACGCGAAGCGGATGATCGGCCGCCGGGCGTTCGGCGGAACCTCGACCTACATCCCGCTGAAGGTCAACCAGGCCGGTGTGATCCCGGTCATCTTCGCCTCGTCGCTGCTGTACATCCCGGCGCTCGTGGTGCAGCTGACGAACTCTCAGGCCGGCTGGGCGATCTGGGTCAAGAACCACTTCGTCAAGGGCGACCACCCGATCTACATGGTCACGTACTTCGTGCTGATCGTGTTCTTCGCCTTCTTCTACGTGGCCATCTCCTTCAACCCCGAAGAAGTTGCCGACAATATGAAGAAGTATGGTGGCTTCATCCCGGGCATCCGGGCCGGCCGACCGACGGCCGAGTACCTGAACTACGTGCTCACCCGCATCACGTGGCCGGGGTCGCTCTACCTGGGCCTGATCGCGTTGATCCCGATGATCGCCCTGGTCGCCTTCGGACAGCAGACCAACTTCCCGTTCGGCGGCACCTCCGTGCTCATCGTCGTCGGCGTCGGACTCGAAACTGTGAAGCAGATCGAGAGCCAACTCCAGCAGCGCAATTACGAAGGGTTCCTCCGCTGATGCGAATCGTCCTCGTCGGACCCCCCGGGGCCGGGAAGGGTACTCAGGCGCACGTTCTGGCCAAGACCCTGTCCATTCCCCACATCTCGACCGGTGACCTGTTCCGCGCCAACATCAGCCAGGGCACCCCGCTGGGCCTCGAGGCGAAGGCGTACATGGACGCCGGCCGCCTGGTGCCCGACGAGGTGACCATCGGGATGGCCAAGGACCGGATGCTCCAGGAGGACGCCGCCGCCGGCTTCCTGCTGGACGGCTTCCCGCGCAACCTTGGCCAGGCCGAGGCGCTGGACGGGTTCCTCGCCGAGCAGGGCATCACGCTGGACGGCGTGCTGGACCTGGAGGTCCCCGAGGACGAGGTCGTCAAGCGGATCGCCGGTCGCCGGCTGTGCCGCAACAACGGCGCCCACGTGTTCCACGTGGTGTACAACCCGCCGAAGGTCGAGGGCGTCTGCGACGAGTGCGGCGGAGAGCTGTACCAGCGCTCCGACGACACCGAGGAAGCCGTCCGGGTCCGCCTGGAGGAGTACCACTCCAAGACGGAGCCGATCATCGGCTACTACCAGGAGCAGGGCCTCCTGGTGACCATCTCCGCCCTCGGCAAGGTGGACGAGGTGACCGAGCGCGCGGTCGCCGCCCTGGAGCAGAAGAAGAACGCCTGAGCCGCGTCCGAGACGGCCGGGCCGCCCCGCGAGGGGGCGGCCCGGCCGTCTCGGCGTCGTACGGTGGTAGGGCTGTCGTTACCCGGATCGTGGAAGGCGTTGACCAGATGGTGGAGATCAAGACCCCCGAGCAGATCGCGAAGATGCGGGCGGCCGGGCTGGTCGTCGCCGAGGCCCTGAAGGCCTGCCGCGAGGCGGTGGCCCCGGGGGTGACCACCGGCGAGCTGAACGAGATCGCCGACCGGGTCATCGCCAAGCACGGCGCCACCTCCAACTTCCGCGCCCACCACGGCGGCCTGTGGTTCCCGGGGGTGATCTGCGCCTCGGTCAACGAGGAGGTCGTGCACGGCATCCCGGGCGACCGGGTGCTGCAGGCCGGGGACCTGATCTCGATCGACTGCGGCGCGATCCTGGACGGCTGGCACGGCGACGCGGCGATCACCGTCGCGGTCGGCGAGACCGCCCCGGAGAACGTGATGCTCTCCCGGGTCACCGAGGGCTCGATGTGGGCCGGCATCGCCCAGATGAAGAAGGCCAACCGGCTGGTCGACGTCTCCCGCGCGATCGAGGGCTTCATCCGCCGCCAGCCGCTGCCGCCGAAGGGCACGTGGGGCATCACCGAGGGCTACGGCGGCCACGGCATCGGCACCGCCATGCACATGGAGCCGCACGTGCTGAACTACGTGGCCGGCCGCGGCAAGGGCCCGAAGCTGGTGCCGGGCACGGTACTGGCGATCGAGCCGATGGTCTCGCTCGGCACCCCGCACACCGAGGTGCTGGAGGACGACTGGACCGTGGTCACGGTCGACGGCACCTGGGCCTCGCACTGGGAGCACTCGGTGGCCGTCACCGAGCAGGGCCCGCTGGTGCTCACCGCCTTCGACGGCGGCAAGGCCGAGCTCGCCAAGCTGGGCGTGACCGCCGCGCCGGACCCGCTGGGCTGAGTCTCTTCTCTCACCGGGGCCCGGAGGTTTTGGACCTCCGGGCCCCTTGTCCTATTTTCTTCAGCGGACACCCGCAGCTACCCCAGGGGAGAGACCAGTGCTCAAGGGCTTCCGCGACTTCATGATGCGCGGCAACGTGATCGACATGGCCGTCGGTGTGGTGATCGGTGCCGCCTTCACCGCGGTGGTGACCGGCTTCGTGTCGGCCTTCCTCACCCCGCTGGTCGGCGTGGTGGTCGGCGCGGCCGGCGACTTCGGCGCGTACAAGTTCACCGCGGGCGGCGTCACCTTCCCGTACGGCCAGTTCCTGAACGTGCTGATCGCGTTCTTCCTGACCGCCGCGGTGCTCTACTTCTGCGTGGTGCTGCCGATCACCAAGGCCACCGCGCGGTACCTGCCGAAGAAGCCGTCGGTGCCCAAGCGCCCCTGCCCGGAGTGCCTGACCGACATCCCGGAGGCGGCCCGCCGCTGCGCGGCCTGCACCGCGGCGGTGGAGCCGGTGCTGCCGCTCACCGTGAAGGCGCAGCGCTGAATTTCGCCTCGGCGCGGTGCTTGGTTTACGATGGTGCGTCGGCTCTCTCGTAGCGTGTTTCGGCACGCCCTCGCCCCGTAGGGTAGAGGTGAAGCCTGGTTCGCACGAGCGTTCCGCATACGGTAGCCGGACCCGAAGGGTGGATCTCGCAGTTCATGGCTAAGAAGCAAGGCGCCATTGAGATCGAGGGCACCGTGATCGAGTCTCTTCCGAACGCGATGTTCAAGGTCGAGCTGCAGAACGGTCACAAGGTCCTCGCGCACATCAGCGGCAAGATGCGCATGCACTACATCCGCATCCTTCCGGATGACCGGGTCGTGGTGGAGCTCAGCCCCTACGACCTGACCCGCGGCCGGATCGTCTACCGGTACAAGTAACAACCGTCAGATCTAGACCCCGGAGAACCTGAATCATGAAGGTCAAGCCGAGCGTCAAGAAGATCTGCGACAAGTGCAAGGTGATCCGCCGTCACGGCCGGGTCATGGTGATCTGCGACAACCTGCGCCACAAGCAGCGCCAGGGCTGAGTCACCCCCCAGCATTTCTCGTAGTACCTTCGCGCGACGCGCACCAACGTCATACGCGGGCCGCCCGATCCGTCCGATGGACGGACTGCCACCCCCGGTCAGAGGCCGGGGCTCCCTGTCGAGAGACAGCGAGTAGGCGGCACGTCAGACCTCTGAAGAACCACAGGAGCCTTGAATGGCACGCCTTTCCGGCGTTGATCTCCCCCGTGAGAAGCGGATCGAGATCGCCCTCACCTACGTCTACGGCATCGGCAAGACCCGCGCCCAGCAGGCGCTCGTCGAGACCGGCGTGAGCCCGGACATCCGCGTCCGCGACATCACCGAGGACGACCTCGTCAAGCTGCAGAAGTTCGTGGACGCGAACTTCGAGGTCGAGGGTGACCTCCGCCGCCAGGTCGCCGCCGACATCCGCCGCAAGGTCGAGATCGGCTGCTACGAGGGTCTGCGTCACCGTCGTGGCCTGCCGGTCCGCGGTCAGCGCACCCACACCAACGCGCGTACCCGCAAGGGCCCGCGTCGCGCGATCGCCGGCAAGAAGAAGCCGGGCAAGAAGTAGTCCGTCCCGTCACCGGACATCCCTCCGGCCCGCGGGTTAGCGGACCGACCACCTCAGTAGGAGAACAGACTTATGCCCCCCAAGGGTCGTCAGGCTGCCGGCGCGAAGAAGATCCGCCGCAAGGAGAAGAAGAACGTCGCTCACGGGCACGCCCACATCAAGAGCACGTTCAACAACACGATCGTCTCGATCACGGACCCCGCGGGCAACGTGATCTCCTGGGCCTCCGCCGGCCACGTCGGTTTCAAGGGCTCGCGCAAGTCCACCCCGTTCGCCGCGCAGATGGCCGCCGAGGCCGCTGCCCGTCGCGCGCAGGAGCACGGCATGCGCAAGGTCGACGTCTTCGTCAAGGGTCCGGGCTCCGGCCGTGAGACCGCGATCCGCTCGCTCCAGGCCACCGGCCTGGAGGTGGGCTCGATCCAGGACGTCACCCCCACCCCGCACAACGGCTGCCGTCCGCCGAAGCGCCGCCGCGTCTGACGCGACGCCTGGGATTACCAGGCGGCCGGTGTTTTAAACCTGGTACGGGCTCCCGTTTCGCACGGGAGCCCGTACGCTTGAGTTCTATCGGCATCAAATAGTGGGTGTCGAAGACAACTGGAGGATCCAGAACATGCTGATCGCTCAGCGTCCTTCGCTGACCGAAGAGGTCGTCGACGAGTTCCGCTCGCGGTTCGTGATCGAGCCGCTCGAGCCGGGCTTCGGCTACACCCTCGGCAACTCGCTCCGCCGCACGCTCCTCTCCTCGATCCCGGGTGCCGCTGTCACCAGCATCCGGATCGACGGTGTCCTGCACGAGTTCACCACCGTGCCGGGCGTCAAGGAGGACGTCACCGACCTCATCCTGAACATCAAGCAGCTGGTCGTCTCCTCGGAGCACGACGAGCCGGTCGTGATGTACCTGCGCAAGCAGGGCCCGGGTGTGGTCACCGCCGCCGACATCGCGCCGCCGGCCGGTGTCGAGGTGCACAACCCCGAGCTGGTCCTCGCCACGCTGAACGGCAAGGGCAAGCTGGAGATGGAGCTGACCGTCGAGCGCGGTCGCGGCTACGTCTCCGCCGTGCAGAACAAGGCTTCCGGCCAGGAGATCGGCCGCATCCCGGTCGACTCGATCTACAGCCCCGTGCTGAAGGTCACCTACAAGGTCGAGGCCACCCGTGTCGAGCAGCGCACCGACTTCGACAAGCTGATCGTCGACGTCGAGACCAAGCCCGCCATGCGTCCGCGCGACGCGATGGCGTCGGCCGGCAAGACCCTGGTCGAGCTGTTCGGCCTGGCCCGCGAGCTGAACGTCGACGCCGAGGGCATCGACATGGGTCCGTCCCCGACGGACGCCGCCCTGGCCGCGGACCTGGCGCTGCCGATCGAGGAGCTGGAACTCACCGTCCGCTCCTACAACTGCCTCAAGCGCGAGGGCATCCACACCGTGGGTGAGCTCGTCGCCCGCTCGGAGGCCGACCTGCTCGACATCCGCAACTTCGGTGCGAAGTCGATCGACGAGGTCAAGGCGAAGCTGGCCGGCATGGGCCTGGCCCTCAAGGACAGCCCGCCCGGGTTCGACCCGACCGCTGCCGCCGACGCCTTCGGCGCCGACGACCTGGACGACCAGGGCTACGCGGAGACCGAGCAGTACTGATGTGAGCTCGGCCCGGAGGCGGTTCCCCGCGAACCGCCTCCGGTGCTGTGAAAGTCGTGCGGACGCAGTGTCCGTACGCCCGTTGCGGTACCTGGTACGGCCGCAGTCGGAGATTCAAGGAGCGAATCCATGCCCCGTCCCACCAAGGGCGCCCGCCTCGGCGGCGGCCCGCACCACGAGCCGCTGCTGCTGGCCGGCCTGGCCCGCGAGCTGTTCCAGTACGGCCGCATCACCACCACCGAGGCCAAGGCTCGCCGCCTGCGCCCGCTGGCGGAGAAGCTGATCACCAAGGCGAAGAAGGGCGACATCCACAACCGTCGCCTGGTGCGCAAGACCATCACCGACGTGTCGGTCCTGCACACCCTCTTCACCGAGATCGCGCCGCGGTTCGAGAACCGCCCCGGCGGTTACACCCGCATCACCAAGATCGGCCCCCGTCGTGGCGACAACGCCCCGATGGCCGTGATCGAGCTGGTCGAGGGCGAGATCGCCACCAAGGCGACCGTCGCCGAGGCCGAGGCCGCCGCCAAGCGCGCCGTCAAGGAGGCCGAGCAGGCCGCCGAGACCGCCGAGGCGAAGGCCGACGAGGCCACCGAGGCCGAGCAGGCCTGACACCGCCAGGTGTTCGTCCGGGCCCGCTTCTCCCAACTCGTTGGGGGAGCGGGCCCGTTCCGTTTCCATGGGAGATGAAGTGCGCAACGACTGTGCCGAGCTGCCGCCGGTGAAGGACGGCCCGGCCGACGGGTACCGGCGGATCCGGCTCGACCTCGCCTACCACGGCGCCGAGTTCTCCGGCTGGGCCCGCCAGCGCGGACGGCGCACCGTGCAGGAGGAGATCGAGACCGCGCTGCGCATCGTCACCCGCAGCGAGGAGCACTTCCCGCTGACCGTGGCCGGACGCACCGACGCCGGGGTGCACGCCCGCGGGCAGGTGGCCCACGTCGACCTGCCCGAGGAGCTGTGGGCGCAGCACGGGGCCAAGCTGCTGCGGCGGATGGCGGGGCGGCTGCCGGCCGACGTGCGGATCTACCGGATCTCCGAGGCGCCGCACGGCTTCGACGCCCGGTTCGCGGCGATCTGGCGGCGCTACGCGTACCGGGTGGCCGACCACCCGGGCGGGGTGGACCCGATGCTGCGCGGCCACGTGCTGTGGCACGACCGGCCGCTGGACCTGGACAGGATGAACCACGCCGCCGGGCTGCTGCTCGGGGAGCACGACTTCGCGGCGTACTGCAAGAAGCGCGAGGGCGCGACCACCATCCGCACCCTGCTGGAGCTGCACTGGGAGCGGGTGCCGATCGACCCGTACGCGGCGCAGGAGGGCTCGCTGGCGGTGGCCACGGTGCGGGCGGACGCGTTCTGCCACAACATGGTGCGCTCGCTGGTCGGCGCGATGCTGCTGGTCGGCGACGGGCACCGGCCGCCGGAGTTCCCCAGCGAGGTGCTGGCGGGGCGGGTGCGCAACTCCGCGGTCAACGTGGTCCGGCCGTACGGGCTGACGCTGGAGGAGGTCGGCTACCCGGCCGACGAGCAGCTCGCGGAGCGCAACCGGCTGGCGCGGCGGATGCGGACCCTGCCGGGGGCGGTGGAGCCGGGGGCGGCCGAGCAGGGGTCGGACGGGGCGGCCGGCTAATCCGTTTTGTCGCAGGGCGTGGGCTTGGCACAATCCGGAGGCATGGGACACGTCGAGATCTCGCACCTGGAGTACTACCTGCCGGACGGGCGGGTGCTGTTCGATGACGCGTCCTTCCGCGTGGGGGAGGGCGCGGCGGTCGCGCTGGTGGGCGCCAACGGCGCCGGTAAGACCACGCTGCTGCGGATGATCGCCGGCGACGTGCAGCCGCACGGCGGTTCGGTGAAGGTCAGCGGCGGGCTCGGCGTGATGCGCCAGTTCGTCGGCACCACCGGCCGCGAGGACACCGCCGACACCCCGGGCGCGCTGCCCGCCGACGCCTCGGTGCGGGACCTGCTGGTCTCGGTCGCCCCGAAGCGGATCGCCGACGCGGCCCGCCGGGTGGACGCCGCCGAGCTGGCGATGATCGCCCAGGACGACGAGAAGTCGCAGATGGCGTACGCGCAGGCGCTCTCCGACTGGGCCGACGCCGGCGGCTACGAGTACGAGGCCGACTGGGACGTGTGCACCGTGGCCGCGCTCGGCATCCCGTTCGACAAGGCGCAGTGGCGCGGGCTGAACACCCTCTCCGGCGGCGAGCAGAAGCGGCTGGTGCTGGAGGCGCTGCTGCGCGGTCCGGACGAGGTGCTGCTGCTCGACGAGCCGGACAACTACCTGGACGTGCCGGGCAAGCGCTGGCTGGAGGAGGCGATCCAGGCCACCTCGAAGACCGTGCTGTACATCTCGCACGACCGCGAGCTGCTCTCCCGCACCGCCGAGAAGATCATCGCGGTGGAGTCCGGCGCGGCCGGCTCCAGCGTGTGGGTGCACGGCGGCGGCTTCGAGTCCTTCCACCAGGCCCGCCAGGACCGCTTCGCCCGCTTCGAGGAGCTCGGGCGCCGCTGGGACGAGGAGCACGCCAAGCTGAAGAAGCTGGTGGTCAACCTGCGCCAGGCCGCGTCGGTCAGCCACGCGCTGGCCACCCGGTACGCCGCCGCCCAGACCCGGCTGAAGAAGTTCGAGGAGGCCGGCCGCCCGGAGGAGCCGCCGCGCGAGCAGTCGATCTCCATGCGGCTGAAGGGCGGCCGCACCGGCGTGCGGGCCTTCACCATGGAGGGCCTGGAGCTGACCGGCCTGATGAAGCCCTTCGACCTGGAGGTCTACTACGGCGAGCGGGTCGCGGTGCTGGGCTCCAACGGCTCCGGCAAGTCGCACTTCCTGCGGATGCTGGCGGGCGACGAGACGGTCCGGCACGGCGGCAGCTGGAAGCTGGGCGCCCGGGTGGTGCCCGGCCACTTCCGGCAGACCCACGCCCACCCCGAGCTGCTGGGCCGCACGATCCGCTCGATCGTCGAGGAGGAGCACGCGCTCTCCCGGGGCGCCGCGATGGCCGCGCTGCGCCGCTACGAGCTGGACCGTCAGGAGGAGCAGAAGTTCGAGTCGCTGTCCGGCGGGCAGCAGGCCCGGCTGATGATCCTCAAGCTGGAGCTGTCGGGTTCGACGGCGCTGCTGCTGGACGAGCCGACCGACAACCTGGACCTGGAGAGCGCGGAGGCGCTGCAGCAGGGCCTGGAGGCGTTCGACGGCACGGTGCTGTGCGTCACCCACGACCGCTGGTTCGCCCGTAGCTTCGACCGCTTCCTGGTGTTCGGTTCGGACGGCCGGGTGTACGAGTCGCCGGAGCCGGTGTGGGACGAGTCACGCGTGGTGCGCGACCGCTGAGCCGGTTTGGAGCAGCGGGGGCCGGGCGGGTATTGTTGGCCCTTGTTGTGCGTATTGGCTCGCTCTATCTCACGTGAGAGGTCGGTACGCCGGAGACGACAGGCCGAACTCCAGCGGCTGCCCGAATTGCGTCCGGGCGGATCGGCTGGAGGCCCCGGGCCTTGGTGCTCCTGTCAGGACCCACTCACTGAAAAGCGAAGGCTACGACCGTGCGTACGTACAGCCCCAAGCCCGG
Source organism: Kitasatospora sp. NPDC049285 (assembly GCF_040678815.1). NCBI lineage: Bacteria > Bacillati > Actinomycetota > Actinomycetes > Kitasatosporales > Streptomycetaceae > Kitasatospora > Kitasatospora sp. NPDC049285. The sequence goes on along the minus strand of NZ_JBFAQR010000056.1, from coordinate 37,134 downwards.
CGACGTCCAGCGTCAGTGGCACGTCATCGACGCGACCGACGTCGTGCTCGGCCGCCTGGCCTCCCAGGCCGCTAACCTCCTGCGGGGCAAGCACAAGGCGATCTACGCGCCGCACGTTGACACTGGTGACTTCGTCATCATCATCAACGCCGACAAGGTGCACCTCTCGGGCAACAAGAAGACCCAGAAGCTGGCCTACCGCCACAGCGGCTTCCCGGGCGGTCTCCGCTCGGTCCGCTACGACGACCTGCTCGCGAAGAACCCCGAGAAGGCCGTCGAGAAGGCGATCAAGGGCATGGTCCCGAAGAACAGCCTGGGCCGTCAGATGCTCTCGAAGCTGAAGGTCTACTCGGGCGACCAGCACCCGCACGCTGCGCAGCAGCCGGTGCCGTTCGAGATCACCCAGGTCGCGCAGTAATTCCGGCCACCAAGCCCCAACTGACGTAGAAAAGCTGAGGAACACCGTGGCCGAGACTGCCATCGAGAGCACCCTCGAGGTCGAGTTCGACGAGAACGTCGACGAGTACACCACCGAGACCGAGTACACCACCGAGTCGCTGGCCGGCCGCTTCGGCGAGGCCGTCCCCGGCGCCGGCCTCGGCCGCCGCAAGGAGGCGATCGCCCGCGTGCGCATCGTCCCCGGCACCGGCCAGTGGAAGATCAACGGTCGCACCCTGGAGAACTACTTCCCCAACAAGGTGCACCAGCAGACCGTGAACGAGCCCTTCAAGCTCCTCGAGCTGGACGGCCGTTACGACGTCGTCGCCCGCATCTCGGGTGGCGGCGTCTCCGGCCAGGCCTACGCGCTGCGCCTCGGCGTGGCCCGTGCGCTGAACGAGGCGGACGTGGACAACAACCGCGGCCCGCTCAAGAAGGCCGGCTTCCTGACCCGCGACTCCCGCGCCGTCGAGCGCAAGAAGGCCGGTCTGAAGAAGGCCCGCAAGGCGCCGCAGTACAGCAAGCGCTAATCGCACCCTTGCGATTCACCCACGCCCCGGAGCACCTTCGTGCTCCGGGGCGTTGTGCTCCCGGACCGGTGCGGGGTCCGTGGGGCGGTACCACTCCAGCCGACAGGCGCGACAGGACGGGACGAACGGAACATGGCACGACTCTTCGGTACGGACGGGGTACGCGGGGTGGCCAACGAGGGCCTGACCGCGGAGCTGGCGCTCGGCCTGTCGGTGGCGGCGGCCCATGTGCTGGGTGACGCGGGCGCGTTCGAGGGACACCGCCCGGTCGCCGTGGTCGGCCGTGACCCCCGGGCGTCCGGTGAGTTCCTGGAGGCCGCGGTGATCGCCGGCCTGGCCAGCGCCGGCGTGGACGTGCTGCGGGTCGGCGTGCTGCCGACCCCGGCTGTGGCGTACCTGACCGGGGCGCTCGGCGCGGACTTCGGCGTGATGCTGTCCGCCAGCCACAACGCGATGCCCGACAACGGCATCAAGTTCCTCGCCCGCGGCGGCCACAAGCTGGACGACGCGATCGAGGACGCCATCGAGGACCACTACCTCCGCTACGGCGTCGGCGACGAGACCTGGAAGCGCCCGACCGGCGCGGCGGTCGGCCGGGTCCGCCAGTACACCGAGGGCTTCGACCGGTACGTGGCGCACCTGGTCGCCGTGCTGCCGAACCGACTTGACGGTGTGAAGGTCGTCATCGACGGCGCGCACGGTGCGGCCGCCCGGGTCGCCCCGGAGGCGTTCGCCCGGGCCGGCGCGGAGGTGGTGTACACCCTCGGCGCGGAGCCCAACGGCCTGAACATCAACGACGGTGTCGGCTCCACCCACCTGGACAAGCTGCGCGCCGCGATGAAGGAGCACCGCGCGGACCTCGGCATCGCCCTGGACGGCGACGCCGACCGCTGCCTGGCCGCGGACGCCGACGGCAACGAGGTGGACGGCGACCAGATCATCGCCATCCTCGCGGTCGCGATGAAGGAGGCCGGGACGCTGCGCCGCAACACCGCGGTCGCCACCGTGATGTCCAACCTCGGCTTCAAGCTGGCGATGGAGCGCGAGGGCATCGAGCTGGTGCAGACCGCGGTCGGCGACCGGTACGTGCTGGAGGAGATGAAGCAGCACGGCTTCGCGCTCGGCGGCGAGCAGTCCGGCCACGTCATCCTGCTCGACCACGCCACCACCGGCGACGGCACGCTGACCGGTCTGATGCTGGGCGCCCGGCTGGCCGCCACCAAGCAGCCGCTGGCCGACCTGGCCGCGGTGATGACGCGGCTGCCGCAGGTGCTGATCAACGTCAAGGGCGTGGACAAGGACCGGGTCGAGTCCTGCCTCGAACTGCAGCTCGCCGTCAGCGAGGCGGAGGCCGAACTCGGTTCCACCGGGCGGGTGTTGCTGCGCAAGTCGGGCACCGAGCCGCTGGTCCGGGTGATGGTCGAGGCGGCCGACCACGAGCAGGCGCAGGGCGTCTGCCAGCGACTCGCCGACGCCGTCCGCACCCACCTGGGCTGACCGGCCGTCAGGCCTGACCGAGGGCCCGGCACACCGTCCCTGACGGTGTGCCGGGCCTCAGTTCTTGGCGGCGGCGGCGGTGTCGCCGCTCTTCTTGACCGGGATCCAGACCTGGTAGAAGCCCTTACCGTAGGTGTTCTGGTAGGGGATGCTCACCAGCAGGCGGTACTTGCCCTCGCTGCGCAGCTGCTTGACCAGGCGGTCGTCGAGGGCACCGGTGACGGTGCGGTCGAAGACCACGACGTCGAAGTAGCCGTCGGTGAGGGCGGCCTTGAAGCCCGGCTCACCGGTCAGGACCTTCTTGTCCTTGGTCTGGTAGGTGATGGTGTAGGTGGAGGTCCACTGGTTGAAGTCGACCTTCTGCCGCAGGTAGTACCGCGGCACCGAGTTGGCCTCCACCAGGTAGTGGCCGTCGGGGACGAGCTGCTTGTCCAGGGTGGTGATCAGCTGGTCCGAGTTCGGCCACGCGTGGTACAGGTTGCTCGACTGCACCATGCCGAGCACCAGCATGGTGACCCAGGCGAGGATGCCCAGCTGCGGGTGGCGGAAGTGCGAGCCGACCACGCGGGTGATGCCCAGTGCGGCCATCGGGGCGGCGAAGAACAGGCCGTAGCCGATGTGCTTGTGCAGCGAGACGTTCTCGTGGATGTAGATCTGGTAGGCGGGGGCCAGCAGGGCCGTGCCGGTCAGCAGCAGGCCCATCAGGGTGCGCCAGAGGCGGCGCGGCACCCGCACCGCCATCAGCGTCGGGGCCTCGCTCATCCGGCCCTTCTTGGCGTACAGCACGGTGCCCAGCAGGGCCAGGGCGAACAGCAGGCCGCCCCACTCGGCACACTCGCGGGCCATCTCCAGCGGTACGCCGTGGCCGACCGCGCGGCCGGTGGTGGTGGACTGCAGGCCCTGGAGGACGTCGCTGCCGGTGAGCTTCAACACGGTGACGGTCGCGCCGACCGCGACCGCGGGGATCAGGAACAGCCGCAGCAGCGATCGCCAGGCGTGGTACGGGACGGCTGCCAGACAGGCCAGGGCGACCACGATCGGGGCGTACATCAGGGCCGCGTACTTGACCGCGACGGCCAGCACCAGCACCGGGGGGATGGTCAGGGTGGAGAGCCACCAGCCGCGGCGGGCGGTGCGCACCGCCAGCCATGCGCCGACCGCGATCAGGAACAGCGCCATCGCGTCGTAGGTGGCGAGCGCGCCCATGAACAGGGTGGACTGCATGACGCCGAAGCAGCCGGCCGCGACCAGCCCGACCCGCTCGTTGAAGAGCCGACGGGTCATCATGTACAGCAGCGCCGTGGTGCCGAGCATGAACGCCAGCGAGAGCCCGCGGGCGCCGGCCAGGCCGAGGTGGGCGTCGGCGGCGGCGGCCAGCGGCGGGTAGAGCAGCGGTGAGCCGGAGAAGTACGCGGCGAACGAGTTCGGGAGCGCCGCACCGCCCTGCAGGTGGTGCAGTTGGAGGTGTCCCGCGTACAGGTACAGGGCCTCGTCCTCGAAGGCGCTGTTGCTCAGCCGGAGCGTCAACAGCGCCTGGGCGACCAGGATGAGCAGCAGCACGAGCCGGCTGACCCAGGTGCGGCGGCTGCTCGGCAGCGGGTCCCACCCGACGTCGGGGACGTCGGGCAGGGTGTAGCCGGGCTCGTGCGGCGCCTCGGGCTCGGCCGGACGGTCCTCGAACCAGCCGAAGTCGCGCTCCTGCCGGTAGCGATCCTCCGGTCCGTTGTCGACCGGGTCCGGCTGCTGCGGGATGTAGGTGTCGCGTTGCTGGGTCATCAGGGGTTTCTCGGATCGAAGCCGTATTGCGGGTCGGCGGCCTGCTGCTTGAAGGCGGAGAGCGTGGAGGCCGTCTTCTCCAGCCGCCAGTCGGCCCGCTTGCTGATGTTGAACCAGATGAAGCCGAGTACGTCGGGATGCTTCTCGACGCCGCCGAACAGTTCCTCGACGAAGCTCGCGGCCTTCTTCCCGGGTTCGGCCGCGGTCTCGCTGATGATGAACGGCTTGGCGCTGAACTGCCGGATCTGCGTCATGGTGGGGCCGTAGAGCTGGTCGAAGTTCTTGTCACAGCACTCGGTCCAGTAGCCGACCATGCCGACCCAGTCGACGTAGCCGTCACCGGGGTAGTACGGCTGAAGGGCGACCTTGGGCACCGGGTTGACGATGTTCGGGCTCCACACCCAGATCACGTTGGAGGCCCCGCGGTCCTGGAAGATGTCGTGGATCCGGTGCCAGGCGCCGACGAAGTCCTCGGCGCTGTTGGTCTTGGTGCCCCAGTCGTACCAGTGGCCGTTCATCTCGTGGCCGAAGCTGATCGCCACCGGGACGTTGGTCTTCTGCACGGCGGAGGCGAAGGTCTTGATGTACGCGTCCGAAGCGCCCTTGGCGATGTCGGCGAGCGGGGTCTTGTACGGCTCCCAGGCGATGTACGGCAGCGCGCCGTTCTGCCAGCTCAGCCGGATGCCGGTGGAGTCGAACTGGTCGCCCCAACTGGCGTAGTTCTCGATGATGTTGGGCTGCTTGCCGACCATCGTGGTGAAGCCCTTGACCGGGTCCATGGAGGCCGGGGCGCCGTCCAGGGCGACACCGAGGTACTTCTTGGCAGGCTGGAGCAGCGGGGTGATGTCGACCGGCGCCTGGGCCGTGTCGGACGGGGCGACCAGGGTGTCGCCCTTCCCGAAGGCGTCGCCGCCGCCGGATCCGCCGGGCCGGCTGCAGCCGGCCAGCACGGCGAGGACACCGGCCAGCAGGAGGCAGGCCGCCTTGGCTCGGAGGGTCGGTTTCACGCGGTGATCTCGCTTCGGGGCTGGAGGAGGGTGCGGCCGACCACCAGGGCGTAGAACAGCCCGGACGCCAGCACCAGGGCGTAGTCCGGCGGGTAGCCGGTGAGGATCCGCCACACCGACAGTCCCACCCAGGCCAGCGCGGTGCCGCCGCCCCACACCCACAGGCCGATCCACAGCCGTCGGGTCTTGTTCTTCTTGGCGCCGGACGACCCGGTGGGCTGCCAGGCCATCCGCTTGCGGCGCACGATGTCCCAGATCGCGAAGAAGTGCGCCCAGCCGTACATCATCCGGCAGGACCAGGCCTCGAGCCGGTAGGGGACCCGGTGCCAGAGGGGGAAGACCATGGTGGTGTACACCAGGCTGGGCAGTACCAGCCAGAGGCGGTTCACCAGGAACATCTCCGGGTGGAAGACCAGCAGCGCGAGCGGGATGGCCGGCATCAGGAAGACGAAGATCGCGGTGTGGATGTAGTAGAAGAAGCCGGACATGTAGCACAGCCGGCTGCCCCACCGGAGCTTGGTGTCCCAGAACTTCTTGCTGCCGAGCAGGCTCATCGAGCCGGAGCACCAGCGGTACTGCTGGTTGTAGAAGGCACCGGCGGTGTCCGGGCAGACGCCGGTGGCCAGCGCCAGCGGCACGTACTTCAGACCCCAGCCGAGGCGGCGCAGGTCGAAGCCGGTGTGCACGTCCTCGGAATGCTCGATGAGGGTGGTACCGCCGTTCTCCTCCAGCGCGGCCCGGCGGTAGACGGCACAGCTGCCGACGCAGATCGCGCCGTCACGGGACTGCCGGGAGACCTGCACGGAGCGGTAGAACAGCTCCTGGACGGCGCCGGCGCCGCGCTCGATCCAGCTCTGCGAGTCGAGCACGCGGAAGAACTGCGGGGACTGGACGATGCCGAGCTTGGGGTCGGCGTCCAGGTACGGCAGCAGCTCCGACAGCAGGTCGGCGCGGGGGGTGAAGTCGGCGTCCAGGATGAGGATGAACTCGCCGTCCGAGCCCGCGAAGCCGAAGTGCAGGTTGCCGGCCTTCTTGAACCAGCCGCGGTTCGGCCGGGTGCCGTACCGGAACCCGAAGTCGGCGGCCATGGCGGCCAGTTCGGGGCTGGCCGAGTCGTCCAGGACGTACGGCATGCACATCCCCGGGTACTGGTCGGCCATCGCCCGCACGTGGGTCCAGGTGTTGTGCAGGATCTCGATCGGCTCGCCGCACACCGGCAGGAAGACGTCGACGGTGGGGTAATCCTCGGGCCGCCAGTTCCGTACGAGCTGGCGGTGGCCCTTAAGGTCGAAGTCGCCGTTGAAGCCCGTCACCCGCAGGGAGATCAGGTAGTAGATCACCGTGAAGGCCAGGAACGGCGCGTAGATCCACAGCCAGGGGGTGCTGGACACCAGGCTGACCTGGCTGGCCGTCAGGCACCCGAAGCTGATCAGCGAGCTCAGTGTGAGCACCCAGAGGTGGCGCTTGCCGTACGAGTACTTCTCGGCATCGCTCGGCGGCTGCGGCAGTAGGCCCAACTGCGGGGTCGCGACGGGCTCGCGCCGACGGCGCGCTGCGGGGACGGCGCTGCGTCGCTGGCCGCGGCGCGCCGACTCGGTACTGCTGGACAAATGGGGCCCCCAGGGCCGACGTCGAAGTCGCGTTGGCCGGTCTGCGTCACGTGGCGCGGCCGGTTGCGTCTTGCGCGAACCTTTCGCCGGGCGAGTTTATCCGACGGGCAGGGCGGCCAGCGGACGGGATCTGTGACGGTTGAATCACGGTCAGGGGGCCGACCGGCGGCGGAATGCGGACATTTCGGTTCGGCGTGGAGGTGGCTGCACCGGATGGGCGCAAATGCCCTAGCATTCACGCACATGAGCGATGGGATGGGTGTACCGCAGAATCCGAGCGCGCCCGGCGGACAGCCGCAACCGCCCTACGGCATGCCGCCGCAGATGCCTGACCAGCAGACGCCGGGTCAGCCGGTGCAGGGCGCACCGCAGTTCCCGCAGCAGCAGCAGTGGCAGCCGCAGCCACAGTACCCCTTCCAGGGCATGCCGCCCGCCCATCCCACCGAGCCGGACTGGCAGCAGCTGGCCGACCAGCGTGAGGCGCAGACCAAGCGCAAGCGCCTGATGGCGGGTCTCGGTGTCGGTATCGGCGTCGTGGTGCTGGGTGCCGGCGCGATCGCCGTCGCGGTGCTGAACCAGGGGGACAGCCCCGACCCGAACCCGATCGCCTCCCACTCCGCCACCGCCTCCGGCTCCTCGTCGGCGAAGCCTTCGGGGAGCGCGTCGCCGGCCAAGTCGCTGCCTCCGGCGATCACCGCCAACGCCCTCTTCGCCGACCCGTCGCTTACCATCGAGGGCCACAACTACGTCCGCAAGACCACGGTCACCGACATCCCGTGCTGGAAGGCCACCGGCAACGGCCTCGGCGACGTCCTGACCGGCGCGGACTGCTCGCAGCTGATGCGGGCCACCTACTTCTCCGGCAACGAGGCGGTCACCGTCGGCGTCGCGGTGTTCAAGAGCGAGGCGGACGCGGCCAAGGCGGGCGGCGGATTCAAGGGACAGATCCAGCCGCTGTTCGGGAAGGACAACGTCGGCGAGTTCTGCCGTAACGTGGCCTGTTCGCTGACCAACAAGGTGGAGGGCCGGTACCTCCTGCTCACCGTGGCCGGTCCGATCAGTGGCGGCGCCGGCGACCAGGATCCGCTGGCGCAGAGCTCGGGCAAGGAACTCGCGGGGTACTTCGACCAGTTGCTCGCCAAGGGGAACTGAAGCACGTCGAAGGGACGTCCCGAATGACCCGGCGAAGCCGGAGGACCGCCGCGGCCGCGTGCGTGCTGCTGCTCGCGGCAGCGGCAGGCTGCTCGTCGCCTTCCGCTCCGGCTCCGGCCGGGGCGGTCCTACAGGCGGACCGGGGGCCGAGCGCACAGGCCTCGGCGACGTCGTCCGCCGCGGCCGGCCAGGTGACCAAGTCGGAGCTGCTGCGCGCCTCGGGCGTGTACTTCGGCGTGAGCACCTACCAGACCCCGGCGAGCGCGGAGACCGACGCGGTCGCCGCGGCGGCCGGGACGAAGCCGACGATGCTCCAGTACTTCCTGGACTGGCGCAAGGAGTTCGACCCGGACACGGTCCGCGAGATCTACCGCCAGGGCGCCGTCCCGATGCTCACCTGGGAGCCCGGCGACGCCCCGTACGACGCCGACCAGCCGTGGTACTCCACCGGCCGGATCGCGGCCGGTGACTTCGACGCGTACATCACCCGCTTCGCCCGCGCGGTGCGCGACCAGCGCCTCCCGATCGTGCTCCGCTTCGCGCACGAGATGAACGGCGACTGGTACCCGTGGGGCAGCGGCGTCAACGGCAACCAGCCGGGCGACTACGCGGCCGCGTGGCGCCACGTGCACGACGTCTTCGCCGCGGAGCGGGCCGACAACGTGATCTGGCTGTGGAGCCCCAACGTGCTCCGCGGCGTCAAGGGCGACCTGCACAAGCTCTACCCCGGCGACGCCTACGTCGACTGGCTCGGTATGGACGCCTACGGCTTCGGCGAGAAGACCGCGTCCGAGGTGCTCGACCCGACGTACGTGGCGCTGCGTGAGATCGCCGACAAGCCGGTCTTCGTGTCGGAGACCGGCGCGATGCCCGACCCCGGCAAGGCGGCCTGGATCACCGACATGTTCCAGTGGATATCCGAGCACCCCAAGGTGCCCGGTTTCGTCTGGTTCGAGCACAGCGTCGAGGAGGGCGGCAAGTACGACTACCGGTTCGCCGCCGACCCGGCCACCCGGAAGGCCTTCTCGACCGGGCTGGGCACCCTGAAGCTGCGTCCCTGGCCGGTGGCCCAGCCGCCCTCCTGACGGCCCGCTAGAGCTTGCGCAGCAGCGCCCTGCGGACCTTGTGGTCCACGCCCTTCTGCAGGATCAGGGTGGCCCGGCCGCGGGTCGGTAGGACGTTCTCCAACAGGTTGGGCTTGTTGATGGTGCGCCAGACCTGGCGGCCGTAGTCCATCGCCTCCTCCTCCGGGACCTCGGTGAAGCGGCGGAAGTAGGAGTTGGGGTCCTGGAAGGCGGTCTCGCGCAGCTTGCGGAACCGGTCCAGGTACCAGCGCTCGATGTCGTCGGTGCGGGCGTCGACGTAGATCGAGAAGTCGAAGTAGTCGGCGACCGCGAGGCGGGTCCGGCCGTCGGTGCCCGGCAGCGCGGGCTGGAGGACGTTCAGGCCCTCGACGATCAGGATGTCCGGGCGCTCCACGACCAGCCGTTCCTCCGGCACGATGTCGTAGACCAGATGCGAGTACACCGGGGCGGTGACGCGCTCCTTGCCCGCCTTGACGTCGGCCACGAACCGCATCAGCGCGCGCCGGTCGTACGACTCCGGGAAGCCCTTGCGGGCCATCAGGCCGCGCCGGCGGAGCTCCGCGTTGGGCAGCAGGAAGCCGTCGGTGGTGACCAGTTCGACCCGGGGGTGCTCGGGCCAGCGGGCCAGCAGCGCCTGCAGCAGGCGGGCGGTGGTGGACTTGCCGACCGCGACCGAGCCGGCCACCCCGATGACGAACGGGGTGCGCACCCGCTCGGTGTCGGCGACGTCGAGGAAGGTGCCGACCGCGCCGCGCAGTTCGTGCGTGGCGTGGATGTACAGGTTCAGCAGCCGGGACAGCGGCAGGTAGACGTCGCGCACCTCGTCGAGGTCCAGCGCGGTGCCGAGGCCGCGCAGGCGCTCGACCTCCTCGGCGGTGAGCGGCATCGGGGTGCGCTCGCGCAGCGCGCTCCACTCGGCGCGGTCCAGATCCACGTACGGCGAGGGGGTGGGCGCGGCGGGCGCGCCCGTCGTACAGAGTTCGGTCAGCACAACGTCCATTGTGAGCGGTGCCCGGGCCACCGGGCGTTGTGGTGTCGGTCACCCGGTGCGCTCACCAGGCCGTACGGGCCGCTCAGGGGCCCGCATATGCTGGCGCACATGTGCGGAATTGTTGGATATGTGGGCCCGCAGGCGGCCCTCGACGTAGTGATCGCAGGACTGCGACGGCTGGAGTACCGGGGCTACGACTCGGCCGGCGTCGCGGTGCAGACGCGGGGAGCCGACGGGCAGTGGTTCCTCGCCACCGACAAGCGGGCCGGAAAGCTCGTCAACCTGGAGAAGTCGCTGGCCGAAACCCCTCTGCCGGCCGGCACCACGGGCATCGGACACACCCGCTGGGCCACCCACGGCGGGCCTACCGACGCCAATGCCCACCCCCACCTGGACGACCACGGCAAGGTCGCCGTGGTCCACAACGGCATCATCGAGAACTTCGCCCGGCTGCGCGCCGAGCTCGCCGACCGCGGCCACACGCTGCGCTCGGAGACCGACACCGAGGTGGTCGCCCACCTGCTCGCCGAGGCCTACGACGGCGACCTGGCCGAGGCGATGCGCATCGTGTGCCGGCAGCTGGACGGCGCCTTCACCCTGGTCGCGGTGCACGCCGACGCCCCCGACGTGGTGGTCGGCGCCCGCCGAAACTCCCCGCTGGTGGTCGGCGTCGGCGAGGGCGAGAACTTCCTCGCCTCCGACGTCGCCGCGTTCATCGCGCACACCCGCGAGGCGATCGAGCTCGGCCAGGACCAGGTCGTCGAGCTGCGCACCTCCGGCGTGACGGTGACCAACTTCGACGGCACGCCCGCCGAGGTCCGCGAGTACCACGTCGACTGGGACGCCTCCGCCGCCGAGAAGGGCGGCTACGACTACTTCATGCTCAAGGAGATCGCCGAGCAGCCGAAGGCCGTCGCCGACACCCTCCTCGGCCGGATCGGCACCGACGGCCGGCTCACCCTCGACGAGCTGCGCATCCCCGACCAGGTGCTGCGTGAGATCGACAAGGTGGTGATCGTCGCCTGCGGCACCGCCTTCCACGCCGGCATGATCGCCAAGTACGCGATCGAGCACTGGACCCGCATCCCCTGCGAGGTCGAGGTGGCCAGCGAGTTCCGCTACCGCGACCCGATCATGGACGACCGCACCCTGGTCATCGCCATCTCGCAGTCCGGCGAGACCATGGACACCCTGATGGCGCTCCGGCACGCCCGCGAGCAGGGCGCCAAGGTGCTGGCGATCTGCAACACCAACGGCTCGACCATCCCGCGCGAGTCCGACGCGGTGCTGTACACCCACGCCGGTCCGGAGGTCGCGGTCGCCTCGACCAAGGCGTTCCTGACCCAGCTGGTCGCCTGCTACCTGGTCGCGCTGTACCTGGGCCAGGTCCGCGGCACCAAGTGGGGCGACGAGATCTCCTCGGTGATCCGCGAGCTCGGCGACGCCCCCCGCCAGGTCGAGCAGGTGCTCGGCACCATGGAGCCGGTCCGGGAGCTGGCCCGTTCGCTGGCCGACGCCCGCTCGGTGCTGTTCCTCGGACGGCACGTCGGCTTCCCGGTCGCCCTGGAAGGCGCGCTCAAGCTCAAGGAGCTCGCCTACATGCACGCCGAGGGCTTCGCCGCCGGCGAGCTCAAGCACGGCCCGATCGCGCTGATCGAGGAAGGCCTGCCGGTGGTCGTCGTGGTGCCCTCGCCGCGCGGCCGCTCGATCCTGCACGACAAGATCGTCTCCAACATCCAGGAGATCCGGGCCCGCGGCGCGAAGACCATCGTGATCGCCGAGGAGGGCGACGAGGCGGTCGTCCCCTACGCCGACCACCTGATCCGCATCCCGGTCACCCCGACCCTGCTGCAGCCGCTGGTCTCCACCGTGCCGCTGCAGGTCTTCGCCTGCGAACTCGCCACCGCCAAGGGCCACGAGGTGGACCAGCCGCGCAACCTGGCGAAGTCCGTCACCGTCGAGTAGCCGATTCCGCCGACGGGCCCCGACCGCAACCCTCCGGTCGGGGCCCGTTGGCGTATCGTCCGGGCCGTGGACCAGGACGGGAGCAGCGCGTGATCATCGGGGTCGGCATCGACGTGGCGGACATCGGGCGGTTCGGGGAGTCCCTGGAACGCACCCCCGGGCTCGCCGAACGGCTGTTCACCCCCAACGAGTTGACGCTCCCGTCCGGCCAGCGCCGGGGCACCGCCTCGCTGGCCGCCCGGTTCGCCGCCAAGGAGGCCCTGGCGAAGGCGCTCGGCGCGCCGCCCGGACTGCGCTGGGAGGACGCCGAGGTCAGGGTCGAGGACTCCGGCCGGCCCGTGCTGCACGTCACCGGCACGGTCGAAGCCCGGGCCGCCGTCCTCGGGGTGACGTCGTGGCACGTGTCGCTCAGTCACGACGCCGGTGTCGCCTCGGCCGTGGTGATCGCCGAGGGCTGACCCCGGTCGTCCGGGTCGGGCCGGGTCGTCCGGGTCGGGCCGAGAGGACTGTGGCCGGGGACGGGCGCGCGGTGCCGGAGCGCCTGCGGCGGGGGCGGGCGCGCGAGAGGATGGCTCCGTCCGGCGGCGGCCCCGGCGGGTCGAGCCGCGGGTCCCGTGCCGCCGAGCCGTAGGAGACCGACGCATGCGCCACGCCCACCGGGTCGACCAGGTCCGCGCCGCCGAGGCCGCGCTGATGGCCGCCCTCCCCGACGGCACCCTGATGCAGCGTGCCGCCGCCGGACTCGCCGCCACCTGCGCGAGCCTGCTGCCCCGCGTCTACGGCAGCCGGATCCTGGTGCTGGCCGGCTCCGGCGACAACGGCGGCGACGCGCTGTACGCCGCCGCCCGGCTCGCCCGCCGCGGCGCCCGCGCCGAGGCACTGCTGCTCGACCCCGCCAAGGCGCACGCCGCCGGCCTGGCCGCCCTGCTCGCCGCCGGGGGCCGGGTCGTCGAGGACCCGGAGGCCTTCACCCGCGCCGACCTCGTCCTGGACGGCATCGTCGGCATCGGCGGCCGCGGCGGACTGCGCCCCGCGGCCGCGCCGTTCGCCACCATGCGGCGCCGCGGCCCGGTGGTCGCCGTCGACGTGCCCAGCGGCGTCGACCCCGACACCGGCGAGGTCCCCGGCGCCGCGCTGCGCGCCGACGTCACGGTCTGCTTCGGCACCCACAAGCCCGGCCTGCTGATCGACCCCGGCGCCACGTACGCGGGCGTGGTGCACCTGGTCGACATCGGACTGGACCTGCCGCCCGCGCCCGTCCAGGTGCTGCAGCACGCCGACCTGGCCGCGCTGCTGCCCGCGCCCGGCGCCGAGAGCGACAAGTACCGGCGCGGCGTGGTCGGCGTCGCCGCGGGCTCCGCGCGCTACCCCGGCGCCGCGGCCCTCGCCGTGGCCGGCGCGCTGCGCGGCGGCGCCGGGGCCGTCCGGTACGCGGGCAGCGCCGCCGCCGAGGTGGTGCGGCGCTTCCCGGAGACCCTGGTGACCGACGGCGGACCGGCCGACGCCGGCCGGGCACAGGCCTGGGTGGTCGGCCCCGGCGGCGGCGACGGCGCCGAACGGGCGCTGCGGGAGGCGCTCGCCGCCGAGGTGCCGGTGCTGGTCGACGCCGACGGCCTCACCGAACTCGCCCGGATCGGCCCCGAGTTGCTCCGCGACCGCCCGGCCCCGACGCTGCTCACCCCGCACGCGGGCGAGGCCGCCCGGCTGCTGGCGGGCGCCGCCGAGCACACCGACGCCGAGACCGTCGCCGCGCGGCGGCTGTGGGCCGCGAGGCTGCTCGCCGCGCGGTACGGCGCCACGGTGCTGCTCAAGGGCTCCACGACGGTGGTCGCCGCGCCCGAGGGCCAGGTCCGGGTCAACCCCACCGGCACCGGCTGGCTCGGCACCGCCGGCAGCGGCGACGTCCTCTCCGGCCTGGCGGGCTCCCTCCTCGCCGCCGGCCTCGCCCCGCTCGACGCCGCCGGCGCCGCCGCCTACCTGCACGGCCTGGCGGGCCGTCACGCCGCGGGCCCCGGCGCGCCGATCACCGCGCTGGACATCGCGGACGCGCTGCACCCCGTCTGGCAGTCGCTCACCGCGTAGGAGGGGGAGGGGGACGAAGAGGGACAGAGGGGTGGGGGGCGAAGAGGGATGGGGGCGAAGAGGGATGGGGCTGGGGGCGAGGAGGCCGGGGACGGGGGGGCGAAGAGGGACAGAGGGGTGGGGGCGAAGTGGCCGGGGAGCGGGGGCGTAGAGGGACAGAGGGGTGGGAGCGAGGAGAGTCGGAGGGCGGGGGCGTAGAGGGACGGACGTGCCCGGGGGTGGCGGGTGAGCCGCTGAGCGCCGCGCGGGCGTCGTGGAACCGGAAGGGCGGGTGCCGCGTGGTGAGTGCTGTCAGCCGTGGCGCCGGTGGTCGCGCAGCGTGGTGGGTGGGTTTCGCTGTGGTGATGCGGGCGGGTGCGGGAGGTGAGGTCCGGGTGGGCGGTTCGGGCGGACGGGTGTCGATGGTCCCCGGTCGGCCGTGCCCCTGATGGGGGGAGCGGCGGGTGTCTGGGAGACTGATACGCGATGACGACTGCGAACACCACCGGGACGCCCGCGCTGACCCAGGGGGTCCGCGCCGAGGCGACCGTCGACCTGGAAGCCCTGCGTGACAACCTCGCCGCGCTGCGGGCCCGGACCGGCGGCCCCGAACTGATGGCCGTGGTCAAGGCGGATGCCTACGGCCACGGCGCGGTTCGGTGTGCCCGCGAGGCGGTCGCGGCCGGCGCCGGCTGGCTCGGCACCGCCACGCCCGAGGAGGCGCTGGCGCTGCGGGCCGCGGGGATCGGGCCGGAGCAGGCCCGCGTGCTGTGCTGGCTGTGGACGCCGGGCGGCCCGTGGGCGCAGGCGCTGCGCGAGTCCGTCGACATCTCGATCAGCGGCCGGTGGGCGCTGGACGAGCTGCTCGCCGCCGTCCGGGAGACCGGTGTCCCGGCCCGGGTCCACCTCAAGGCCGACACCGGCCTGGGCCGCAACGGCTGCCAGCCGCACGACTGGCCCGACCTGGTCGACGCCGCGGTCAAGGCGCAGGCCGACGGGTTGCTGCGGGTGGTCGGCGTGTGGTCGCACTTCGCCGCCGCCGACGAGCCCGGCCACCCGTCGATCCAGGCCCAACTGGACTCCTTCGCCCAGGCGCTGGCCTTCGCCGAGCGCTCCGGCGTGGACCCCGAGGTGCGGCACCTGGCCAACTCCCCGGCGACCCTGCTGCTGCCGCAGTCGCACTACGACCTGGTCCGCCCGGGCCTGGCCATGTACGGCCTGTCCCCGGTGCCGGACCTCGGCGGGCCCGCCGACTTCGGGCTGCGGCCGGTGATGTCGCTGTCCGCCCGGCTCGCCCTGGTGAAGCGGGTGCCCGGCGGCCACGGCGTCTCGTACGGCCACCACTACACCACCGCCGGGCCGACCACCCTGGGCCTGGTCCCGCTCGGCTACGCGGACGGCGTGCCGCGGCACGCCAGCAACACCGGGCCGGTGCAGATCGGCTCGACCTGGTACCGGGTGGCCGGCCGGGTCGCGATGGACCAGTTCGTGGTCGACCTCGGCGGGGACACCCCCGACGTCGGCGAGGAGGTCCTGCTGTTCGGTTCCGGCGAGCGGGGCGAGCCCACCGCCGAGGACTGGGCCCGGGCCTGCGGCACCATCGCGTACGAGATCATCACGCGGATCGGCGGCCGGGTGCCGCGCCGCTACGTCGGCGGAGTCGGTGCCTGATGGCCGGTGAGTCGTCCGCGTCCTCCGGGGTGTCCCGGGCCGGGCTGATCGGCATCTCGCTGGGCGTGCTCGCCGCGGGCGCGGCGGCCGGTGTGGCCATAGAGCGGCTGACGGTGGGTCGGGCGATGCGCCGCCGGGCCCGCGAGGAGCTCGACGCGGCCGCGCCGTTCGGCTCGCTGCGCGGCACCCCGCGGCGGGTGACGGCGGCGGACGGCACCCAGCTGTACACCGAGGTCGACGAGGCCGACGGGCCCAGCCCGCTGACCGTGGTGTTCTGCCACGGCTACTGCCTGAACCAGGACAGCTGGCACTTCCAGCGCGCCGCCCTGCGCGGCCGGCTGCGGATGGTCTTCTGGGACCAGCGCAGCCACGGCCGCTCCGAGCGCTCCCGCTCGTACCTGGACGGCGAGCCCGCCTCGATCGACCAGCTCGGCGGCGACCTCAAGGCGGTGCTGGACGCGGTGGTCCCCGAGGGTCCGGTGGTGCTGGTCGGCCACTCGATGGGCGGGATGACCGTGATGGCGCTGGCCGCGCAGCACCCCGAGCTGTTCGCGTCGGACGGCCGGGTCGCCGGGGTCGCGCTGGTGGGCACCCTCGCGGGCGGCTGGGACTCGGTGACGCTGGGCCTGCCGGCCGCCGGGGCGCGGGTGGTGAAGCGGGTCGCACCCGGCGTGGTGCGCCTGCTGGGCCGTCAGGTCGAGCTGGTGGAGGCGACCCGGCGGTGGGGTTCGGACGTCGCCGCGGTGTTCTACCGGCGGTTCTCGTTCGGCGGCAAGGACGTCGACCCGGCGGTGGCCCGGTTCGCCGAGCAGTTGCTGGACGCCACCCCGATCGACGTGGTCGCCGAGTTCTACCCGGCGTTCTCGCTGCACGACAAGCAGGGCGCGCTGGCCGCACTCGACGGGCTGCCCGCCCTGGTGCTGGCCGGCACCCGGGACCTGCTGACCCCGCCCGAGTACAGCGAGGCGATCGCCGCGGCGCTGCCGGACTCCCGGCTGGTGCTGGCCCCGGAGACCGGGCACCTGGTGATGCTGGAGCGCCCCGAGCTGGTCGACCACGAACTGGCGGCGCTGCTGGAGCGGGCCGCCGAGTACGCCGGGACCGGCCCGCTGCCCGAGCGGGTGCGGGAGTTGGCGCAGGAGCCGGCCGCGGAGCCGGAGCCGGAGCAGGGCTGAGCGGGCGTCCGGCCGGGGTGTGTCACCGTAGGGGTGGCCGCAACGATCGAAGAAGGACGCCATGGGTTCGCAGACCACTCTGACCGTCGCCACCGCGGAGCGGATGACCACGCTCGGCCGGGACCTCGCCGGGCTGCTGCGCCCCGGTGACCTGGTGCTGCTCTCCGGCGAGCTGGGCGCGGGCAAGACCACGCTGACCCGCGGCCTCGGCGAGGGCCTCGGGGTGCGCGGCGCGGTGACCTCGCCGACCTTCGTGATCGCCCGGGTGCACCCCTCGCTGACCGGCGGCCCCGCGCTGGTGCACGTCGACGCGTATCGGCTCGGCGGCGGTCTGGAGGAGATGGAGGACCTCGACCTGGACGTGTCGCTGTCCGAGTCGGTGATCGTGGTCGAGTGGGGCGAGGGCAAGGTCGAGGAGCTGTCCGAGGACCGGCTGGAGATCCGGATCGAACGCACCCTCGGCGGGGCCGACGTGGACCTGGTCGGGGAGTCGGACGGCCGCCGGGTCACCCTCACCGGGCTGGGCGTCCGCTGGGACGACGCGGATCTCACCGGATTGGGTGACAGCTGACCCCGGTTCCCGACAGGGTGTCGGCATCCTGTTGCGGCGGGCGGCGCGGGCGTGATGGGATGGCGGCAGCAGGTTAGGTATGCCTAACTAGGGAGGCGCCCCATGGCGAGCACCACCCCCCGGAACACCCCGCGCCCCGAACAGCCGCCGGCCCGGCCCGAGGAACGGGCCCCGCGCCCCGAGCCGCGCCCCGACGCCGTCCCGATGCGGGCGCTACTGGCGTCCTGCCGGGCCGCCGAGGCGGTCTCCACCCCACCGGAGCGCGACGCCGCCTGAGCCGGCCCCGGCCCGCGGGTGCCTCCCGGTCAGGGGACGACGACCACCCGCGTGCCGTTCGGCGCGAAGTCCCACAGGGTCTGGCCGTCCGCCTTGGCGACCCGCAGGCCGCCGGTCTTGACGGTCGGGTCGGCGGACGGCGCGGGCGCGCCCTCGTCCACCAGCGCGCTGAAGCCGAAGGTGGTGCCGGCCTGCTGGGCGAACCGCACCACGTGCTCGACCGCCCGCTTGTCGGTGCCGGTGCCCGAGGCGGTGCGGCTGTAGACGGTGTACGAGCCGGGCGCGGGCTGCGCGGTGCCGGGCGTCGCCTTGAACGCGGCCACCACCGGCGCGGGCTTCTTCGGGTCGACCAGCCAGACCTGACGGTCCTTCACGGAATACACCACCCGCAGCCCGGCGCCGGAGTCCGCGGGCACCGGCGGAACGCTCGCCGAGGGGCCGGGCGACGGGGCGGCGGACGCGGCCGGGGAGCTCGCGGCGGGTGTGGCGGCGACCGCCCGGGAGGGGGCGCCGTTCGCCTGGAACGCCAGCAGCCCGATCACCGCCATGGCCCCCAGGGTCAGCCCGCCGACCACCACACCAGGACCCAGCTTCGCCACGTCAGCTCCTCACGGTCGCCACCACCCGTACCGGCACCCCATCGTGCCAGGTCCGCCACGCCGTTCCGGGTTCTTCCGATCGTGTGTTCACGGCCGGTGCGGGCACCCGCGCCGGACCCTCTAACCTTGAACCCGTGCTCCTCCTCGCCTTCGACACCGCCACCCCCGCCGTCACCGCCGCCGTCCACGACGGCGAGCGGGTGCTCGCCGAGTCCTACGAGGTCGACGCGCGGCGGCACGGGGAACTGCTGCTGCCCACCATCGCCGCCGTGCTGCGCACCGCGGGCGTGGACAAGCGGCAGCTCACCGCCCTGGCGGTCGGCGTCGGCCCCGGCCCGTACACCGGCCTGCGGGTCGGCCTGGTGACCGCCGCCGCGCTCGGCGACGCGCTGGGCCTGCCGGTGCACGGCGTCTGCACGCTCGACGCGATCGCCCACCAGGCGCGCCGCGAGGGCGTCGACGGCCCGTTCACGGTGGCCACCGACGCCCGCCGCAAGGAGGTCTACTGGGCCTCCTACGACGCGGCCGGCGCCCGGGTCTCCGGCCCGTCGGTGGACCGCCCCGCCGAGATCGAACCCGGCGAGCGGACGGTCGGCGCCGGCGCCCTGCTGTACGCACTCCCGCAGGCGAGCGGCCCCGAGCACGTCTCGGCGGGCGCGCTGGCGGACTTCGCGGTGCGCGAGCTGGCGGCTGGGCGCGAGCTGCTGCCGAACACCCCGCTGTACCTGCGGCGGCCGGACGCGCAGGTGCCCGCGGGGTACAAGGCGGTGCTTCCGGCGTGAACGGCTGCGTCCGTGGCTAAGTACACGCTGCGTCCCATGCGGTGGTGGGACATCGAGCCCGTCATGGCGCTGGAGCACCTGCTGTTCCCCGAGGACGCCTGGTCGCGCGGGATGTACTGGTCGGAGCTGGCCGAGGCGTACCCCGGCGGGAGCCGGCACTACGTGGTGGCGGTCGACGACGGCGACGCCGTGGTCGGGTACGCGGGGCTGATGGCGGTCGGGGCGGACGCCGACGTGCAGACCATCGCGGTGGACACCGGCCACCAGGGCGCGGGACTCGGGGGAGTGCTGCTGGCCGAGCTGGTCGCGGAGTCGGTCCGGCGCGGCTGTGCGGAGCTGCTGCTGGAGGTGCGGGTGGACAACCTGCGCGCCCAGCGGCTGTACGAGCGGTTCGGGTTCGAGCCGGTCGGGATCCGGCGGGGCTACTACCAGCCCGCCAACGTGGACGCACTGGTGATGCGTCTGGACCACCTGGCAAGCGATCTGAAGGACCATCAGAATGGCTGACGAACCTCTCGTCCTCGGCATCGAGACCTCCTGCGACGAGACCGGCGTCGGCATCGTCCGCGGCACCACGCTGCTCGCCGACGCGGTCGCCTCGAGCGTCAACGACCACGCGCGGTTCGGCGGCGTCGTCCCGGAGATCGCCAGCCGGGCGCACCTGGAGGCGATGATCCCGACCATCCGGCGGGCGCTGGACACCGCCGGGGTGAAGGCGAGCGACCTGGACGGCATCGCGGTGACCGCGGGCCCGGGCCTGGCCGGGGCGCTGCTGGTCGGCGTGAGCGCCGCCAAGGCGTACGCCTGGGCGCTGGACAAGCCGCTGTACGGGGTGAACCACCTGGCCTCGCACATCTGCGTGGACCAGCTGGAGCACGGCCGGCTGCCCGAGCCGACGATGGCGCTGCTGGTCTCCGGCGGGCACTCCTCGCTGCTGCTCAGCGGGGACATCACCTCCGACGTCCGCCCGCTGGGCTCGACCATCGACGACGCGGCGGGCGAGGCCTTCGACAAGGTGGCCCGGGTGCTCGGGCTGGGCTTCCCCGGCGGGCCGGTGGTGGACCGGATGGCCCGCGAGGGCGACGGGAAGGCGATCGCGTTCCCGCGCGGGCTGAACAACGCGGGCGACCCCGCGTACGACTTCTCGTTCTCCGGCCTGAAGACCGCCGTGGCGCGCTGGGTGGAGGCCAAGCGGCGGGCCGGCGAGCCGGTGCCGGTGGCGGACGTGGCGGCGTCGTTCCAGGAGGCGGTCACCGACGTGCTGACCCGCAAGGCCGTCCGGGCCTGCAAGGACAACGACGTCGACCACCTGATGATCGGCGGCGGCGTGGCCGCCAACTCGCGGCTGCGCGAGATGGCGCAGCAGCGCTGCGACAAGGCGGGCATCGTGCTGCGGGTGCCGCGGCCGGGCCTGTGCACCGACAACGGCGCGATGGTGGCGGCGCTCGGCGCGGAGATGGTGTGGCGCAACCGCACCCCGTCCGCCTTCGACCTGTCGGCGGACTCCTCGCTGCCGGTCACCGAGACGCACGTGCCGGGCGCGGACACCGGGCACGGCGACTTCCACGCGCACGCCCACGAGGCGCTGAAGTGACCCTGGCGGCGATGTGGGAGGCCCGCGCCGCCGACGGCCGCGGGGCCGAACTGCACGCCTGGGCACGGGCGGTGGCGCTGCCGGCGGTGCGCGGTGCGGCCGGCCTGGAGCGGGTCGAGCTGTTCACCGCCCCCGGCGAGCGGGTGCTGCTGATCGCGCTGTGGGAGGGCGAGCCGCAGCCGGTCCCGGAGCCGCCCGCCGGGCTGCTCGCCCGTCCGGTGCACCACTGGACCTTCACCCGCACCGATGCCGGGTAGGCAACCGCGGAACCGGTACCGTCGTCCTGAACATCGACACGCGTGTAGAGGAAGAGCGAGGGGACACCGGTGACGAAGAGGGCCCGGATCGGGTACGGGGCGGGGGCGCTCGCCGTCCTGCTGGCGGCGAGCGGGTGCGGCGGCTCCGCTCCGGCCGGGCACCAGTCCGCTCCCGCGCCGTCCGCCGCCGCGTCCTCGGACGCACCCAGCGCCGGCGCGCCGTCAGGCGCCGCCCAGGACGCGGTCGGTGACGCCGCGTGGGCGAAGTGGGGCCTCAAGCCGATGGCCAAGGCGCCCGCCCCGCCCGCCGACAAGCCGATCAAGCTGGCCAAGACGGGCACGGTGCCGGTCTTCAGCACCGTCCCCACCGGCGACAAGGTCGTCTTCATCACCATCGACGACGGGGCCGAGAAGGACCCCAAGTTCGTCCAGATGCTGACCGACCTGAAGGTGCCGATCACGATGTTCCTGACCAAGGACATCGTCAAGGGCGACTACGGCTACTTCAAGCCGCTGCAGGCGCTCGGCAACAGCATCCAGAACCACACCGTCACCCACCCCGTGATGAGCAAGCTCAGCCCGGACAAGCAGAAGACCGAGGTCTGCGACGACCAGGCCGCGCTCACCCAGCAGTACGGCACCGCCCCGTTCCTGTTCCGCCCGCCGTTCGGCGACGGCGCGCACACCCCCTCGCTGAACACCGCCGTCCAGCAGTGCGGTCCGCGCGCCATCGTGCTCTGGCAGGAGTCGATGCAGATCCACGACATGCAGTACCAGGGCGAGAAGAAGCTCAAGAACGGCGACATCATCCTCGCCCACTTCCGCGGCCCCTCCGAGCTGAAGGGCGAGACCATGACCCAGATGTTCGGCGAGATGCTCGCCCGCATCCAGGAGCAGGGCTTCGCGGTGGCCCGGCTCGACGACTACATCGCCAAGCCCACCGGCTGACCCAGCATCATCACCGGGCCGTTCGGCGTGCGGGACAGGATCACCGTCACCTCGTTCGGCCCGGACGGCTTCAGCTGCCGGCGCAGCTCCTCCGGCGTGATCGCCATCCCGCGCTTCTTGATCACCACGGTGCCGACCCGGCGCTCCCGCAGCAGCGCCTTGAGCTTCTTCACGTGGTACGGCAGGACGTCGGTCAGCTCGTAGGCGTGCGCGTACGGGGTCGGCCGCAACTCGTCCGAGGTGACGTAGGCGATCATCGGGTCGATCAGCCGCCCGCCGGTCCAGACGGCCACCTCCGCGACCATCCGGGCCCGGATCACCGCCCCGTCCGGCTCGTACAGGTAGCGGCCCACCGGCCCGACCTCCGGGTCCGGCAGCACCCCGCCGGTGTGCGAGTGGCCGCCGGGCAGCAGCGTCGCCCGGTACGGCGCGGCGGGCGCGGCGCCGAACCACAGCACCGCCTCCTTCACCTCGCCGTGGTCGGAGACCCACTCCGCCTCCGCGCCGTCCGGCACCAGCTCGTGCGGGATCCCCGGCGCCACCTTCAACGCCCCGAACGGCGCGCAGCGGGCCGCCTCGACCGCCCACGACAGCGGCGGGCTGTACGCCTCGGGGTCGAACACCCGGCCGCGCGCGGTGCGCCGCGCCGGATCGGTGAACACCGCGTCGTAGCCCGCGACGTCGACGTCCGCGACGTCCGCGCAGCGCACCTCCACCAGCTCCGCCACGCCGAGCGCCGCCGCGTTCGCGCTCGCCACCGCGCAGGTCAGCTCGTCCCGGTCCACCGCCAGCACCGCGATCCCCGCCCGGGCCAGCGCGATCGCGTCGCCGCCGATCCCGCAGCACAGGTCCGCCAGCCGCTTCACCCCCAGCGCGGCGAACCGCCCCGCCCGCCACTCGGCGACGCTGCGCCGGGTCGCCTGCTCCACCCCGTGCTGGGTGAAGTACATCGACGCGGCGTCCGCGCCGAACTTCGCCGCCGCCCGCTGCCGCAGCCGCGCCTGCTCGAACGCCGCCCGCACCAGTTCGGCCGGGTAGTCCCGGCGCAGCCGGGTCGCCAGGGCCAGCTCCTCGGCCGCCGAGAACTCCCGCAGTTCGGCCAGCAGCGCCTGCCCCTGCTCGGTCAGCAGCGCCCGGAACGATTCGATCTCCACCCCCTCATTCTCGCCGCCCGGTCACCCGCCGGTCGCCGAGCAGTCCGAGCCGCTGTAGCAGGGCTGGTACCCGCTCGGCAGCGGCCGCGGCTCCTCGTGCCGGTGGTCGTACGCGGACCCGGCGGCGGCCAGCGCCAGCACCGCGGCCAGCAGCAGCGCCTGCGCCACCGCCGTCACGCGCAGCCCGCCGCGCCAGGTCAGCACCGCCGCCACCACCGGCACGACCGCGCAGCCGAGCAGCACCGGCACCAGGTCGTACGGCTGTGCGGCGGAGCCGTCGAGGCTCCCGTCGGCGAAGGCGGCGCGCAGCAGCAGCGCCGCGCCCGCGGCGGCCTCCAGGCAGAGCAGGCCGAGCAGGGTGAGCAGGTCGACGGCGATCGGTGCGCGGCGAGTCATGTCGGGAGTCTGGCGACGCTCGGCCCCGGGCGCCTGAGTACCCGGGCTCAGACGGCCCGGAAACCCGCGCCCTTCCGAAACTCGCGCGCGACGCGTTGGCACTCTGGTTGACTGAGTGCTAACGGCGTCCTATGGTCGTTCCTGGCACTCCCCCCAGGGTGAGTGCTAACGCGATGAAGCGTGGCTGACCCCCGCGACGGCAGTTCGCGCGCCATCGCCACCTACCTGATAGACAACCCCGTAATCTCCGAAGGGGAGCTCGGACGTGACCACCAGCAGCAAGGTTGCCATCAAGCCGCTCGAGGACCGCATCGTGGTCCAGCCGCTCGACGCCGAGACCACCACCGCCTCCGGCCTGGTGATCCCGGACACCGCCAAGGAGAAGCCCCAGGAGGGCGTCGTCCTGGCCGTCGGCCCGGGTCGCTTCGAGGACGGCCAGCGTCTGCCGCTCGACGTCGCCGTCGGTGACATCGTCCTGTACTCGAAGTACGGCGGCACCGAGGTCAAGTACCAGGGCGAGGAGTACCTGGTCCTCTCGGCTCGCGACGTTCTCGCCATCATCGAGAAGTAAGACGTCCCAGCCCCGCCCCGGATCCGTGTCAGCACTGACAGGGGCCCGGGGCGCGGCTTTTGCTCCACGTACGCAGACCTACCCCTGAGGAAACGGGATCATGGCGAAGACCCTGCAGTTCGACGAGGACGCCCGCCGCTCGCTGGAGCGCGGCGTCAACAAGCTGGCCGACACCGTCAAGGTGACGATCGGCCCCAAGGGCCGCAACGTCGTCATCGACAAGAAGTTCGGCGCCCCCACCATCACCAACGACGGTGTGACCATCGCCCGCGAGGTCGAGCTCGACGACCCGTACGAGAACCTCGGCGCGCAGCTGGTCAAGGAGGTCGCCACCAAGACCAACGACGTCGCGGGCGACGGCACCACCACCGCCACCGTGCTCGCCCAGGCCCTGGTCAACGAGGGCCTGCGCAACGTCGCCGCCGGCGCCGGCCCGGCCGCCCTGAAGAAGGGCATCGACAAGGCCGTCGCCGCCGTCACCGAGCACCTGCTCTCGATCGCCCGCGAGATCGAGGGCAAGGACGACGTCGCCGCCGTCGCCTCCCTCTCCGCCCAGGACGCCCAGGTCGGCGAGCTGATCGCCGAGGCGATCGACAAGGTCGGCAAGGACGGTGTGATCACCGTCGAGGAGTCCAACACCTTCGGCGTCGAGCTCGAGTTCACCGAGGGCATGCAGTTCGACAAGGGCTACCTGTCGCCGTACTTCGTCACCGACGCGGAGCGCCAGGAAGCCGTCCTGGAGGACCCGTACATCCTCATCACCCAGGGCAAGATCTCCAGCATCCAGGAGCTCCTGCCGCTGCTGGAGAAGGTCCTGCAGGTCGGCGGCTCGCGCCCGCTGCTGATCATCGCCGAGGACGTCGACGGCGAGGCCCTCTCCACCCTGGTGGTCAACAAGATCCGCGGCACCTTCAACGCGGTCGCGGTCAAGGCCCCCGGCTTCGGTGACCGCCGCAAGGCCATCCTCGGCGACATCGCCACCCTCACCGGCGGCGAGGTCGTCTCCGAGGAGGTCGGCCTCAAGCTCGACCAGGTCGGCCTGGAGGTGCTCGGCACCGCCCGCCGCGTCACCGTCACCAAGGACGAGACCATCGTCGTCGACGGCGCCGGCGACTCCGCCGCCGTGGCCGGCCGGGTCGCCCAGATCAAGGCCGAGATCGCCAACACCGACTCCGACTGGGACCGCGAGAAGCTCCAGGAGCGCCTCGCGAAGCTGGCCGGCGGCGTCTGCGTCATCAAGGTCGGCGCGGCCACCGAGGTCGAGCTCAAGGAGCGCAAGCACCGTCTCGAGGACGCCATCTCCGCGACCCGCGCCGCGGTCGAGGAGGGCATCGTCGCCGGCGGTGGCGCCTCCCTGGTGCACGCCGCCAAGGTCCTGGAGGACGGCCTCGGCCTGACCGGCGACGAGGCCACCGGTGTCTCCGTCGTCCGCAAGGCGCTCGCCGAGCCGCTGCGCTGGATCGCCCAGAACGCCGGCCTCGAGGGTTACGTCATCACCCACAAGGTCGCCGAGCTGGACGCCGGCTTCGGCTACAACGCGGCCACCGGCGAGTACGGCGACCTGCTGAAGGCCGGCGTCATCGACCCGGTCAAGGTCACCCGCTCCGCCCTGGAGAACGCGGCCTCCATCGCCTCCCTGCTGCTCACCACCGAGACCCTCGTGGTGGAGAAGAAGGAAGAGGAGGCCGACAACGGCCACGGCCACTCGCACGGCGGGCACGGCCACAGCCACTGACACCAGCCGATAGGCAGGTAGGCAACCACCAGGGGCGCGAGGAACCGCGCGACCGGCCGGGCACTCTCGTAGTGCGCGGCCGGGAGCGCAGCCACCTCGCGCCCTTCGTGCTGTCCCGCGGTTCCTCGCGCCGCGGTCGCGCCCGTCCGCGCTCGCTACCCTGGACCCCGTGATCGAGGCCCGTCATCTCCGCGTCCTGCGCGCCGTCGCCGACACCGGTTCCTTCTCCGCCGCCGCGCGCGAACTGGGGTGCACCCAGCCGGCGGTGAGCCAGCAGATGAAGGCGCTGGAGAAGGCGGTGGACACCCCGCTGGTGGTGCGCTCCGGGCGGGAGATGCAGCTGAGCGAGGCCGGGCGGGTGCTGCTGAAGCACGCCACCGGGATCCTCGCGGGACTGTCCGCCGCCGAGGAGGAGGTCGCGGCGATCGCCGGGCTGCGGGCCGGACGGGTCCGGCTGGTGTCCTTCCCGACGGCCAGCTCGACGCTGGTGCCGCGCTCGGTCGCCCGGCTGCGGACGGCCCACCCGGGGGTGCGGGTCTCGCTGGTCGAGGCGGAGCCGCCGCAGTCGCTGGCGATGCTGCGCGGCGGCGAGTGCGAGGTGGCGCTGGCATTCCGGTACCCGGACTCGCAGGGCGGGCTGAGCCTGCCGTCCCCGCACGCGACGCTGCGCGAGGCGCGGGCCGAGGCGACCCTGGAGGCGGCCGCCGCCGCGGCGGCCAACGACTGGTCGGACCTGGTGGTGCGCCCGCTGCTGGACGACCCGCTGGTCGGGCTGGTGCCGGCCGGGCACCCGCTGGCCGGGCGGGGCGAGGAGCGGCCGGTGGACCTGGCCGAGCTGGCCGGGGAGCAGTGGATCGCGGGCTGTCCGCAGTGCCGCGGCCACCTGGTCGAACTCTGCGGCGACGCCGGCTTCGCACCGGCCATCGACTTCGCCACCGACGACTACCCGGCGGTGGTCGGCCTGGTCGGTGCGGGCCTCGGGGTGGCGGTGCTCCCCGGGCTGGCGCTGGAGTCGGTGCGGCACCCGGGGGTGGCGGCCGTCCCGGTGCGGGTGGCGTCGGGGGAGCCGGCGCGGCGCGAGGTGGTGGCGCTGACCCTGCCGGACCTGGCGCAGGTTCCGGCGGTGGCGCTGATGCTGGACCAGCTCGCGGGGGCGGCCGCCGCCCGCTGAGGGCCGCCGCCCGCCCGTGCACGCGGCGCCTGCGGGACGGCGGCGCTGCGCGTGCGGAGGATCGTTTCTGCACACCCGGGGCCGCGGCGGGGGACACGCCCGGCGGCCGGGCATCGGTGAATCGGTCGGACCGGGTGGGCCGGTCGGGTCGAGCGGCTCGGTCGGGTCGGGCGGATCAGCGGCGGATGGTCTGCGGCATGGCGAGCGGGACCTCGACCAGCCGGTTGCGGGAGCGCCCGAGCAGCTCCTCGCGTTCGTCCTCGGTCAGCCCGCCCCACACGCCGTACGGCTCGCGGACGGCCAGGGCGTGGGCGGCGCACTGGGCGCGCACCGGGCAGCGCATGCAGACCTCCTTCGCGCTCGCCTCCCGGGAGGTCCGGGCGGCTCCCCGCTCGCCTTCCGGGTGGAAGAACAGCGAGCTGTCCACGCCGCGGCAGGCGGCGGAGAGCTGCCAGTCCCAGAGGTCTGCGTTGGGGCCGGGGAGGCGGGAGAAATCTGCCATGGCTCATTCCCTTCAAAGGCTCGGGACCTGGCGGCTCTGCTGCGGGTTGCGGCGGCGAGGCTGCACGGGGCCGGTACGGACACCTGGAAATATGACTTACGCCAACTACCAGGACAAGTCACCCACACACCGACACAACAGTCAATGACCTGACAGATGCTATAAAAACGGACAAACGGGGCAAGAGGTTTGAAGCCGTACGCTGCGTCGATCGGGTGTCCGGCGGGGCGTGGACCGTCACGGAAGGGCGCGCACGGCGCGGGCACCGCGCGCGAGCTGCACGAAAGTGCGGCGTGTGCACCGCGAGGTGGCTCTTGTGTGATGGGTCGGCCACGTACAGTGGTGGAGATGGACCTGAAGCCGTAACTCATTCGAGTGACGGTCGTTGGATGTACGGAGGCGGTTAAAGGGCGCTGGACATCGGGAACGATCGCGGAGCCAGGCGATCGGAACGGGGTCCGACCCGGGGCCGTGTCGGAGAGGTTCGTACCAGCCAGGAGGCTCAACGTGACGCGGATCTGCTGCGGAGGACGGTCATGACATCCGTACTCGTCTGCGACGATTCCCCGCTCGCCCGGGAAGCGCTTCGCCGTGCGGTGGCGACCGTGCCCGGCGTCGACCGGGTGACCACTGCGACGAACGGTGAGGAGGTCCTCCGCCGCTGGGTGGCCGACCGTTCCGATCTCGTTCTGATGGATGTCCGGATGCCCGGCCTCGGCGGGGTGGAGACGGTTCGCCGGCTGCTCTCGGCCGACCCGGGTGCGCGGATCATCATGCTCACCGTCGCCGAGGACCTGGACGGCGTGGCCCTCGCGGTCGCCGCCGGGGCCCGCGGCTACCTGCACAAGGACGCCTCGCGCGCCGAACTGCGGGCCACCGTCACCCAGGCGCTGGCCGACCCGACCTGGCGGCTCGCCCCGCGCCGGCTGCGCAGTCCGGACATGGGCGCCGCGCCGACGCTGACGGCCCGTGAGATCCAGGTGCTGGAGGGCATGAGCCACGGCCGCTCCAACGCGGAGATCGGCCGGGAGCTGTTCCTCTCCGAGGACACCGTGAAGACGCACGCCAGGCGGCTGTTCAAGAAGCTCGGCGCCTCGGACCGCGCGCACGCGGTGGCCCTGGGCTTCCGCTGGGGCCTGGTCCGCTGAGCGGCCGGGATTTCGAACTGCGCTCGCTCGGACGTGTGACGTTGTGGTCCCGAGGCTGCACCATGGAGTAGTGGAGCACCTCGGGGACCAACGGACAGGCAGGGGAGGCGGCACGGTGCACGCGGCGACGCATAACGTTCCGATGCACAAGTCCGGACGCGGTGCCGCGTTTTCCGGTCCGACCAGGCACCATGGACCGATGCGTGACGACGAGGCAGCCGCCGGGACCGAGCCGGCACAGCCCGCCCCCGGGGGCGGGGCTGCCGATCCGTCGTACACCCCGGATGCCGGGGACTCGCCCCCACCGGACGCCGGACGCCGGGACTCTGACGATCCGCCGGTCGGCGCAGTGCGCCCGCCGGTGCTCGGCAGCGGCGCCTCGCCGGAGGTGGCGGACCTGGTCGCCGCCGCGGCACGCGGGGACGGCCGGGCGATCGAGGCGCTGCTCGCCTACGTGCTGCCGCTGGCGCTGCGGTACTGCCGCGGCCGGCTGGTCCGGCTGCCGGGCGGGGCCCGGCACCACGTGGACGACGTGGCGCAGGAGGTGTGCGTCGCGGTGCTGTGCGCGCTGCCGCGGTACCGGGACACCGGCCGCCCGTTCGAGGCCTTCGTGTACGGGATCGCCGCGCACAAGATCGCCGATCTGCAGCGCGCCGCGATGCGCGGGCCCGGCTCGACGGTGATCCCGCCGGACGACCTGCCGGAGACGCCGGACGACTCGCTCGGTCCGGAGGAGCGGGCGCTGCTGTCCAGCGACGCGGCGTGGATCAAGGAGCTGCTGTCCAACCTGCCGGCCCGGCAGCGCGAGCTGGTGCTGCTGCGGGTGGCGGACGGGCTGTCCGCGGAGGAGACCGGCGAGGTGCTGGGGATGTCCCCGGGCGCGGTGCGGGTCGCCCAGCACCGGGCGCTGTCGCGGTTGCGGGCGCTGGCGGAGGAGTCCGGCTAGTCCGGGGGCCGTCGTCGTCGCCGGGGCGTTTCCTGGTCGGCGGGCGGAAGAAGCGCGGGGGCGTGCGCGTTGTCAAGAGGGCGCGACGAGTTGCCCCGCGTCACCAGTACCATGGGGTATCGGCGCCTGGTCGGGTCGCCAAAGTTTCGTTGGCGTGCGCGGGGTTCCCCTGGAGGTTCCTCCGAACGCCGGGCGTCTTGGCGGCCGAGAGCCGGATGCCCGTGCGCAGAACGACGGCCCGCCACGGAAGGTTCCCCATGTCTTACAACGCCGCCGGCGTCCCCGAGAAGTTCGCGATGCTCGGACTCACGTACGACGACGTCCTGCTGCTGCCCGGGGCCTCCGAGGTGCTCCCCAACCAGGTCGACACCTCCTCCCGGATCTCCCGGAACGTACGGGTGAACATCCCGCTGCTGTCGGCGGCGATGGACAAGGTCACCGAGTCCCGGATGGCGATCGCGATGGCCCGGCAGGGCGGCGTCGGCGTCCTGCACCGCAACCTGTCGATCGAGGACCAGGTCAACCAGGTCGACCTGGTGAAGCGTTCCGAGTCCGGCATGGTGACCGACCCGATCACGGTCGGCCCGGACGCCACGCTGGCCGACGCCGACGCGCTGTGCGCGCGGTTCCGGATCTCCGGCGTCCCGGTGGCCTCCGCGGAGGGCAAGCTGCTGGGCATCGTCACCAACCGCGACATGGCGTTCGAGACCGACCGCAGCCGCAAGGTCGCCGAGATCATGACCCCGATGCCGCTGATCACCGGCAAGGTCGGGATCTCCGGCGAGGACGCGATGGCGCTGCTGCGCCGCCACAAGATCGAGAAGCTGCCGCTGGTCGACGACGAGGGCCGGATCAAGGGCCTGATCACCGTCAAGGACTTCGTCAAGGCGGAGAAGTACCCGAACGCCGCGAAGGACGCCGAGGGCCGGCTGCTGGTGGGCGCCGCGGTCGGTGCCTCCGCCGAGGCCTTCGACCGCGCCCAGGCGCTGGTCGGCGCGGGCGTGGACTTCCTGGTCGTCGACACCTCGCACGGGCACTCGCACAACGCGCTGGCGTGGATCTCCAAGATCAGGGCCGCGGTGCCGGTGGACGTCATCGGCGGCAACGTCGCCACCCGGGACGGCGCGCAGGCGCTGATCGACGCGGGCGTGGACGGCGTGAAGGTCGGTGTCGGCCCCGGCTCGATCTGCACCACCCGCGTGGTCGCCGGCGTCGGCGTGCCGCAGGTGACGGCGATCTGGGAGGCCTCGCAGGCCTGTCAGGACGCGGGCGTGCCGATCATCGGCGACGGCGGCCTGCAGTACTCGGGCGACATCGGCAAGGCGCTGGCCGCCGGCGCGGACACCGTGATGCTGGGCTCGCTGCTGGCCGGCTGCGAGGAGTCGCCGGGCGAGCTGCTGTTCATCAACGGCAAGCAGTTCAAGTCGTACCGCGGCATGGGTTCGCTGGGCGCCATGCAGTCCCGCGGCCAGGCGAAGTCCTTCTCCAAGGACCGCTACTTCCAGGCCGACGTCTCCTCCGACGAGAAGCTGATCGCCGAGGGCATCGAGGGCCAGGTGCCCTACCGCGGCCCGCTGTCCGCGGTGCTGTTCCAGCTGGTCGGCGGTCTGCGGCAGACCATGGGCTACGTGGGCGCGGCGAGCATCGACGAGATGCAGACCAAGGGCCGGTTCGTCCGGATCACCTCGGCGGGTCTCAAGGAGAGCCACCCGCACGACATCCAGATGACGGTCGAGGCGCCGAACTACAACGGCCGGTAAGGCTTTCGGGAATCCGCCCGGGCCGCAGGGGACTGCGGGCCGGGCGGATTCCGCTGTCCGGGGACGGGCGACGCGCGCGGTGCGTGCGCCCCTGACGGGGCGCCGGGGGCGGTGCGGGATACTTGTGCGGCCGGGGTGACCCGGTTGGAGATGAAGCAGCAGAAGGGCTCGAAGTGACTGAGATCGAGATCGGGCGAGGCAAGCGCGGGCGCCGGGCGTACTCCTTCGACGACATCGCCGTCGTCCCCAGCCGCCGTACGCGCGACCCGAAGGAGGTCTCGATCGCCTGGCAGATCGACGCCTACCGGTTCGAACTGCCGTTCCTCGCCGCGCCGATGGACAGCGTGGTGTCGCCGCAGCAGGCCATCGAGATCGGGCGGCTCGGCGGCCTCGGCGTGCTGAACCTCGAGGGGCTCTGGACCCGCTACGAGGACCCGCGGCCGCTGCTGGAGGAGATCGCCGCGCTCAAGGACGAGGCGGCGGCGACCCGGCGGCTGCAGGAGATCTACGCGGAGCCGATCAAGGCGGAGCTGATCAAGGAGCGGATCAAGGAGGTCCGTGACTCGGGCGTGGTGACCGCGGCGGCGCTGTCGCCGCAGCGGACCGCCGAGTTCTCCAAGGTCGTGGTGGACGCCGGGGTCGACGTGTTCGTGATCCGCGGGACCACGGTCTCCGCCGAGCACGTCTCCGGCGCCGCGGAGCCGCTCAACCTGAAGCAGTTCATCTACGAGCTGGACGTGCCGGTGATCGTCGGCGGCTGCGCCACCTACACCGCGGCGCTGCACCTGATGCGCACCGGCGCGGCGGGCGTGCTGGTCGGCTTCGGCGGCGGCGCGGCGCACACCACCCGCGGCGTGCTGGGCATCCAGGTGCCGATGGCGACCGCGGTGGCGGACGTGGCGGCGGCCCGCCGGGACTACATGGACGAGTCCGGCGGCCGGTACGTGCACGTGATCGCGGACGGCGGCGTCGGCTACAGCGGCGACATCCCGAAGGCGGTCGCCTGCGGTGCGGACGCGGTGATGATCGGCGCCGCGCTGGCCCGGGCCACCGACGCGCCCGGCCGCGGCTACCACTGGGGCATGGAGGCCGTCCACGACGAGCTGCCGCGCGGCAAGCGGGTCGACCTGGGCACCGTCGGCACCACCGAGGAGATCCTCACCGGCCCGTCGCACACCCCCGACGGCACCATGAACCTCTTCGGCGCCCTGCGCCGCGCGATGGCCACCACCGGCTACACCGAGCTCAAGGAGTTCCAGCGCGTCGAGGTGACGGTCAACCCCGCCCGCTGACCCCCGCACCCGACGAAGGGCCCCGCCGCGATCCCGCGCCGGGGCCCTTCGCGTGTCGGGGCGTCAGGCGCGGGCGCCTGGGGCGGGCCACAGTTGGCCGAAGAACGGGGCCGGGTGGCCGGTGCGCGGCGGGAGGCTCCGCGGGGCAGGCGGAGGTTTGCGGTCGCACGACCGGGCCGGGCGTGGGTTCTCGGGCCGGCGGACGAGTGCCGGTGCGGCGGGGCGGAGGTGATGCCGGGTCAGGTGGACGGCGGGTGCCGGTGGGGTGGGTGGGGGTGGTGGGGTGGGTGGGAGTGGGGGCGGGTGGCTTCGGGGTGGGGGGACAGGGGATGATGGGGGCTTGGCGTTCGGGGGGACCGCCGGGTGGGCCGACGTGTCGTCAGGGCCCGGTCGGGATGGGCGCCGGGGGCCGCAACATGATGGGGAGAGCGCACCGATGACGCAGCCGCAGGAGTCGACGGGACGTCTGCTGGCGGACCGCTACCGGCTCGACGGGGTGCTCGGACGCGGTGGCATGGGCACCGTCTGGCGGGCCGAGGACGAGATGCTGGGCCGGATCGTCGCGGTGAAGGAACTGCGGATGACCGGGGCCGTCGACGAGGCGGAGAAGCACCGGCTGATCGTCCGCACGATGCGCGAGGCCAAGGCCACCGCGCGGATCCGGCACACCGCCGCGGTCACCGTCTTCGACGTGGTCGAGGAGGACGGGCGGCCGTGGATCGTGATGGAGCTGGTCGACGGGCGCTCGCTGGCCGACGTGGTCCGTGAGGACGGGGTGCTCGGCCCGGCGCGGGCCGCCGCGATCGGCCTCGACCTGCTCGGGGTGCTCGGCGCCGCGCACGCCCAGGGCGTGCTGCACCGCGACGTGAAGCCGTCGAACGTGCTGATCGGCGAGGACGGGCGGACCGTGCTCACCGACTTCGGCATCGCCTCGGTGGAGGGCGACACCTCGATCACCTCGACCGGGATGCTGGTCGGCGCGCCGTCGTACATAGCCCCCGAGCGGGCCCGCGGCCAGCGGCCCGGACCGCCGTCCGACCTGTGGTCGCTCGGCGGGACGCTGTACGCGATGGTCGAGGGCGTGCCGCCGTACGACCGGGGCTCGGCGCTGGCCACGCTCACCGCGGTGATGACCGAGGAGCTGCCTCCGGCGAAGAACGCCGGGCCGCTGGCGCCGGTGATCGAGGGCCTGCTGGAGAAGGACCCGGCGAAGCGGATGGACGCGGACGCGGCGCGGGCGCTGCTGACGCGGATCGTGGCGGGCGAGGCGGCCGCCGAGGCCGCGCCGGCCGTGGTGCCGCAGGCGCCGGTCGAGGCGGCGACCGAGATGCTGCCGGTGGGTGCGGAGACGACCGTGCTGGCGCGGCTGCGCGGCGCCCTCGCCGGGCGGCGGCGCACCGTGCTGGCGGGCGCGGCGGTGCTGACGGTGCTGGCGCTGGTGGCGGCGCTGCTGGCGCTGTGGCCGCGCGACCACGCGGGCGGGGCGCGGGCGGACGCGGCGTCCAGCCCGCCCGCGGCGCCGGCATCCGCTTCGGGGTCCGCGCCGGCCCCGGCCCCGCCGCAGACCTCCGTGGCGCCGCAGGCCTCCGCGTCGGCGGGTGGCGCGGAGCAGCCCGCGGCGGCGCTGACGCCGGGTCAGCTGCCGGCCGGGTTCACCACGTTCACCGACCCGTCGGGGTTCACCATCGCGCTGCCGGACTGGATGACCGACCAGGGGCACGACTACCGGTCGACCAGCCGGCGCTTCGAGGGGCGGGGGCTGCGGCTGGTGGTGGACTGGCAGTCGCCGGCCGGGTCGAGCGCGCTGAAGGACTGGCAGGACGCGGACCGCTCCGCGACGATGAGCGGCTACCAGCGGATCCGGGTCGAGTCGGTGACGTACCGCGGGTGGAGCAACGCCGCGGACTGGGAGTGGACCTACAACGGCAAGACCGGCACCCTGCTGCACTCGCTGAACCGCGGCTTCGTGACCGGTAACGGCAAGTACGGGTACGCGATCTACTGGACCATGCCGGAGTCGGTGTGGTCGGCGCCTGACGGGTCGTTGGCCCGCCGGATCTCCTTCGACAGCTTCCAGCCCGCGCCGTAGCCGCCGGGCGGTGACCGCCGGGCCGAACTCGCCGGGTTCGGCCCGGCGGTTGCGTTTTGGCGTACCGGCAGGTCGTCGGGCGGGTGGCGGGCCGTAGTCTGTCGGGACGACGGCGTGAGGAACAGGCATGCGAGCGGTTCCGGGGCAGGTGGTGGCCGGGCGGTACCGGATGACGGACCGTGCGGAGGGTGAGATCGGGCTGCCCGCGGTGGACGCGTCGGGGGCGCGGGTGCGGCTGTTCGGGCTGGAGCTGCCCGAACTGCTGGTGCCGGGCCACCCGGTGGGCGCCCCGGCGCCGTCGTACGGGCCCCGGCTGACGGCGCGGGTCGCGCAGGTCGCGGCGGTCGCGCCGACCCACCCGCGGCTGCTGCGCGGCCTGGCCGCCGGGCCGGACGGCGAGGTGCTGTGGATCGCGGAGGAGCGGCTGTCGGGCGGGCCGCTGTCCCGGCTGGCCGGGAACGGGCCGGTGTCGCCGTACCGGGTCGCGGAGATCGGGGCGGACCTGGCCGGGGCGCTGCGGGCGCTGCACGAGGCCGGGCTGACGCACGGGAACGTCACCGCCGAGACGGTGCTGGTGTGCGAGGACGGCGCGGCGATGCTCGGCGGGCTGCTGCTCGGCGCGGCCGAGGAGGAGCTGTGCGCGGCGCTCGGCGGCTCGGTGCCGCGCCGGGTGTACGAGACCCGGGCGCTGATGCTGGGTCCGCGCGCCGAGCGGTGGGCGATCGACGCGGGGGCGCCCGCCGACGCCTGGGCGCTGGGTGTGCTGCTGTACCGGCTGCTGACCGGCCACGGCCCGTACCCGGAGCACGACCTGCCGACCCTGCTGGCCGCCGTCCGGGACGGCCGGCATCACCCGGCGGACGGCTGCGGTCCGCTGCGGCCGCTGGTGGAACGGCTGTTGCAGCCGGACCCGGAGCTCCGGCCGGAGGCCGCCGCCGTCCAGCGGGAGCTGCGGGAGCTGCTGGCGTTCGCGCCGGAGCCGCTGCCGGGCGGTCCGCCGGACCCGCTGCTGCCGGTGCCGAGGCCCGTCGCGGGCCCGCTGGTGGCGAGGCCGCGCGGCGCCCGCCGGACCGGGCGTCAGCACACGGAGCGTCAGGCACCGTCGGCGGCCGGGCGGCCGGGGCGGATACCGGCGCGGCTGCTGGGTCCGCTGGTGGTCGGTTCGGTGTTTTTGGTGCTGTTCGCGGCGCTGGTCGGAATCGTCCTCGTCGCGGGCTGAGAGCGGCCGGTCACCGTGCGGTCTCCTGGCGGGGTGCGATGCCCGCGCCGCTCCGGGCAGCCTAGGCTTGCCCTCGAACCGTCGGTGCGACATGGCACACCGGTGTGCCAAGCCCCGTCCGGCCGACGGTGGGGGGACGTAGGAAGGGGGGACGGTCGGATGGGTGCACATGACCAGTCGACGGACCGTCTGCTGGCCGGGCGGTACGCGCTCGGCGAGCGCCTGGGCCGCGGCGGGATGGGGACCGTCTGGCGGGCCAGGGACGAGATGCTGGACCGGGAGGTCGCCGTCAAGGAGTTGACGGTCAGCCACCTGTCGGAGGAGGACCTGGAGATCCTCCAGTCCCGGATGAAGCGCGAGGCCCGGGCCGCGGCCCGGATCAAGCACCCGGGCGTGATCACCATCCACGACGTGCTGGAGCAGGACGGCCGCCCGTGGATCGTCATGGAGCTGATCGACGGCCGCGCGCTGTCCGACGTCATCTCCCAGGACGGCACCCTGACGCCCCGTGAGGCCGCCGAGGTCGGCCTGCAGGTGCTCGCCGCGCTGCACCGCGGCCACCAGCTCGGGGTGCTGCACCGGGACGTGAAGCCGGCCAACGTGCTGTTGGAGCACAACACCGGGCGGGTGGTGCTGCTCGACTTCGGCATCGCCAAGTTCGAGGGCGCGATGGAGATCACCCGCCCCGGCGACCTGGTCGGCTCGCCCGACTACCTGGCGCCCGAGCGCGCCCAGGGCCAGCGCCCCGGGCCCGCCTCGGACCTGTGGGCGCTCGGCGCGACCCTGTACGCGGCGGTCGAGGGCACCTCGCCGTTCCGCCGCGACACGCCGCTGACCACGCTGGCCGCGGTGGTCACCGACCCGCTCCCGGAACCGCAGCGAGCCGGGGGGCTCGCACCGGTGCTGGGCGCGCTGATGGCCAAGGACCCCGCCGACCGGCCCGCCGCCGACGAGGCGATGCGGATGCTGCGCGAGGTCGCCGCCGGATCCACCGTCAGCATCCGGCTGCCCGCTCCGGCGGACCCGCCGAGCGAGCCCACCCAGTCGGTGCCGGTGGTCGACCGCACCGAGCCGGAGCCCGAGGCCGTCCACCCCACCGAGGCGGACACCGCCGCGGTGCCCGGCCCCGCCGGCACGGTGGCCGCGCCCGCGCCCGCGCCCGCGCC
>NZ_JBFAQR010000055.1:0-51243 GCF_040678815.1 Kitasatospora sp. NPDC049285 | reverse complement strand
TCGCCGCCGACGACTCCCGCCCGGTCTCCGACTGGGCCGACGGCGTCACCCTGCTGGTGCACGCGTTCGCGGACGGCGCGGAGCGCACCGTCGTCATCCCGCGCAGCGACGGCCCCGGCGAGAGCGCCCGCTTCCGCCTGCGCCGCACCGGCGACCGCCTGCACGTCACCACCGACAGCCCCGCCGCGTGGACGCTGCGCCTCGGCGGACCGGACGGGCCGGTGCACGCCCACCCGGCGGGAACGGCGGAGGCCGAGCTGCCCTACCCGGGGGTCCAGACCGACACGCCCGGGAGCGACGGGGGGTGACGACAGGCGGGTAGCGGAGGCGCCGCTCACCGCCCGCGACGGGCCGCGGCCCCGGCCCGTCGCGGCGCAGCGATACGCTGCGGTGGGCGGCGATGCCCGGGATCGGCGGAACGGGGACGGCAGATGGCGGCGGACGGCGCGGCGGTGCGCAAGCGGAGCGGCGAGCCCGTCTCCCAGCAGGACGTCCGCCGGCGCAACCTCGCGCTGGTGCTCGGCTCGGTCGCCGCGCAGCGCCTGCCCTCCCGCTCGGACGTCGCCGGGCACACCGGCCTCACCAAGGCGGCCGTCTCCTCGCTGGTCGACGAGCTGATCGAACGCGGCGCCCTGACCGAGGTGGAGACCGCGCCCGACGGCCGGGTCGGCCGTCCCGGTCGGGCCCTGGCCGTCCGCGACCGGGGCCCGGCCGGCCTCGGCCTGGAGATCGGCGTGGCCCACCTCGCCGCGTGCGTCACCGACCTGCGCGGCGAGGCGCGGGTGTGGCGGCGGGTGGACGGCGCCAACGCGGGCCGCCCCGCCGCCGAAGTGCTCGCCGACGTCGCGGCGCTCGCCGCCGAGGCCGAGGCCGAGGCGGCCGACCTCGGCCTGCACGTCGCCGGCCGGGTGCTCGCGCTGCCCGGCGTGGTGCCGAACGAGCCGCGCGGGCTGGTCGAGAACGCCCCCAACCTCGGCTGGCACGCCGTCCGCCCCGCGGACCACTGGCCCGGGCCGACGCCCGCGCCCACGGTGGAGAACGAGGCCAACCTCGGCGCGCTCGCCGA
Organism: Kitasatospora sp. NPDC049285; assembly: GCF_040678815.1. Classification (NCBI taxonomy): domain Bacteria; kingdom Bacillati; phylum Actinomycetota; class Actinomycetes; order Kitasatosporales; family Streptomycetaceae; genus Kitasatospora; species Kitasatospora sp. NPDC049285. The sequence goes on along the minus strand of NZ_JBFAQR010000055.1, from coordinate 50,177 downwards.
GTACTGGCACGACGAACGGCAGACCGGCACGCTCGTGCACATCTCCGCCGAAGCGGGCATCGGCGCCGCCCTGGTGGTCGACGGCATCCTGTTCCGGGGCGCGCGCGGCTTCGCGGGCGAACTCGGCCACCTCCCCGTCGACCCGGCGGGCCCGCGCTGCGCCTGCGGGTCGCTCGGCTGCCTGGAGCAGTACGCCGGGCAGGCGGCCGTGCTGCGCGAGGCCGGACTTCCCGCATCGGCCGGGGACCACGTCGCCCTGCTGGCCGAGCGGGCCGCCGCCGGGGACGCCGCCGTGCTGCGGGCCCTGGACCGGGCGGGCCGGGCGCTGGGCCTGGCCCTGGTCTCGGCGGTCAACCTGATCGACCCCGACGGGATCGTGCTGGGCGGCACCTACGCGGAGCTCGCCGACTGGCTGCTGCCGTCCGTCCGGGCCGAGCTCACCGCCCGGATCACCGTCCGTCCCTGGGCCGCGGAGACCCTGCGGGCCTCGGCGCTCGGCCGGCGCGGACCGGTGCTCGGCGCCGCCCTGGTGACGGTCCGTCAGCTGCTGGCCGACCCCACGCTGCTGCCGTCCGGCTGAGGCCGGCAGCAGCGCGGCGGCGCCCGCCGTCAGTCGTGGTCGACGACCAGCATGGCGTGGCCGTCCAGCGAGGTCACCCGGACGTGCAGGTACCCGCCGTCGTGCTCCCAGGCGACGTCCTGCCCGGCGGGCTGCAGCCGCACGGCGCGGGGCGCGGCGGGCAGCCGGAGCGAGAGCGGGACGTCGACCAGCGGGAACGGGTCGTGGACGAGGTCGAGCCCGGGGGTCTCGCGGGAGGGGACGAAGCTGGTGAGGTGGACGACGGTGCCGGCCGGGGTGCGGACGACCGAGGTCTCCAGGTGGGTCGGGCCGCCGGCGCGCAGCAGCGGGTCGGGGAGCAGGCGGTCCAGGACGGCGCCGAGCAGCAGGCGGTAGGCCTCCAGGCCGTGCTCGTGGAAGGCCGACAGCAGCGGCACGGTGATCGCGGCGACGCGGTCGCCGACGGCGGCGGCGACCTCGTCGGTGAGGTCGGCGGGCGGGGTGTAGGAGTGGCCGCAGAAGCGGTCCCAGGTGCGCGGGAAGTAGGGGGCCACCAGCCGGGCGAGGACCTCGGAGCCGGGCCGGGGCCGGGCGGTGAGCCGGGAGCCGTGGCTGATCACGGGGAAGTCCTCGGGGACGCCGGGCACACCGGTGCAGGCGAGGAACACCTCGCCGTCCGGGGCGGGCGCCAGGTCCTCGACGGGCAGGTCCGGGAAGACCGGCGCCGCCTCGTCGGTCAGCAGCGACCGGCCGACCAGCAGCACGGCGCCGCCGGCCGCGCGGTACTCCCGCAGGCACGCGGCGAGTTCGGCGTCGACCGGGGCCGACTCGGGGACCACGACGACCCGGTAGCCGGAGAGGTCCGAGGTCGGGAAGACGATGTCGAACTGGACCCGCAGCTGCTGCAGCGCCCGCACCGCGCCCATGCAGTCGGCGCCGGGGTGGTCGCCGAGCGCGGGATCGGTGAGCAGCGCGACCTCGGTGGCGACCTGCCCGCCGTCCACGAACGGCTCGCACGCGGCGACGTGCCCGTAGACCGAGCCGATCAGGTCGTAGACGGCGGGGGCGAGCGCGCCGCGCGGGTGCAGGACGTCGCCGATGCCGCTGGTCAGGCCGTTGGAGAGCATCTGGCTGGTCTCGTAGAGCAGCGCGGCCCGGGGCTTGAGCGCGGCGTTGTCGCCCCAGCTCTCGTGGAACCGGCCGGTGTGGCTGAGGGTCGGCAGGCCCAGCGGGCGCACGAAACGGGCCACGTACGGGAGGAAGGAGTAGCCCCAGCCGCCGGTGGGCAGGCCCTCGATCTCGGTGTGGCGGACGTACGGGCGCTCCTCGGGCAGGCCCGCCTTCGGGCGGCTGTTGAACCAGGCGCCCTGGGCGGCGCCGTCGGGCAGCGCCTTCTCCACCATCGCGGAGTAGCGGGCCATGTAGCGGCGGGCCACCAGGGTGGCGTAGCGGGCCCGGTGGTCGGCGTCGGCCGGGTCCAGGCCCTCGCGGCGCATGCCGTCGACGGCCCAGCGGCTGACGCTGGGCTGGTCCCAGCACATGTCGATGAAGACGCCGTCGACCGGGGCGAAGCGCCGCAGCACCTCGTCCAACTGGTCGGCGAAGTAGTCGGCGTAGGGGCTGGACATGTCGAGGATGCTCCACGCCGCCTCGAACGCGGAGGCGCTCCAGCGGGCCAGTTTGAGGTCCTCGCCCACGGCGAGCCACTCGGGGTGCTCGCGGGCGGCGTACTCGTCGACCTGGAGGGACAGGTAGATCGGGGCGCGGATGCCGACGGCGTGCAGCGCCCGGACCTGTTCGGCCAGCAGGTCGAGGTCGGGGGACAGGCCGGGGTGGCGCTCGGGGCGGTCGGTGCCGTAGTAGAGGCGGCCGTGGTGGCACTTGGCGAAGACGGTGACGCTGTCGACGTGCGCCTCCTGGAACGTCCGGGCGAACGCCACCGGGTCGAAGTCCCGTCCGACGTCGGGGATCTCGGGGGAGGTGTGGAAGTCCAGGTGCACGGTGCGGCGCGGGAAGCGGCGCGGGTCCGGCGGAGTCTGGTGCGGCATCGTGGTCCCTTGGTGAGCGGGCGCGGGGCCCGGAGTGCGGGGGTGGCCGTCGGTCAGTCGCCGCGGACCCGCGGGCCGCCCGTCCCGCCCTCGGCGACCAGGTCCGTGCCGGTGGCGGCAGCCGCGAGCGGACTGGCCAGGTGGGCGATGGTGGCGGCCACCTGCTCGGCGTCGGCCGTGCCCGGGTTGACGCAGGTGACGCGGATGCCCTCGCCCGCCAGGTCGGCGGCCATCGCGCGGGTCATCGACAGGACGGCGCCCTTGGACGCGGAGTACAGGACGCGCTCGGACACGCCGGTGGTGGCCGCGATCGAGCAGGTGTTGACGACCGCGGGGGCGGCGGAGCGCCGCAGGTAGGGCAGGGCGGCGCGGGTGGAGCGGAGCACGCCGATCACGTTCACCTCGAACACCCGGCGCCAGTCCTCGTCGGGGTCGTCCCCGATACCGCCCTGCGCGTCGACCTCGGCGGCGTTGACCAGCACGTCGATGCCGCCGAGCAGTTCGGCGGCCCACGCCACACTGGCGCGCACCGACTCGTGGTCCGCGACGTCGACGTGCGCCTTGATCAACGGCTCGGGCACGCCGTCCGGCCGCAGGTCCAGGCAGGCGACCCGGGCCCCGCGGGCCGCGAGCAGCCGGGCGGTGGCGAGCCCGATCCCGGAGGCCCCGCCGGTGACGACGGCGGCCAGGCCGGCGAACTCTGGTTCGTTCACGGTCCCTCGCTCGGATCGGATGGATACATGGGATGGATTTATACGGGCGGGCGACAGCCCTCGTCCAGGGGTCGGACCAGAGAGGTTCCAAACAGGCAGGTCAGCTAGGCGAGTTGAGGATCGGTCGATCGACCGCAGTGCTCCCGTTTCCTTCTCAGACATAGGATCACCTGTTAGGTTGGCGGCGTGGAGGACCTCATGCTGACTGACGCTCACCGCAACCCCGACCACCTGCTCTGGTACCGCAGCCCCGCCGCCTCCTTCCTGGAGGCGCTGCCGCTCGGCAACGGCGCGCTCGGCGCCACGGTGTACGGCGGGGTGGACACCGAGCGGCTCGAACTCAACGCGGACACCCTGTGGTCCGGCGGCCCCGGGCCCCGCGACCGGGTCGGCGCCGCCGCCCACCTGCCCGAGCTGCGTGCCGCGGTGCTGGAGCGAAACGACGCCGCCGAGGCGGACCGGCTCGCCGCCGCGCACTTCCAGGGCCCGGACGTCGAGGCGTACCAGCCGCTCGCCGCCCTGGAGTTGGCGTTCGCGCCCGGCGCCGACCAGGGCGCCGACTACCGGCGGGAACTGGACCTCGGGACGGCCGTGCACACCGTGGAGTACGCCGCCGGGGGAGTCCGGTACCGGCGGGAGGGCTTCGTCTCCGCCCCGGCGGGCGTCCTGGCGGTGCGGCTCACCGCCGACACCCCCGGCGCGCTCACCTTCCGGGTCGGGCTCGGCACGCCGCACCACGGGACGCGCACCACCGTGGAAGCCGAGCCCGGCGGTCTGACGATCAGCGGCCGCGCCCCGGTGCGCGTCCCACACGAGCCCGACGTGAACGCCGCCTACACCGAGGGCGAGGGCACCGGCTTCGCCGCCGCGCTCCGGCTGCGGGCCACCGGCGGCCGGATCACCGCGGACGGCGACGGCCTGGCGGTGACCGGCGCCGACGAGGCGGTGCTGCTGCTCGCCGTCGGCACCGGCATCCGGGACTGGCGCGAGAAGCCCGACGGCCCCGAGGCGGCGCTGGCCGCGGCCCGCGGCCGACTGGAGGCCGCCGCCGGCCGGGACTACCACGCGCTGCGCGCCGAGCACCTGACGGACCACCAGCGACTCTTCGACGCCGCCACCCTGGCCCTGCCCGGACCCGCCGCGGCGGCGCACCTGCCCACCGACGAGCGGCTGGCCGCCGCCAACGCGGGCACCTCGGACCCGGGCCTGGCGGCCCTGCTGTTCGCCTACGGCCGCTACCTCCTGATCGCCTCCTCGCGGCCCGGCACCCAGCCCGCCAACCTGCAGGGCATCTGGAACCCGTTCCCGACCCCGCCGTGGAACTCCAACTGGACGTCCAACATCAACGTCCAGATGAACTACTGGCACGCCGAGACCACCGGCCTCGCCGCCTGCCACGAGCCGCTGTTCGACCTGGTCGCCGACCTCGCCGAGGCCGGCCGGAACACCGCCCGCGCCTACTACGACGCCCCCGGCTGGTGCCTGCACCACAACGTCGACGTGTGGCGCGCCACCAACCCCGTCGGCGGCCTCCCGGTCTGGTTCCACTGGCCGATGGGCGGCGCCTGGCTGTCCGCCCACCTGTGGGACCACCACCTGTTCCACGGCGACCGCGCCTTCCTCGCCGACCGCGCCTACCCCGTCATGCGGGAGGCCGCCCGGTTCGTCACCGCCATGCTGGTCGAGGACGGTGACGGCACCCTGGTGACCTGCCCGTCCACCTCCCCCGAGCACCACTTCCGGCTCCCCGACGGCACGCTCGCGGCGGTCGGCGCCGGCACCGCGATGGACCACTGGCTGGCCGCCGAACTGTTCGACACCACCGCGGCCGCGGCCCGCGAGCTGGACGTCGACCACGCCTTCGCGGCCGAACTCGCCGCCCTGCGCGCCCGGTTGAGGCCCCTGGCGATCGCCGCCGACGGACGACTGCTGGAGTGGTCGCAGGACCTCCCCGACGAGGACCCGGGCCACCGGCACCTCTCCCACCTGTACGGCCTCTACCCCGGCAGCGCCGTCGACCCGCTCACCGACCCGACGTACGTCGAGCCGGCCCGCCGCGCCCTGGACCGGCGGCTGGAACACGGCGGAGGCGGCACCGGCTGGAGCCTGGCCTGGGTGGCGGCGCTCGCCGCCCGCCTCGGCGACGGCCCGCTCGCCGGGCACGCCGTCGAGCGGCTGCTCGCCACCTCCATCGCGCCCAACCTGTTCGACCTGCACCCGCCGCAGCTGTTCCAGATCGACGGCAACTTCGGCATCGCCGCCGCAATCGCCGAGACGCTGCTGCAGAGCCACAACGGCATCCTGCGGCTGCTGCCCGCGCTGCCGCCGGGCTGGCCCGACGGCGAGGTGCGCGGCCTGCGTGCCCGCGGCGGGGTCGCCGTCGACCTGACGTGGCATCAAGGCGCTTTGGTGGAAGCCGAGTTGCGTGCCGATCGGGATGCCGACGTCGAGCTGCACCTGCCCGCGGGTGCAGGCCGGCCCGTGGCGTGCGGCGAGGGGGACCTCACCGGGGACGGCCGGCGCCTGCGGCTGCGCCTGACGGCCGGTCAGCACCTGCGGCTGGCCTTCCCCGCGTAGTGTCCTCGGCTGTCGGCCTCTTGAGACATCCGATGTATTGTCAGGTCTTGGGTTGCAGTGACCTGCCTGGAGCGGGAAATGTGCAGGTCGAGATGGCTTGAGCGGAAGCGAGGGCTTCTCAGACATGGGATCACCTGTTAGGTTGTCGCCGTGTCCCTGACTGACAAGGCCATCGCGCGCATCCGGGAGTCGATCCGGGACGGCAGCCTCCCGCCCGGATCGAAACTGCCGCCGGAGCCGGTGCTGGCCGCCGAGCTCGGTCTCTCGCGGAACCTGATGCGCGAGGCCGTCAAGGCACTGGTGGTGGCGCGCGTGCTGGAGATCCGGCGCGGCGACGGCACCTACGTGACCAGCCTGGAGCCGGACGTGCTGCTGGCCGGCCTCGGCGGCGCGGTGGAACTCCTGCAAGGGGACACCGTGCTGGAGCTGACCGAGGTCCGCCGGTTGTTCGAGCCGGCCGCGACGGCGCTGGCCGCCGCCCGGATCACCGACCAGGACCTGGCGCAGGTGGCCGGGCACCTCGCGGCCATGCGCGCCGCGCGCCACGACGTCGCGGAGTTCAACCGCCACGACGCGGCCTTCCACCGCGCGGTGGTGCGCGCCACCGGCAACGCCACGCTGGCGACCCTGCTGGAGCACATCTCGGGGCGCACCCTGCGGGCCAGGATCTGGCGCGGACAGTCGGACACGGACGCGGCCGGGCGGACCCTCGCCGAACACGAGGCGATCCTCGAGGCGCTCACCGCCCGCGACCCGCACCTCGCGCAGGCGGCCGCCCTCCTGCACGTCACCACCACCGAGCGCTGGCTGCGCGCGCACCTGGCCGCGGGGGACCGCGTCCCGGCCGGCACGGGCTCCGGCGGCACGGTCTCCGACGTCGCGCAGCCGCAGCCGCAGCCGCAGCCGGAGTCCTGAGCGCCGACCCGTCGTCACCCACCCACCAAGGAGCGACCGCTCGTGAGAATCGACGCACACCACCACGTGTGGCAGCTGGGCAGGCGCCCACACGCCTGGCTGGACGATCCCGGCCTCGCCGCCCTCCGGCGGGACTTCGGGATGGCCGAGCTCGCCGGGCAGGCGCGGGCGGCGGGCGTGGGGCGGACGGTGCTGGTCCAGGTGCTGCCCGACGTCGAGGAGACCCGGGAGTTCCTCGCCCTCGCCGCCACCGAGCCCATGGTCGCGGGCGTCGTCGGCTGGGTCGACCTGACCTCCCCGGCCGTCGCCGAGACCCTCGCCGAACTGCGGGAAGGGCCCGGCGGCGAGCTGCTCGTCGGCGTGCGCCACCTCGTCCAGGGCGAGGCCGACCCCGGGTGGCTGGCCCGGCCCGAGGTGCGGCGCGGGCTGCGGGCCGTCGCCGGGGCCGGGCTGCGCTACGACCTGCTGACCCTGCCGCGCCAACTCCCCTCCGCCATCGAGACGGTGCGCGCGCTACCGGAGCTGGGGTTCGTGCTCGACCACCTCTCCAAGCCCGGTATCGCCCGCGGCGCCCTGCAGCCCTGGGCCGGGCTGCTGCGGGAACTGGGCCGCGAGTCGAACGTCTCGTGCAAGCTGTCCGGACTGGTCACCGAGGCCGACCACGCCGAATGGACCGTCAACGACCTGCGCCCGTACGCCGGTACGGCACTGGAGGCGTTCGGGCCGGACCGCGTGATGTTCGGCTCCGACTGGCCGGTCTGCCTGCTGGCCGCCGACTACCGGCAAGTCATGGACACCGCCGACGAGTTGACCGAGGGCCTGGCGCCGAGTGAGCGCGCCGAGGTGTTCGGCGGCACCGCCGACCGGGTCTACCGGCTCGGCGTGGCGACCGAGCCCGGCGCCGGTGAGGACACCCCATGAGAATCAGACTCGCCTACGGGGAGACCGGGCTCGACCTCGACGTCGACCCGGCCGTCACCACCGTGGTCGAACCGCTGCACACCGCTGGCGCCGCCGACCCGATGGCCGTGCTCCGCGAGGCGCTGCGCCGCCCCGTCGCCGGGCCGTCGCTGCGCGAACGCGTCCGGCCGGGGCAGACCGTGGCGATCTCGGCGTGCGACGGCACCCGGCCGCAGCCGCGGCACCTGATGATCCCGGCCGTCCTCGCCGAGCTCGACGGGATCGTCCGGGACGAGGACGTGGTGATCCTGGTCGCCACCGGCACGCACCGCGGGAACGACCCCGAGGAGCTGCGCCGGATGTTCGGGGACGAGGTGGTCGACCGGATCAGGATCGTCAACCACGACGCCCGTGACACCGACCAGCTGGCCTGGATGGGGCGTTGGGGCGACGACGTGCCGGTGTGGCTCAACCGCACCTGGGTCGAGGCGGACGTCAGGATCACCACCGGCTTCGTCGAACCGCACTTCTTCGCCGGCTTCTCGGGCGGCCCGAAGCTGGTCGCCCCGGGACTGGCCGGACTGGAGACCGTGCTCGTCCTGCACGACGCGAAGCGGATCGGCGACCCCCGGGCCACCTGGGGCACCACGCACGGCAACCCCGTGCACGACGACGTCCGGGCCATCGCGGACGGCACCGGCGTCACCTTCTCCCTCGACGTGGTGCTCAACCGCGAGCAGCGGATCGTCGCGGCCTTCGGCGGCGACCTGCTGCCCATGCACGCGGCGGCGACCGCCGCCGCCCGGCGGATCGCGATGCGCCCGGTCGACCGGCTCTTCGACGTGGTGGTCACCACCAACGCCGGCCACCCGCTCGACCAGAACCTCTACCAGTCCGTCAAGGGCATGTCGGCCGCACTCACGGTGGTGAAGCCCGGCGGCCTGATCGTCTGCGCGGCGGAGTGCCGCGACGGCTTCCCCGACCACGGCTCCTACCGCGAGGTGCTGGCCTCCGCGCCGTCCCCGCAGGCGCTGCTGGAGTCGATCCGGGCCCGGCCGCGCACCGTGCCCGACCAGTGGCAGGTGCAGGTCCAGGCCCGGATCCAGTCCAGCTCCCGGGTGGTGATGCACACCTCGTACCTGAGCGACGCCGAGCTCGCCACCGCGCACCTGGAGCAGACCGCCGACATCTCCGCGACCGTGGCCGAGGCCCTCGCCGCCGCCGGGCCGGGCGCCCGGCTGTGCGTGCTGCCCGAGGGGCCGATGACCATCCCCTACCTGCGCCGGGACGGCGGGCCGGGCGGCGAGCGGGACGGGGCGGGGACGGCATGACGCGTCGACAGGTCCTGGTGTGCCTGGACAAGTTCCGCGGCTCGGCGACCGCCGTCGAGGCGTGCCGGTGGCTCGCCGAGGGCCTGCGGGCGGCCGATCCCGCGCTGGACGTGCGGGAGGCGCCGGTCGCGGACGGCGGCGAGGGCACCGCGGAGGCGTTCCTGGCGGCCGGGTTCCGGGCCGTGCCGGTCCGGGTGAGCGGGCCCACCGGCGCGCCGGTCGACGCGGTGCTGGCCGTCCGCGGCCGGCGGGCGGTGGTCGAGATGGCCCAGGCGTCCGGGCTGCACCTGCTGCCCGCGGGTCGGCCCGCACCGCTCACCGCCTCCACCCGCGGCACCGGTGAACTGCTGCGCGCCGCACTCGACCTGGGCTGCCGGGACGTGGTGCTCGCGGTCGGCGGAAGCGCCACCACCGACGCCGGGGCCGGTCTGCTGCAGGCGCTCGGGGCCCGGATCACCGACGCCACGGGCGCCGAACTCCCGCCCGGCGGCGCGGCGTTGGCCGATGCCGCGGCGGTCGACCTGACCGGCCTCGACGCGCGGCTGCGGGAGACCCGGCTGGTGCTGGCCTCCGACGTCGACAACCCGCTGCTCGGACCGGACGGTGCCGCCGCCGTCTTCGCCCCGCAGAAGGGCGCCGACGCCGGACAGGTGGCGCTGCTGGACGCCGCGCTCGCCCGGTTCGCGGGGCTCGTCGCCGCGCGGACCGGAGCCGACCTGTCCGGCCGCCCCGGCGCCGGGGCGGCCGGCGGGACGGGCTTCGCGGCCCTGCACCTGGGCGCCCGCCGGGAGCCCGGCGTCGACGTGCTGCTGGCCGAACTCGGCCTGGACACCGCCCTCGCCGCGGCCGACCTGGTCGTGGTGGGCGAAGGCTGCCTCGACGCGCAGAGCCTGCGCGGCAAGGCACCGATCGGCGTGGCCGAGCGGGCCCGCCAGGCCGGCGTCCCGGTCGTGGCGGTCGCCGGGCGGGTGGAGGCCGGGCCCGCCGAGCTGGCCGCCCACGGCATCGGCCGGGCCCACTCGCTCACCGAGCGGGCGGGCAGCGCGGCCACCGCGATGCGCGAGACCCGCCGGCTGCTGCACGAGACCGGCGCCGAGCTCGCCCACCTGACGGTCCGCCAGCCGCCGTCCTGACGGCCGTCAACAGCCCGCCCGACGGCCGCCACCCGTCCCGACCGTCGCAGCCCACCGAGGAGGAGAGCCGCATGCACCCCACCCGAGTCCACGACCTCGACTTCGCCCAGGTCGACATCGGCCGCGAGCAGCGCCAGGGGCTGCCCGAGGTCGTGTACGGCCCCGGCAAGACGTCCGAGCAGATCCGCGCGATCACCGCCGAGCTGCTGCGCCACAACTCCGGCCCGGTGCTGGTCACCCGGGTGGACGCCGAGACCGCCGCCGACGTGCTGCGGCACGTCCCCGGCGGGTCGTACGACGCGCAGGCCCGGCTGCTGGTCTGGCGTCCGGCCGACCGCAACGGCTTCACGCTGACGGTGATCTCCGCCGGGACGGCCGACCTGCCGGTCGCCGCGGAGGCCGCCGCCGTGGCCGCGGCCGTCGGGCTGGAGGTCGACACCGTGCAGGACGCCGGCGTCGCGGGCCTGCACCGCGTGCTCCGCGTCCGGGACCGGCTGCGGTCCTGCGACGCGGTCGTCGTGGTGGCCGGGATGGAGGGCGCGTTGGCCAGCGTGGTCGGCGGGCTGGTGGGCTGCCCGGTGATCGCCGTGCCGGTCTCGACGGGCTACGGCGCGTCGCTGGACGGCGTGACCGCGCTGCTGGCGATGCACGCCTCGTGCGCCGCCGGGATCACCGTGGTCAACATCGACTCCGGTTTCGGCGCGGCGATGGCCGCCCACCGGCTGGCCTGGGTGAGGAGTCGGGCGTGATCTGCTGGATCAACCCGTTCACCGGCCTGGCCGGCGACATGCTGCTCGGTGCGCTGCTCGACGCGGGCGCACCGCTGGACGAGGTCCGGGCGTCGATCGACGCCACCGGCCTCACCGGCTGGGAACTCGACGCCGAGCGCGTCGTCACGCACGGCCTCACCGCGACCAGCGCCCGGGTGCGGGTGACGGACCACGCCACCGAGCGGCGGGCGGCCGAGCTGATCCGGCTGGCCGCCGCTGCCCGGCCCGAGCCGGTGGCCGCCCTGAGCCTCGCCGCGCTGCACGCGATCGCCGACGCCGAGGGCCGCCTGCACGGCACCGACCCCGCCGACGTGCACCTGCACGAACTCGGCGGCCACGACGCCCTGGTGGACATCGTCGGGGTGGCCGCCGCGCTGCACGCGCTGGGCGTGAGCGAGGTGGTCTGCGCGCCGCTGCCGCTGGGCACCGGCGGCGTCGACACCGCGCACGGGCTGCTGCCCTGCCCCGCTCCCGCCACCGTCCGGCTGCTGTCCGGCGCGGTGGTGACCGGCACCGACCTGCGCGGGGAGACCGTCACCCCGACCGGCGCCGCGCTGCTGCGCGCGGCGGGCGCGGGCTACGGCCCGCTGCCGCCGATGACCGTGACGGCGACGGGGTACGGGGCGGGCACCCGGGTGCTGGCCGACCGCCCGAACGTGGTGGCGGTGACGCTGGGCCGGCCGGCGGCCGAGCAGTGGGTGGAGGACGTGGTGACCCTGGAGACCAACCTCGACGACGTCACCGGCGAGACCCTCGCGCACACCGTCGCCCGTGCACTCGCCGAGGGCGCGATCGACGCCTGGACGACTGCCGCGGTGATGAAGAAGGGCCGCCCGGCGCACGTGCTACACGTTCTGACGCTTCCTCAGGACACCGAGCGGCTACGGGAGTTGATTCTCGCCGAGACCCGCACTCTGGGCGTCCGGCAGACCCGGCACACCCGGGTCGTGGCCCCCCGCCGGAGCTGGACGGTCGACCTCGACGGCAGCCCGATCCGGGTCAAGCAGGGCCCGTACGGGATCAAGCCCGAGTACGAGGACACGGCGGCCGCCGCCGCCCGTACGGGTCGGTCGCTGGGCACGGTCGCCGAGCGCGCCCGGCTGCTGGCCGCGGAGAACGCCCCGGCCGGGTGGGAGGAGGACCGGGATGACGCGCGCTGACACGGTCGAGGAGAAGGCCGCCGCGCTGCTGGCCGTGGTGCGGGAGGCGGGGCCGGTCGCGGTGGCGTACTCCGGCGGGGCCGACTCCGCCCTGGTGGTGGCCGCGGGCGTAAGGGCCCACGGGCCGGCCGGGGTGCTGGCGGTGACCGGGGTGTCCGAGAGCCTGGCGGCGGGGGAGCTGGCCGCGGCGCGAGCCGTCGCACTGGACCTCGGCGTGACCCATGTGGCCGCCCGGACCGAGGAGTTGGGCAGCCCGGGCTACCGGGCCAACACCCAGGACCGGTGCTACTTCTGCAAGTCCGAGGTGCTCGACACGATCGCCGCGGTCGCCCGCGAGCACGGCTTCGCCCGGGTCGCCACCGGCACCAACGCCGACGACGCCGCGGACCCGTTCCGTCCCGGCATCCGGGCCGGCCGCGAACGCGCGATCCTGACACCTCTGCGCGACACCGGCCTCAGCAAGGCGGACGTCCGGGCCGTCAGCCGGCTGTGGGGCCTGTCCACCTGGGACAAGCCCGCCACCCCCTGCCTGGCCAGCCGGATCCGCTACGGCATCCCCGTCACCGGCCACCGGCTGGCCCGGATCGACCGGGCGGAGACGGCCGTGCGGGTCGCACTCGACGAAGCGGGGCTGCGCTCGGTCCAGCTGCGGGTGCGCGACCTCGGGGAGAGCGTCCGGGTCGAGCTGGACGCCGAGGCGGTGCCGGCGGCAGCCGAACTGGCGGCGCTGCGGGAGGCCGTGGCGCAGGCCGGGTTCGGTGCGGCGCGGGTCGAGGTCGACGGCTTCGCCTCCGGGCGGCTCAACCACGAGCGACCCCAAGACATGGGATGACTTTGCGTCATAGCTACTCTCGAGTCGCAACTATGGGTGGAAATAACCGAGTTACTTTTCAGATTCATCCGACCTCAACTCTTGTCGGGGAGGTTACAGGCTCATAAGGTCCTCGGTACCGCAGGCCCCCGGGATGTCAGGGCGGCCTTCTGGACCAAGGAGATCCAGCACGATGAGGCTTCGCTCCTCGGGAGTCGCCGCGACCGCAGGCGCCGCCGTCCTGCTCGTCGGCACCACCGGCTGCGGCAGCGGCCAGACCGGAAGACCGGAGACGGCCGGCCGGGGGGTGATCGGCATCGACCTGCCCCGCGACGACTCGGACTTCTGGACGTCGTACGAGCGCTACCTGCGGGCCGAGCTCGCCGACGGGTCCGTCCGCACCCTGCCGATCACCAACTCCCACAACAGCGAGGACGGGCTGCGCGACAGCCTGCACGGCTTCGAGAAGGCCGGCGCCAAGGTGGTGGTGATCGCCCCGCAGGCGACCCAGGACACCGACGGCATCCTCAACGGCCTCTACGGCCACGGGATCAGCACCATCACCGTCGACACCGAACCGGAACACGGCGAGGTGTACATGGTGGTCCGCGCCGACAACGTCGAGTACGGCGTCAAGGCCTGCCGGGTCCTCGGCAAGCAGCTCAAGGGCCGGGGCAAGGTCGCCGAGCTGCAGGGCGCGCTGAGCTCCATCAACGCCTACGACCGCAGCCGGGGGTTCGCCTCCTGCATGAAGAGCGAGTTCCCCGGCATCAAGGTGATCGAGCTGGCCACCGAGTGGAAGGGCGACGTGGCGGCCGCCAAGCTCGAGTCCACCCTGGCCGCCAACCCCGACCTCGGCGGCGTCTACCTGCAGGCCGGCGGCGTCTTCCTGGAACCCACCCTCGCCCTGCTGCGCCGCAAGGGGCTGCTCAGGCCCGCCGGGCAGAGCGGCCACATCGCGATCGTCTCCAACGACGGCATCCCGCAGGAGTTCGACGCGATCCGCCGGGGCGACATCGACGCCACCGTCTCGCAGCCCGCCGACCTGTACGCCAAGTACGCGCTGTTCTACGCGCAGGCCGCCGCCGACGGCAAGACCTTCCAACCCGGCCCGACCGACCACCAGTCCACCATCATCTCGCTGCCCAACGGCCTGGAGGACCAGTTGTCCGCCCCGCTGGTGACCAGGGAGAACGTCGACGACAAGTCCCTGTGGGGCAACACCGTCGGCAAGTAGACCGCAGACCGGTCCGCGCACCACCCCACGCGAGGAGTCACGCATGTCCCCCCACCTGAGCCGCCGTCAACTGATCCGGGCAGCCGCCCTCGCCGGCGGCGCCGTCGCATTCGGGCTGCCGCAGCTCGTGCTCGCGGAGAGCGCCCAGGCGTACACCGTGCCGTCCAAGATGGACTGGTGGTACCAGGCCCGCTTCGGCATGTTCATCCACTTCGGCTCGTACAGCCTCCACGGCACGGGCGAGTGGGTGTTCTCGACCGAGAACTGGACCAAGGCCAACTACCAGACCCAGGTCACGGCGCCGTTCAACCCGACCGCCTTCAACGCCGACACCATCGCCGACCTCGCGCAGAAGGCCGGCATGAAGTACCTGGTGATCACCGCCAAGCACCACGAGGGCTTCGCGATGTACGACTCCGCGGTGGCGAGCTTCACCGACACCACCGGCAACACGCCGTACACCCTGCCCAAGTACACCGCCTACAAGAACGACCTGCTGGCCGCGCTGAAGAGCGCCTGCGACGCCCGGGGCATCAAGTTCGGGCTGTACTACTCGATCATGGACTGGAACCACCGCTCGCAGAACAGCAACCACTCGACGAACTACACCGACATGACGTCGATGGCCGCCCGGTCCGCCTACATCACCGACATGAAGGCGCAGCTGCAGGAACTGCTCACCAGGTACGACCCGGCCATCCTGTGGTTCGACGGCGACTGGTGCGCCAACCCCGCCACGCCCACCCTGACCGACTGGTGGACCCAGGCGGACGGCGTCGACCTCTACAACTGGCTGATCGCCCGCAAGCCCGGCCTGATCGTCAACGAGCGGGTCAAGCGGGACGTCGGGCTCGGTGACTTCGCCTGCCCCGAGCAGACCGTGCCGGCCGAGCCGCTCGGGCGGCCGTGGGAGACCTGCGCCACCATGAACGGGGCCTGGGGCTACACCTCGTGGGCGGAGAACTCGTACCGGTCGGTGGCGACCATCCTGCAGGAGTTCGTCACGGTCGCCTCCCGGGACGGCAACTACCTGCTCAACATCGGGCCCAAGGGGGACGGCACGCCCACCCCGGGTTCCGTCACCGTCCTGCAGGGGCTGGGGAACTGGATGGCCGTCAACGGCGACAGCATCTACGGCACCCAGGGCAGCCCGTTCACCGCCGAGCCGTCCTGGGGCAGGTTCACCCGCAAGCCGGGCAAGCTGTTCGCGCACGTGTTCACCTGGCCGGGCAACGGCGTGCTGCCGATCCCGCTGGTGCAGAACACCATCAGCCGCGTCTACCTGATGAGCAACCCGGGGGCCTCGCTCAACTACAGCGTCAGCGGGGGCACCATCAACGTGTCGGTGCCGAGCACCGCGCCGGACGCCGCCGACTCGGTCGTGGTGGTCGAGGTCTCCGGGACGCCGGCCGTGGTCGCCGACGGCGTCTACCAGCTGGTCTGCGCGCGCAGCGGCAAGGCGCTGGACAACGGCAACACCGCCACCGCCGGGAGCCAGGTCATGCAGTGGACCGTCAACGGCGGCTCGCCGCAGCAGTGGCGGCTCACCGCCCTGGAGGCGGGCCGCTACAAGCTGGTGTCCCAGCGCAGCGGGCTGGCGCTCGACAACGGCGGCAGCTCCGGTGCGGGCAGCGCGCTGACCCAGCAGCCGGACAACGGGAGCAACCAGCAGCAGTGGAGCATCGTCGCGCTCGGCGGCGGCGTGTACCAGCTGACCGACCGGGCCGGCGGGATGGCGCTGGACAACGGGAACGGCACCGCGGACGGCCAGACGGCCATCCAATGGACCGTCAACTGGGGTTCTCAGCAGCAGTGGAGTCTGGTCAAGGTCGGCTGATCCACCGGCGGGAACGCCGGTGCCGCCCGTCCCGAGGGACGGGCGGCACCGGGCGTTCGGACCGAAGCGGGATCAGGCCAGCGCGGAGCCCGCCTCGCCGAGCGTCTCGCGCAGCCACTGCTCGAGGCCGGCGACGTGCACGGTCGCCCAGGCGTGGGCGACCTCAGGGCGGCGGCCCGCGATGGCCTCGAAGATCGCACGGTGCTGCTGGCGGGTGTGCGGGACCGCGCCCTCCTCGGTGAGGCCGCGCCAGATCCGGGCCCGCACGGTCGGGCCGGACAGGCCCTCGATCAGCGAGCAGAGCACGGCGTTGCCCGAGCCGGCCGCGATCCGGCGGTGGAACTCCAGGTCGTTGGCGATCAGGTCGTCCAGCGTGGCGTCCTCGCCCAGGCTGTCCAGCACCGCGCCGAGCGCGGTCACGTCCTCGTCGGACATCACCCGGGCGGCCATCGCGGTCGCGGCGGGCTCCAGGATGCGCCGCATCTCCAGGAACTCCAGCACCGTGCTGTCCTGGTGGAAGTCGACGAGGAAGCCCAGCGTGTCCAGCAGCACCTCGGGCGACAGGCTGGTCACGTACGTGCCGTCGCCCTGGCGCACGTCCAGCACCCGGATCAGGGACAGCGCCTTCACCGCCTCGCGCAGCGAGTTGCGGGAGAGTCCCAGCCGCTCGGCGAGGTCGGCCTCCTTCGGGAGCCGCGCGCCGGGCTGCAGCTCGCCGCTCACGATCATGGCCTTGATCTTCTCGATCGCCTCGTCGGTCACTGGCACGGCTTCGTCCTCCTGGTCATCCGGTGGCATGCAGCATAAGTGGGGTCAGAGCTTCCAGACCACGGGCAGCCCCGCGGCCGCGCCGTCCGCCGAGTAGTCGTGGACCACGTCGAGCAGCTCGCCCATGCGGGCCTGCCAGGCGATGTTCACCGGCAGGTGTTCCAACTCCGCGAGCAGCCGGCCGTAGTCCTCGCACTCGAGCAGGTGGAACAGCTCGCAGCCACTGCGCCAGATCGTCCACTCGGCGACGCCCGCCGCGCTGATGGCGGCGGTCAGCTCGGCGGGCACCGAGCGGTGCGCGTCCTCGTACTCCTCGATCCGGTCCGCTCGGACCCGGGTGTGCAGGGCGATCCTCATGACTGCTCCAATGACGGGGAGGTCGGGGTGGGGCCGCGGCTCAGGCGGCGGGGACGGGGACGTGCGCGGGGAGCAGCCCGCGTTCGCGGAGCTCGGCCCACAGCGCGGCGGGCACCGGGCGGTCGAGCGCGGCCGCGGCGTCGCGGACCTCGGCGGCGCTGCGGGTGCCGACCAGGACGGACGCGACGGCCGGGTGCCCGAACGGGAAGTGCAGCGCGGCGGCGCGCAGCGGGACGCCGTGGCGTTCGCAGACGGCCTTGAGGGCGAGGGCGCGCTCGAGTACCTCGGTGGGGGCGGAGGCGTAGTCGAAGGTGGCGCCGGGGCGCGGATCGGCCAGCAGGCCGGAGTTGAACACGCCGCCGACGACGACGCCGACGCCCCGCTCGTGGGCGAGCGGCAGCAGTTCGGCGAGCCCGCCCTGGTCGAGCAGGGTGTAGCGGCCGGCCAGCAGGACGGTGTCGACGTCGGTCTCGCGGACGAAGCGGGCGAGCAGTCCGGACTGGTTCATCCCGGCGCCGATCGCCCCGATCACGCCCTCGGCGCGCAGCCGCTCCAGCTCCGGGTAGGCCTCGTCGATCGCCTGGTCGGCGTGGTCGTCGGGGTCGTGCAGGAAGACCACGTCGATCCGGTCCAGGTCGAGCCGGTTCAGGCTCTCCTCGATCGACTGCCGGACGCCCTCGGCGCTGAAGTCCCAGCGGCGGCGGTGCGTCGCCGGGACGGCGAAGCCGTCGGCGAGGTCGTCGCCGGCGGCGGCCGGCAGCGGGTCGAGCAGCCGGCCGACCTTGGTGGACAGCACGTACGCGTCCCGGGGCAGGCCGCGCAGCGCCGCGCCGAGGCGGCGCTCGGACAGCCCGAGGCCGTAGTGCGGGGCGGTGTCGAAGTACCGGACCCCGGCCTCCCAGGCGGCGGTGACGGCCCGCTCGGCCTCGGCGTCGCTCACCGCGGTGAACAGGTTGCCGATCGCCGCCGCGCCGAAGGCCAGTTCACTGACCGTCACCGCGCTGCGCCCGAGCGGTAGCTGACGCGGCGTCATGAGGTCGGCACCGGCCGCAGGCGCAGGCCGGCCATGCCGCCGTCCACCGCGAGGGAGGTGCCGGTGGTGGAGCCGGCCGCGGGTGAGGCGAGGTAGGCGACGGCGGCAGCCACCTCCTCGGCGCGGACCAGCCGGCCGGTGGGCTGACGGGCGTTCAGGGCGGCGCGTTCGCCCGCCGGGTCGGCGGCGGAGTCGAGCAGCCGGCCGACCCACGGGGTGTCGACGGTGCCGGGGTTGACGCAGTTGACCCGGATGCCCTCGCGGACGTGGTCGGCGGCCATGGCCAGGGTCAGCGACAGGACGGCGCCCTTGCTGGCCGAGTACAGGGCCCGCTGCGGCAGCCCGGCGGTGGCGGCGATCGAGCAGGTGTTGACCACCGCCGCGTGGGCGGAGTCGCGCAGGTACGGCAGGGCGGCGCGGGTGGTGCGGACCAGGCCGAGCACGTTGACGTCCAGCACGCGGTGCCACTGCTCGTCGGGGTTGTCCGCCACGGTGCCGACCGCGCCGATCCCGGCGTTGTTGACCAGGATGTCGATCCCGCCGAGTGCCTCGGCGGCCGCCTCGACGGCGGCGCGGACCGAGGCGTCGTCGGACACGTCGGCGGTGAAGCCGAGCAGCGGTGCCTGCACCGGGGACGGGTCGAGGTCGAGGACGGCCACCTCGGCGCCCCGCTCGGCGAGCAGCCGCGCGGTGGCGAGGCCGATGCCGGAGGCGCCGCCGGTGACCAGGGCCTTGAGCCCGGCGAGGTCACCGCTCATGCCCGGGTCTCCTGCTCCAGCTCGGCCCGCCAGAAGCCGCCGGTCGGGTAGCGGTAGGTGTCCAGCGACGCCTGGTGCATGGCCGCCGAGAAGCCCGGCGTGGTCGGGGCCCGGTAGTGGCCCGCCTCGATGACCACCGGGTCGAGGAAGTGCTCGTGCAGGTGGTCGACGAACTCGATGACGCGGTCCTCGGTGGTGCCGGTCAGCGCCACGTAGTCGAACATCGACAGGTGCTGGACCAGTTCGCACAGGCCCACGCCGCCGGCGTGCGGGCAGACGGGGACGCCGAACTTCGCGGCGAGCAGCAGGATGGCCAGGTTCTCGTTGACGCCGCCGACCCGGGCGGAGTCCAGCTGGAGGACGTCGATCGCGCCGGCCTGGAGCAGCTGCTTGAAGATGATGCGGTTCTGCACGTGCTCGCCGGTGGCGACCTTGACCGGGTGGACGCCGCGGCGCACGGACGCGTGGCCGAGGACGTCGTCGGGGCTGGTGGGCTCCTCGATCCAGTACGGGTCGAACTCGGCGAGCGCGTTGGTCCACTCGATGGCCTCGCCGACGTTCCAGCGCTGGTTGGCGTCGATGGCCATCCGGATGTCCGGGCCGACGGCGGCGCGGGCGGCGCGGCAGCGGCGGATGTCGTCGTCGAGGTCGGCGCCGACCTTCAGCTTGATCTGGGTGAAGCCGTCGGCGACGGCCTGCTGGGCGAGGCGGGTGAGCTTCTCGTCGGAGTAGCCGAGCCAGCCCGGGGAGGTGGTGTAGGCGGGGTAGCCGGTGCGCAGCAGGTGGGCGGTGCGCTCGGCGTGGCCCTGCTTGCCCTTGGTGAGGAGTTCGAGGGCCTCGTCGGGGGTGAGCGCGTCGGCGATGTAGCGGAAGTCGACCTGGGAGACCAGCCACGCCGGGTCGGCGTCGGCGAGCAGCTGCCACAGCGGCTTGCCCTCGCGCTTGGCGGCGAGGTCCCAGACGGCGTTGACCACGGCGCCGATGGCCATGTGCATCACGCCCTTCTCGGGGCCGAGCCAGCGCAGCTGGCTGTCGCCGATCAGGTCGCGGTAGAGCGAGCCGGGGTCGGCGCACAGCTCGGCGACGGGGCGCCCGAGGACGTGCGGGGCGAGCGCGTCGATCGCGGCGACCTGGACGTCGTTGCCGCGGCCGATGGTGAAGGTGAAGCCGTGGCCCTCGTGGCCGTTGTCCGAGGAGCGCAGCACGACGTAGGCGGCCGAGTAGTCGGGGTCCGGGTTCATCGCGTCGGACCCGTCCAGCTCCCGCGAGGTGGGGAACCGGACGTCGTAGGTGTCGACGGCGGTGATTCGCGCGACGGTGGTGGACAAGTGAGTGCCTTTCACGCGTTCCGGAAGGTCTGGCGCTGGGTGCCGAGTCCGTCGATGGACAGCTCGACGGTGTCGCCCTCGCGCAGGTAGGGCGTGCCGGGCAGGCCGAGGGCCACGCCGGCCGGGGTGCCGGTGTTGACGACGTCGCCGGGGCGCAGCACCAGGTACTGGCTCAGGTACCAGACCAGGTACGCGACGTCGAAGATCATGTTCTTGGTGGTGCCGTCCTGCCGGACCTCGCCGTTGACGGCCAGGTGCAGGCCGAGTGCCTGCGGGTCGCCGGCCTCGTCCGGGGTGACCAGCCAGGGGCCGAGCGGGTTGAAGGTCTCGCAGGACTTGCCGAGGTCCCACTGGCTGGAGTACTCGATCTGGAACTCGCGCTCGGAGACGTCGTTGCTGATCGTGTAGCCGGCGATGCACGCGGCGGCCTCGGCCGGGCTCTCCAGGTAGCGGGCCTCGCGCCCGATGACGACGGCGAGTTCGACCTCCCAGTCGGTCTTCACCGAGTTCCGGGGGATCAGCACCTGGTCGTACGGGCCGACCACGGTGGAGGGGTCCTTCATGAAGACCACCGGCCGCTCGGGGACGGCCGCCCCGGTCTCCGCCGCGTGGTCGCGGTAGTTGAGGCCGATGCAGACCACCTTGCCGGGCCGGGCCACCGGCGCACCGACGCGCAGGCCCGCCACGTCCACGCTCGGCAGCGAGCCCTCCGCCAGCGCCGCCCGGACCCGGTCGATCCCGCCGGAGGCGAGGAACGCCCCGTCCAGGTCGTCGGTCAGGCCGCTGAGGGCGTACGCGCTTCCGTCCTGGTCACGGACGACGGGCGCCTCCGCGCCCGGTTCGCCAACTCGAAGCAGCTTCATGACGGGCTCCCAAACTCATCGGATGAATCAGCGGTGTGCTGACCATACGGCGAAGGGCGGCCCGGTGCAAGAAGTCCTCCGATGTTTGCGGCTGGTCGGAGCCGTGACCCGTCGATGTGTGCAGGTCGGGGCGGGCCTTGGCGGGGCCGGGCCGGGCGGACGGACACGCGGGAGTAACGACCCGGAATTCATCCGAGCTCTTCTCTTGTCAGGGGGATTGCGGACTCGTAAAGTCCTCCGCACCGCAAGCCATCCGATGACTTCCCCGAAGTTGGCCCAGCCAAGGAGACCAGCACCATGAAGCCTCGCTCCTCCAGAATCGCGGCGACCGCCGCTGCCGTGGTCCTCATGGCCGGGTTCGCCACGGCCTGCAACCGCGGCAGCGACTCCGGCGGGTCCGCGTCCGGCAAGCCGGCCATCGGCATCGACCTGCCCCGGGCGGACTCCGACTTCTGGAACTCCTACGCGCAGTACATCAAGCAGGACACCGCCGCCGCGGGCACGAACACGCTGCCGATCAGCAACTCGCAGAACGACGTGACCAAGCTGGTCGCCAACGTCCAGGTGTTCCAGAACACCGGCGCCAAGGCCGTGGTGATGGCCCCGCAGGACACCGGCGCGATCGCCTCCACGCTGGACGCGCTGTCCGCGAAGAAGATCCCGGTGGTCAGCGTCGACACCCGCCCCGACAAGGGCAACGTCTACATGGTGGTCCGCGCCGACAACCGTGCGTACGGCACCAAGGCCTGCGAGTTCCTCGGCAAGCAGCTCGGCGGCAAGGGCAAGGTCGCCGAACTCCAGGGCGCGCTGAGCTCCATCAACGGCCGCGACCGCTCCGAGGCCTTCGCCGCCTGCATGAAGGAGCAGTTCCCCGGCATCCAGGTGATCGAGCTGGCCACCGACTGGAAGGGCGACGTCGCCTCCGCCAAGCTCCAGACCACGCTGGCCGCCAACCCCGACCTCGGCGGCATCTACATGCAGGCCGGCGGCGTCTTCCTGCAGCCGACCCTCGCGCTGCTCCAGCAGAAGGGCCTGCTCAAGCCCGCCGGGCAGCCCGGCCACATCGCCATCATCTCCAACGACGGCATCCCGCAGGAGTTCGACGCCATCCGCAAGGGCGACATCGACGCCACCGTCTCCCAGCCCGCCGACCTGTACGCCAAGTACGCGCTGTTCTACGCGCAGGCCGCCGCCGACGGCAAGACCTTCCAGCCCGGCGCCACCGACCACCAGTCCACCATCATCCAGCTGCCCAACGGCCTGGAGGACCAGCTGTCCGCCCCGCTGGTGACCAAGGACAACGTCGACGACAAGGCCCTGTGGGGCAACAACATCAGCAAGTGACGACCCGTCAGCACCCGGTGCCGCGGCCGGCCGGCGCCGGCCGCGGCACCGGGCCGGTTCCGAAAGGACTCCCCGCCATGGCGGACCCCAGCCCCGTCCGGGGCCCCGTCGTCGAGGCCGACGGGATCTCCAAGCGCTTCGGCGCCACCGTCGCCCTCAGCGACGCCCGCATCTCGGTCGCCCCCGGCGAATCGCACGCCCTGGTCGGGCGCAACGGCGCGGGCAAGTCCACGCTCGTCTCGATCCTGACGGGCCTTCAGCCGGCCGACACCGGCACCCTGCGGTTCGACGGCGAACCCGCCCCCGCCCCGGGGGACACCGACGCCTGGCGGTCCAAGGTCGCCTGCGTCTACCAGCGCTCCACCATCATCCCGGCGCTCACCGTCGCCGAGAACCTGTTCCTGAACCGGCAGTCCCAGGGCCCGCTGCGCCCGATCAGCTGGAAGCAGCTGCGCACCAGGGCGAGCGAGCTGCTCGGCGAGTACGGCGTGGACGTCGACCCCACCGCCCGCGCCGAGGACCTCGGCGTCGAGCAGCGCCAGTTCGTGGAGATCGCCCGGGCGCTGTCCTTCGGCGCCCGCTTCATCATCCTCGACGAGCCGACCGCCAAACTCGACGCCCGCGGCATCGAGCGGCTCTTCGACAAGCTGCGCGAACTCCAGGCGCAGGGCGTCGCCTTCCTGTTCATCTCGCACCACCTGCAGGAGGTCTACGACCTCTGCCGCACCGTCACCGTCTACCGCGACGCGCGGCACATCGTCACCGCTCCGGTCGCCGAACTCGACCAGCAGGCGCTGGTCGAGGCGATGACCGGCGAGCGCTCCAAGGGCACCGAGCCCTCCTGGTCGGTCACCGGCCGGACCGTCGGCGACGGTGCGCCGCTGCTGGAGGTCGCCGGGCTGAGCCTCAAGGGCAGCTACCAGGACGTGTCGCTGAGCGCCCGCCCCGGCGAGGTGGTCGGCCTGGCCGGCTCCGCCGCCAGCGGCAACGTGCAGCTCGGCGAGACCCTGGCCGGTCTGCTCAAGCCCGCCGACGGCACCGTCACCGTCGCCGGCCAGCCCGTCCGCACGGGCAGGGTGCCCGCCGCGCTCGCCGCCGGCATCGGCTTCGTCCCCGAGGACCGCCACCTGCAGGGCCTCGTCCCGCAGCGCAGCGTCGCCGAGAACGCCACCCTGACCGTCACCGACCAGCTCGGCCCGTTCGGCACCGTCCTGCCCTCGCGCACCCGGGAGTTCGCCGAGCGCATGATCGGCGAACTCGACATCAAGACCCCCGGCCCCGGCACCGCGGTCTCCGCACTGTCCGGCGGCAACCAGCAGAAGGTCGTCATCGCCCGCGCGCTCGCCGCGGAGCCGCACGTCCTGGTCGCCATCCGGCCCACCAACGGCGTGGACATCAAGTCCAAGGAATCCCTGCTCGGCACGATCCGCCAGGTCGCCGACCGCGGCCGCAGCGCCCTGATCGTGTCCGACGAACTCGACGACCTGCGGGTCTGCGACCGCGTCCTGGCCATGTTCCACGGCCGGGTGGTCGCCGAATTCGCACCCGGCTGGAGCGACGAACAACTGGTCGCCGCCATGGAGGGCATGGCCGGCCCGAACGACCCGGAGGAAACCCGATGAGCCCCACCACTGAGGCCCGCCCGCGCCCGGCCACCGCCGCCCCCGCAGGCCGCCGCCTCGAACTGGCCCGCTACCGCGACCTGTCCCTGGTCCCGGTCCTGCTGGTCCTCTGCGTCATCGGCTTCGCCGTCTCGCCGGCGTTCCTGACCTCCGCCAACCTGCTCGGCGTCGGCCAGTCGGCCACCGAGCTCAGCGTGCTCGTGCTCGCCGAGGCGCTGATCCTGATCGCCGGCCGGATGGACCTCTCGCTGGAGTCCACCATCGGCGTCGCCCCCGTCATCGCGGTGTGGCTGGTGCTCCCCGACCACGGCGCCCGCTTCAACGGCCTCGGCCTGTTCCCCGCCTGGACGGTCATCCCGCTGTGCCTGGCCGTCGGCGCGGCGATCGGCGCCGTCAACGGCTTCCTGATCCTCAAGCTGCGGCTCAACGGCTTCATCGTCACGCTCGGCGCGCTCACCCTGCTGCGCGGCCTCCAGATCGGCATCTCGCAGGGCCAGTCGATCATCAACCTGCCGTCGTCCTTCACCTACCTGGGCAGCGCGAGCTGGTTCGGCGTGCCCGCCGCGATCTGGATCTGCGCCCTGCTGTTCGCGGCCGGCGGCTGCGCGCTCGCCTGGCTGCGCCACGGCCGCGCGCTGTACGCCATCGGCGGCAACGCCGAGGCCGCCCGCGCCGCCGGCATCCGGGTCGACCGGATCACCTGGACCGTGCTGATCCTCGGCAGCCTGCTGGCCGCCTTCGCCGGCATCCTCTACACCGGCCACTACGGCTCGATCTCCGCCGACCAGGGCAACGGCTGGATCTTCCAGGTCTTCGCCGCCACCGTCATCGGCGGCGTCAGCCTCAACGGCGGCCGCGGCACCCTGTTCGGCGCCCTCACCGGCGTCCTGACGCTCCAACTGGTGCTCAACGTGATGACCCTGGCCGGGGTGCCGCCGCTGTGGAACCAGTGCCTCAACGGCGCGATCATCATCGTCGCGCTGATCATCTCCCGCTTCGCCTCCGGCGAGAAGCAGGAGTAGTCACGACGGGTCCGCGGTCAGGGCCAGACCAGCAGGACGGGACACGGGGCGTGGTCCACCACGTAGCGGCCGGCCGGGCCGAGGCTGTGCGGGCCGCGGTGGGAGCGGGAGCCGTCGCGGGCGAGCAGCAGCAGCTCGGCGCCCTCGGCCGCGGCGACCACCTCGCGCTCCACCCTGCCCTCGCGCAGTACCTGCGTGCAGGCCCGGCCCAGGCGTTCGGCGGCGGCCCGGAGCAGCTCCTCGCCGCCGGCGCTCGCGAGCTGCTCCACCCGGGTCCCCGGATCGGCGCCCCAGCCCTCGGCGGGGCCCCGCGGGTCGGGGTGGCCGCGGCCGAGCAGTCCGGCGAACGCACCGTGGGCGGCGGCGGGGACCGCGGCGGCCGCGACGTACAGCAGGACGACCTCCGCGTCGGCCGGGGCGTGGGCCCGCGCGGCGTCCACGCAGGCCGGCCAGGTCCCCTCGGCGATCCACACGATCACGGCCATGGCGGTCACCCTCCGAACACGTGCAGCGACCCCCAGAGTGCCACCACCGCCGCGGCCAGGGAAGCAGGCACGGTCAGCAGCCCGAGCCGGGTGAACTCCCCGAGGCCGACCTCGGCGTCGTGGGCGTGCACGATGCGCCGCCACAGCAGGGTGGCGAGCGACCCGGCGTACGTCAGGTTCGGGCCGATGTTCACCCCCAGCAGCACCGCGA
The DNA here is from genome assembly GCF_040678815.1 of Kitasatospora sp. NPDC049285. Classification (NCBI taxonomy): domain Bacteria; kingdom Bacillati; phylum Actinomycetota; class Actinomycetes; order Kitasatosporales; family Streptomycetaceae; genus Kitasatospora; species Kitasatospora sp. NPDC049285. The sequence continues at coordinate 24,395 of NZ_JBFAQR010000055.1, read as the reverse complement.
GGACCGCGCCCGGACCGGTCGGCGCCGCCAGCGGGAGCAGGACCAGGGTGGCCGGCAGGTTGTTGATCACGTTCGCCAGCACCGCCGCCAGCGCGGCCACCCCGAGCAGCGCCGCCAGGCCGCTGCCGGTCGGCACCAGGTGGCCGAGCGCACCGGCGAGGCCGTTGTCCACCACCGCGCGCACCACGATCCCCAACGCCAGGACGAAGGCCAGGAACGGCACGCTCGACGCCTTCACGATCGCCACCGGCGTGGTGCGCCGCCGGGCCAGCGCGCGCACCGCGAGCACCAGGGCACCCGCCAGCGCCGCCCACGCCGGGTCGATCCCGACGGCCGAGGCGACCACGAAGCCGGCCAGCGTGCCCGCGATGGTCAGCAGCGCGAACAGCGGCATCCGCGGCGCCTCCGCGCCGTGCCCGGCGCCCGGGCCCGCGTCCAGGTCGGCCGCGAAGTAACGGCGGAACACCACGTACTCGACGCCGATCGCCACCGCCCACGGCAGCGCCATCAGCGCGGCGAAGCGGACGAAGCCCAGGCCGCTGGCCGCGAACGCCAGCAGGTTGGTCAGGTTGGAGACCGGAAGCAGCAGCGACGCGGTGTTCGACAGGTGCGTGCAGGCGTAGACGTGCGGCTTCGGCCGGGCGCCCAGCCGCGCGGCGGTGGCGAACACCACCGGCGTCAGCAGCACCACCGTGGCGTCCAGGCTGAGCACCGCGGTGACCACCGAGGCGACCGCGAACACCTGCACCAGCAGCCGCCGCGGCCGACCCGCCGAACTGCGGGCCATCCACGCCCCGCAGGCGTGGAACAGGCCCTCCTCGTCGCACAGCTGCGCCAGCACCAGCACCGCGGCGAGGAAGCCGATCACCGGGCCGAGCCGGGCGGCCTCCTGCGCCGCGTCCGCCCACGGGATGGCGCCCGTCACCACGACCAGGCCCGCGGCCGGTACCGCGACCACCGCCTCCGGCCAGCCGAACGGTCGCACCACCGCGCAGACCAGCACCACGGCCAGCAGGACGACGGACAACACCTCGGCGAACGACGAGCTCAGCACCCGATTCCTTCCGGAACATGACGGACAAAACCATCATCGAACCAGACCGGGCGGTCGACGCGGTAACCGCTGACGGAAGATCAGATCGCTTCTTCCCGCAACGGGCCTTCGATAGTACGGTCGCGCGCATCACCCCATCGCGCACGGAGGACTCCGCATGTCCGCACGCTACTTCGAGGACTTCGCCGGCGGCCGCGGCGGGCTGGCGCCGCGCGCGGTCCTGGACTCCGACGCCCCCCGGATCGACCTCAACGGCCCGTGGGCGTTCCGGTTCTCACCCACCCTGCGCACCGAGCCGGACGGCTTCCAGGACCCGCACTTCGACGACGCGTCCTGGGACACCCTCGCCGTCCCCTCGCACTGGCAGCTGCGCGGCCACGGCCGACCGATCTACGTCAACGTCGCCTACCCGATCCCGCTCGACCCGCCGTTCGTCCCGGACGAGAACGAGACCGGCGACTACCGCCGCACGTTCGACCTGCCGGAGTCCTGGACGGGCCTGCCCGCCGTGCTGCGCTTCGAGGGCGTGGACTCCTGCGCCCGGATCTGGCTCAACGGCACCGAGCTCGGCGTGACCTACGGCAGCCGGCTGCCCGCCGAGTTCGACGCGACCGCGGCGCTGCGCCCCGGCCGCAACGTGCTGGCCGTCCGGGTGCACCAGTTCTCGGCCGGCACCTACCTGGAGGACCAGGACACCTGGCGCCTGTCCGGCATCTTCCGCGACGTGTCCCTGCTGGCCCGCCCGGCGGGCGGGATCCGCGACGTGTTCGTCCACGCCGACTACGACGCGGCCACCGGAGCGGGCCGGCTGCGGGTGGAGACCGACGCGGACGCGCCCGTGCGGATCAGCGTCCCCGACCTCGGGATCGACGGCCGGCCGGCCGAGGAGACCTTCGAGTTCCCCGCCGTGCGGCCGTGGAGCGCGGAGCAGCCGCACCTGTATGAGGCCTGGCTGAGCACCGCGAGCGAACGCGTCCGGGTCAGGGTCGGGTTCCGCACGGTGGCCGTCGGCGAGGACGGGGTGCTCCGGGTCAACGGGCGCCGCGTGGTGCTGCGCGGGGTCAACCGGCACGAGTTCGACCCCGACCACGGCCGCACCCTCTCCGCGGAGACCATGCGCCGCGACGTGGAACTGATGAAGCGTCACCACGTCAACGCCGTCCGCACCGCCCACTACCCGCCGCACCCCGCCTTCCTCGACCTGTGCGACGAGCTGGGCCTGTGGGTCGTCCTCGAATGCGACCTGGAGACCCACGGCTTCGAGTACGCCGACGCCGAGCGCTGGCAGCGCAACCCGTCCGACGATCCGCGCTGGCACGACGCCTACCTGGACCGCGCCCGGCGCACCGTGGAGCGCGACAAGAACCGCCCCAGCGTCATCCTCTGGTCGCTGGGCAACGAGGCCGGTGACGGCCGCAACCTGCGCGCCATGGCCGACCTGGTGCGCCGGCGCGACCCCGCCCGGCCGATCCACTACGAGGGCGACCGGCTCAGCGAGTACACCGACGTGCACGGCGAGATGTACCGCCCGCCCGCCGCGGTCGCCCGGATCGGCCGCGGACAGCTGCTCCCCGGCGAGATCTCCTACCCGGCGCAGGCCGGCGCCGGCGACCCCGCGGACGACCCGCGCAACCGCAAGCCCTACCTGCTGACCGAGTTCGCCCACGCGATGGGCAACGGACCGGGCGCCCTGGCCGAGTACGTGCGGCTCTGGGACGAACACCCGCGGCTGCAGGGCGGCTTCGTGTGGGAGTGGACGGACCAGGGCCTGCGCACCCACGACGCCCAGGGACGCGAGTTCTTCGGCTACGGCGGCGACTTCGGCGAGGACCTGCACGACGGCAACTTCATCTGCGACGGCCTGGTCTTCCCCGACCGCACCCCCTCGCCCGGGCTGCTGGAGTACGCCAGGGCCATCGCGCCCGTCCGGATCGGCCCCGGGTCGACGCCGGACACGCTGACCGTCGAGAACCGCTACGAGGTGCTGGACCTCACCCACCTGCGGTTCAGCTGGTCGCTGGCCCGCGAGGGCGTCGAGCTGGCCGCGGGCGAGCTGCCGACGCCGAAGCTGGCCGCGGGGGAGCGGGGCGAACTCCCGCTGCCCGCGCCGGAGCCCGCCGACGGCGCAGGCGAACTCTGGCTCACCGTCCAGGCGGAGCTGGCCGAGGCCACCGACTGGGCGCCCGCCGGCCACCCGGTCGGCTGGGGCCAACTCCCGCTCACCGCAACGGACACGCTTGTGGCACCTGAGCGCGGCCGCCCCGCGGGCACGCCGGTGGCGCCGCGCACCGCGGACGGGCACCTCCTGCTCGGTCCGGGCCGCTTCGACCCTGCCACCGGAACCCTGCTCGGCCTCGGCGAACTGCCGCTCCAGGGACCACGGTTGAACCTGTGGCGGGCTCCCACCGACAACGACCGCGGCTGGTCGAGCAACGACGCCGCCTACTGGCAGGCCCGCGGCCTGGACCGCCTGCGGCACCGCACGGTGTCCGTCACCGCCGACGACCGGGGGCTCATCGTCGTGGTCCGCAGCGCCGCCGCCGCGGTCGGCTGCGGCTACCTGACCACCTATCAGTGGTCCAGCGGCGGCGACGACCTGCGCCTGCGCGTGCACACCGAGCCGGTCGGGCACTGGCCCGAGCGGGCCGAGGACCCCACCGAGCCGATGGCCGACGCCGAGCTGCCGCCCGAGGAGTACCGGGAGCTGCTCCGCCGGAACGCCGCGCGCTCCGTCGCCCGGATCGGCCTCGACTGGCAGCTGCCCGCCGACTGCGCGCAGGTCGAGTGGTTCGGCGCCGGCCCGGGGGAGGCCTACCCGGACTCCCGCCACGCCGTCCGGATCGGCCGCTTCCGTGCCACGGTCGACCAGTTGCAGACCCCGTACGTGCGCCCGCAGGAGAACGGCAACCGGGCCGACGTGCGGTGGTTCGAGATCGGCGACGGCGCCGCCCGCGGCCTGCGGGTGACCGGCGAGCAGCCGTTCCAGCTCGCCGCCCGCCGCTGGACCGACCGTGAACTCGCCGCGGCCGCCCACCCCACCGTGCTGACCCCCGGCCCGGTGGTCCACCTGCACACCGACCACGCCGTCCAGGGCCTGGGCAGCGCCTCCTGCGGCCCCGGCATCCTGCCCCAGCACCGGCTGGAACTCGGCCCCGCGGACTTCGCCCTGGTCCTCACCCCGCTGTACTGACGCACCGAAACGGTGGGGCCGGAGAGCAGATGCTCTCCGGCCCCACCGCGTCGGGTCACGCCACTACTGGATGGTCCACGCCTGGTGGGACTGGTTGACGGCGTTCGACTGGTCGGTGGTGGCACCGTTGGCGGTCGACGCGCCGGTCACCTCCAGGACCTGCCGGCTCTCGTAGTTGCGAAGCAGGTAGCCGCCGCTGGTCGGCTCGAAGTACCACAGCTGGTTGTTGCCGCCGCTGTAGGTGGACTGGTCCGCGGCGGTCGTCCGCCAGTGGCTGTTCCACGGGATCTCGAGGGCCTTGCCGCTGTACCGGTTCACGATCTTGACGAGCTGGCCGCTCACCGGGGTGATGCTCCACTGCTGGTTGTTGCCGCCGGTGCTCGGCCACTGGTTGACGCTCGCGCCGTCGGCGGTGTTGAAGTTGTAGTCGTCCAGCACCTGACCGCTGTTGACGTTCTTGATGGTGTAGAAGGACGACGGGTTGGTGCTCGGGGCGCCGGTTGCGGCAGCCTGCGCTCCGCCGGCCTGCTGGACGCTGAAGTCCGTGATGAAGAAGTACTGGCCGTCGGTCTTGGCGACCCGCACGTAGCGGAAGGCCTGGCGGACGTCGATGTCACCGGTGAGCGTCGAGGCGAACGGCAGGGTGCCGGTCTGGCGTCCCAGGACGGTGTAGCTGCCGAAGTTCGGGTCGTTGGAGCCCCGGACCTCGAAGTTGCCGCGGGTCGAGGACTGGTCCAGGTCCTGACGGGTGGTCAGCGAGAACTGGCCGAGCTGGTAGGACTGGCCGAGGTCGACCTGCCACCAGGCCGAGGTGTCGGTGCCGGTCGGCGACCAACCGGTCGAGCTGTTGTTGTCGACGGCCTTGGAGGCCTCGGTGCCCGTGCCGAAGACCGACGAGGAGGTCGCGGTCCTGTTCCAGGCGAGGTTCGGCCACAGTGTCATCCACTGGTAGCCGGACTCCAGGCCGGAGGCCTTGATCACCGTGTCGCCGGACGAGGCGTTGTTGGTGAGCGTGACGTTGGTGCCGTTGCGGTTCTGGTTGATGGACACGTCGGGGTTCGACAGCACGTTGTTCGAGACGGTCATGTTGTCCGACCCCTCGTCCAGGTAGATGCCGGCGACGGCCGAGGCGCAGGTGGCCGCGGTCCGAATCACGTCGTGGACGTAGTTGTTGTTGATGACCGTGCCGGGGTCGTTCGACAGGTGGTAGATGCCGGCCGAGTCGCACAGCCGGTTCATCACGTTGCCGATCCGGTTGTAGCTGACGCTGTTGCCGCCCTCGGCGTTGGCCGCCGCCTGCCAGCCCCAGCCGAGCGAGATGCCCGCCCACGGGGTGTCGGAGATGTCGTTGTGGTCGATGGTGGTGCTGTTGACGAAGCCCGCGTTGATGCCCGCGGTGCCGAGGTAGTCCTCGCCGACCCGGGTGATCAGGTTGTCCTTCACGGAGACGTTCTTGACCACCTCCCGGGCGTCCTCACCGGCCGGTGTGGTGGGCGGGTTGTAGACCGAGTGGTACTCCACCGTCGGGTCGGAGAACTTGCCGACCATGATGCCGTTGCCGGCGATGTCGTAGATGTAGTTGCCGATGGCGCTGCTGTTGTGGACACCGTGCCAGAGGTCGAGCGCGGTGGAGCCGAGCTGCGTGAAGACGTTGCCCGTGAAGGAGATGTTGTCTGCGTCCTGGACCTGGACGGCGGCCGGCGGTCGACCGACGGTCTGCTGGTTGGAGGTGTTGGCCGTGAGGTTGTAGTTGCCGCCCTGGGCGTTCAGGTAGCCGTTGTTGCCGGCCTCCATCCAGGTGGTCCGGGTGAAGGTGAGCCCGGAGAACCGCAGGTCGTGGGCGGGGCTGTTGAGGCTGGTGCCCTGGACGTTGAAGAGGGTCTGGACCGTCGGCGCCTTCACGGAGGCGTTGGACATGTCCTCGCCGGGGCGGGGCTTGTAGTAGACGGTCTGCGCGGCCGTGTCGACGTAGAACTCGCCCGGCTCGTTGAGGAACTCGTGGGCGTTCTCGAAGTGGAACGGCGAGTTGTCGGAGAGCTGCGGCCACGGGCGCTGGAACAGGATGCCCGCCTCGTGGTCCTGGATCGAGATGTTGGCGGTGCTGCCCGCGGTGCTGATCGACTTCAGTCGCAGGTAGCTCTCGCCCCACTGCGTCTCCAGCATCATCTCGACCTGGTTCAGGTTTCCCCAGTTCGAGGTCTGCGAGGCGAGCACCTTGAGCTGCTTGTTGGTGGTGTCGCTGCCCTGCAGGTTGAAGTCGGTGCCGGCGTCGGGGTAGCGGGCGCGGGTGGCGCGGACCCCGTTGACGTACAGCTGCCGGAAGTTGAGGGACCCGATCGACGCCTTGTACTCGCCGTTGCTCGCCGCGGTCCAGCCGGTGATCGCCTGGCCGCCGCTGATCACCGGGTCTCGCCGTTGTACGCCTGGTAAACGACCGTGTGGCCGTTGGTGCCGGAGTCGCCGGTGCCGAAGGTGATCGGGGCGCTCAGCGGGTAGGTGCCGCCGCGCAGGTTCACCACGATGTCGTCGGACATGTTCGAGTCGATTGCGCGGACCGCGTTCTGGGCCGCCTGGACGGTCCGGAACGCCGAGGCGGTGCTGGTTCCCGAGTTGCTGTCGCTGCCGTTGACCGGGTCGACGTAGAAGTTCGTCGTGGCCGCGTAAGCGGGTTGAACGGGCAGCGCCGCCGCACACACGGCCACTGCCGCCACGAGCGCCTTGACGGTGCCGGCGCCTATCCGTAGGGGTCTCATCTGTGGTGTCCTCCTCCAAGCCCCCGGCCTCTTATGAGTTGCATTTATCAAGCCAACTGACCATCCCTGTCAAGGAGATTGGCATCCCTATTTTTCGCCGGTGCAACACGGACGACATCGACCCGTGCCTGATGCGGGGTCAGCTTCGGGGCTGTACGGAGCAGAGAACTACCAGCTCATAGCCGTCGCGGCGTCGTCCGTCGGCGCGCAGGTCTGGCGCGTTCGACGGCCGCGGTGGCGAAATGAGTACGACTCATGTGGACCAAAATGTGTCGCCATCCGAGCCCACCGGATGGCTGGTGCCGTCGGACGCGACCTAGGCTGGGAGCCGAGCCGGAATCGCGTTCCGGTGTGCCCGGCCCCGGGACGGAGGCAAGGCGTGGAGACGGCTGACAGGCGGGACGCCCCCACGGCTGTCGTCGTGGTGGACCCGGACGGCGTGGTGAGGGGCTGGAGCGACGGCGGGCGGCTGCTGTTGGGCTGGACGGCGCAGGAGACCGTCGGGCGCCCCGCGGCGGACCTGCTGGTCGATCCTCCGCCCGGATTCCCCGCGAGTCGCGACACCGGCCCGGGCCGCGTGCTCACCCTGCGCCACCGGGACGGCTCCACGGTGGACGCCGTGATGACGGTACACGCCCTGCGCGACGCCGACGGCGGGGCGCCGAGCCGCGTGGTGACCTTCCAGCGCTGGGGGCGCCGCCCGGTGATCGCCGACCGGGCCTTCGAGCAGTGCCCCTTCGCCCTGGGGGTCTACGACCCCGAACTGCGGTTCCTGTGGATCAACGCCGTCGCGGGCCGGGTGATCGCGCACACGGAGCAGCAGGTGCTCGGTGAGAGGTACCGCGAGCTGTTTCCCGAGCTCGACGGCCTGGCGTACACCAACAAGCTCGCCGAGGTCGCCAGGACGGGCCGACCCGCGCGGCTGATCACGGTCTTCCGCCCGCTCGGCAGCAACTACGCCAACGCCTGGGCCACCAGCATGTGGCCCGTCCGGGACGACGAGGGCAACGTCCGCGCGGTCGCCAACTGGGGCTTCGACATGAGCGCCGAGTACTGGGCCCGGCAGCGGCTGCTCGTCCTGGGCGAGGCCAGCAGCGGCATCGGCCAGACCCTCGACGTGGTCAGCACCGCCGAGGAACTGGCCAGGACCTCGGTGCCGGGCTTCGCCGACCTGGTCACCGTCGACCTGTTCGAGGAGGTGCTGCGCGGGGACGAACCGCCGCTGTCCGCGGCGTTCACGGTCGACGGGACCGTCGCGCTCAGACGGGTCGGCCGGCACGGCGGGAACGGGGACGCGGACGGGCGTCCCGAGTCCGCGCCGACGGTCCACTACTCCCCGCACTCCCTCGCGGTCCGCTGCATGGCCGCCGGCCGGTCGACGGTGCAGCTCGCCTCCGAACCCGGCCCGGGCGGCGAATGGGGCTTCGGCCCCGGGCTCGCCGCCGACCCGGCCCACTGGCCGCCGGGCAACCCGGTGATCGACGGGACCATCGCCGCGAAGGGGCTGACCGGCCGGATCACCGTGCCGCTCAGGGCGCGCGGCGCGCTGCTCGGCGTCGTCGCCTTCGCCCGCAACGACCGGCCGGAGAGCTTCACCGCCGACGACCTGATCCTCGCCGAGGAGCTGACCGCCAAGGCGGCCGTGGCCATCGACAACGCCCGCCGGTACACCCGCGAGCACACCACCGCGCTGACCCTCCAGCGCAGCCTGCTGCCGCAGGGGCTGCCCAGCCAGGAGGCGATCGAGGTGGCCTGCGGCTACCTGCCCGCCGGAGCCGGCGCGGGAGTCGGCGGCGACTGGTTCGACGTCATTCCGCTGTCCGGCGCCCGGGTCGCCCTGGTCGTCGGCGACGTCGTCGGGCACGGCCTGCACGCCTCGGCCAGCATGGGCCGGCTGCGCACGGCGGTCCGCACGCTGGCCGACGTGGACCTGCCGCCGGACGAGCTGCTGACCCACCTGGACGACCTGGTCATGCACCTCCGCAGCGGCTTCCAGTCCGACGCCGTCTTCGACTCGACCGGCGAGTCCGGCGCGACCTGCCTGTACGCCGTCTACGACCTGGTCTCCCGCCGCTGCTCGCTGGCGAGCGCCGGCCACCCGCTGCCGCTGGTCATCGCACCGGACGGCACCAGGACCCCGGTGGCCGCCCGGCCGGGACCGCCGCTCGGCATCGGCGGACTGCCGTTCGAGGCGGCCGAGTTCGAACTGCCCGAAGGCAGCCTGATCGCCCTGTACACCGACGGGCTGGTGGAGAGCCGCGCGCGCGACTCCGACGAGGGGACCGCCGAACTGCTGCGCGTCCTGAACGAGCCGGCCGGCTCGCTGCAGGCCCTCTGCGACGCGGCGATGACCGCCGTGCTCCCCGACCAGCGCACGGACGACGCCGCCCTGCTGCTCGCGCGGACCCACGCGCTCCCGCCCGACCACGTCGCCGTCCTGGACGTCGAGCCGGACTTCGCGCAGGTGCCGCACGCAAGGCAGTTCGCCGTCGACCGGCTGGAGGCCTGGGGCATGGCGGAGGCGGCGTTCGTCACCGAACTGGTCGTCAGCGAGCTGGTCACCAACGCCATCAAGTACGGCGAGCCGCCGATCAGGCTGCGGCTGATCCGCGACTCCTCGCTGGTCTGCGAGGTCGCCGACGCCAGCGAGACCACCCCGCACCTGCGCCGCGCGCGCACCTTCGACGAGGGCGGCCGGGGACTGATGCTCGTCGCCCAGCTCACCCAGGGCTGGGGCACCCGGCACACCACCCACGGCAAGACCATCTGGTGCGCCCAGACGATCAGCCTGCCGTGACGCCCGGGCTCACCCGGCGGCCGGCCCGCGCGGCACGTCCGGCCTGATCAGCCCCGCGGCGCGCAGGTCGTCCCAGAGGGATTCGGGCACGGCGCTCCGGTACAGCTCCGCGTTGCGTGCCACCTGCTCGGGGCTGCGCATGCCGAGGGTGACGTTGACGACCGCGGGGTGGGTGTACGGGAAGGCGATGGCGGCGGCGGGCAGGGTGGTGCCGTGCGCCTCGCAGACCTCGGCGATCGCCAGGGCCCGCGCGACCAGCTCCGGCGGGGCGTCCCGGTAGTCGTACTTCATCCCGGCGGCGGGCCGGTCGCGGGAGAGCAGGCCCGAGTTGAAGACGCCGACCGCGACGACGCCCTTGCCGTGCTCCTGCGCGGCGGGCAGCACGTCGTCCAGCGCCGACTGGTCCAGCAGCGTGTAGCGGCCGGCCAGCATCACCACGTCGGCGGCGGTCTCGCGCAGGAAGCGGGCGAGCATCGCCGACTGGTTCATGCCGGCGCCGATCGCGCCGATCACGCCTTGGTCGCGCAGCTCCGCGAGCGCGGGCACCGCCTCCTCGGCGGCCGGCTGCCAGTGGTCGTCGGGGTCGTGGACGTAGACGACGTCGAGGCGGTCCAGGCCGGTGCGGGCGAGCGAGTCCTCGATCGACCGCAGGACGCCGTCGCGGCTGAAGTCCCAGCGGCGGCACAGGTCGTCGGGGACGGCGAAGCCCTCGTCGTCGGTGCCGGTGGGCCGGGGGTTGGGCACCAGCAGGCGGCCGACCTTCGAGGACAGGACGTAGGAGTCCCGGGGCCGGTCGCGCAGGGCCTGTCCGAGGCGCTCCTCGGACAGGCCGAGGCCGTAGTGGGGCGCGGTGTCGAAGTAACGGACACCGGCGTCCCAGGCCGCGTCGACGGCGGCGATCGCCTCCTCGGCCGGGGTGGCCTTGTACAGGTTGCCGATGACGGCGGCGCCGAAGCCGAGCCCGGTGAGGGCGACGGGCGTGCCGGGGATCTCGCGTTGCTGCAAGGGGTGCTCCTGGGTCAGCGTTGGCGGGGAGGCGTCGCGGCCGGGTGCGGGGCCGCTCAGCGGCCGAGCCACCCGCCGTCGACGGGCAGGACGACGCCGTGGACGTAGGCGGCGGCGTCCGAGGCGAGGAACACCGTGGCACCCGCCAGGTCGTCGGCGCCGCCCCAGCGGCCGGCCGGGATGCGCTCCAGGATCGCCCTGCTGCGCGCGGGGTCGTCCTGCAGGGCCTGGGTGTTGTCGGTGGCGATGTAGCCGGGAGCGATGGCGTTGACGTTCACCCCGTGCGGCGCCCACTCGTTGGCCAGCGCCTTGGTCAGGCCGGCGACGCCGTGCTTGGCGGCGGTGTAGCCGGGGACGGTGATCCCGCCCTGGAAGCTGAGCAGCGAGGCGGTGAAGACGATCTTCCCCTGCCCGCGGGCGACCATCGCCGCGCCCACCGCACGGGTCAGCGCGAACTGCGCGGTGAGGTTGACCTGGAGGACCAGGTCCCAGTCGGCGTCGGTGTGTTCGGCGGCCGGGGCGCGGCGGATGGTGCCCGCGTTGTTGACCAGGATGTCCACCGGGCGCGCGCGTCCGGCGAGGTCGGCGCCCAGCGCCCGGACGGCCTCGGGGTCGGCGAAGTCGGTCCGGATCGCCTCGAAGGTGCGGCCCGCGGCGAGCACGTCCTTCTCGACGTCGCTGCCGGTCTCCTCCAGGTTGGCGCTGACGCCGATGACGTCCGCGCCGGCCTCGGCGAGGGCGCGGGCCATGGCCCGGCCGATGCCGCGCCGGGCCCCGGTGACGACGGCCAGCCGGCCGGTGAGGTCGAACGCGCTCATGCGGAGGCTCCCTGGGTGTCGTCGGTGCAGTCCACGAGGATCTTCATCACGTCGCCGCCGCCCTCCAGGGCCTCGAACGCGGCGGGCGCCTGCCGCAGCGGGACGACCTTGCTGATCAGCCGCTCGGCCGGAACGGTGCCGTCCGCCACCAGCTCCACCGCCCGCTCGAAGTCGCCGCGGTCGTACAACCGGGCGCCCACCAGGGTCAGTTCGCGCCAGAAGAAGCGGTGCAGGTTCACCTCGCGGGGGCGCGGGTGGATGGCGACCAGGCACAGCCGCCCGCGGACGCCCAGCACCTCCACGGCGGTGTCCACGCCGCCGGCCGCGCCGGAGACCTCGAAGGCGACATCCGCGCCGGCCTCCGCCGTCCACTCCTGCACCAGGGCCGGGACGTCGTCGTCGGCCGGGTTCCACGCCGCCAGCCCCAACTCCTCGGCGAGCAGCCGCCGGTGGGCGCTCAGCTCGACCACCCGCACGTCCGCGCCCGCGGCCCGGGCGACCAGCGCGATCAGGACGCCGACCGGGCCGCCGCCGACCACCACGACCTTCTCGCCGGGCTGCACGGCGGCGCGGCCCACGTCGTGCACGGCGACGGCGGTCGGCTCGACGAGCGCGGCCCGGTCCAGCGGGAGCGACTGCGGCAGGGCGATCAGCGTCGAGGCGGGCACCGTCCAGCGCTGCTGCATCGCGCCGGGGGAGTCGATGCCGATGAAGTCCAGGTGCTGGCAGACGTGTCGGTGGCCGGCCCGGCAGGCCGGGCAGGTGTCGTCCCAGCGCAGCGGCATCACGGTGACCGCGTCGCCGGGCTGCCAGCCCTCGACGCCGGGGCCGACCCGGACGATCCGGCCGGACATCTCGTGTCCGAGGACGGCCGGCGCGGCGACCCGGGCGTCCATGTCGCCGTGGAAGATGTGCAGGTCGGTGCCGCAGATGCCGACGAAGGCGGGGGCCAGCTCCACCTCGCCCGGACCGGGCTCGGGAGCGTCGACCGCCGCGGTGTCCAGCGTGCGGGCGGCCGTGTAACGGACGGCGAGAGTCATCGGGTTCAGGGTCCTTCGGTGGTGGGTGGGACGGTCAGATACCGGGTGCGGCGGGCTGGAGCCGGTAGAAGGCGGTCGCGGTGCCGGCGAGCACCGCGTGGACCTCGGTGGCGGAGAGCCCGTCGAGCAGCTCGTCCACGGCGGCGGCCCAGCGGTTCCAGCCGCCCGCGAGGACGGCGACCGGCCAGTCGGAGCCGAACATCAGGCGGTCGGGACCGAAGGCGGACAGCAGGACGTCCCACACCGGCCGGAGGTCGGCGACGGTCCACCGCTGGTGGTCCGCCTCGGTGATCAGCCCCGACACCTTGCAGACCACCTGCGGGTGCCGGGCCAGCAGGTGCAACTGGCGCTCCCACTCGGCGAGTTCACCGGTGGCGACGGCCGGCTTGCCGGCGTGGTCGAGCACCTGGGGCAGGTCCGGGAACCGCGCGGCCAGGCGGATCGCCTGGCCGAGCTGGTGGTCGCGGACCAGCACGTCGTAGCCGAGCCCGCGGGCCTGGAGCGCCGTCAGGCCGCGTTCGACCTCGGGCCGTTGCAGCCACGCCGGGTCCTCCTCGCCCTGCACCAGGTGGCGCAGGGAGCGCAGGTACCCGCCGCCCGGCCCGGCGAGCAGCGCGTCGAGCTGCTCGCCGACGGCCGGGGAGGTGAGGTCCGCCCAGCCGACCACTGCGGCGATCAGCGGCTCCCGCTCCGCCAGGGCGAGCAGGTCCGCCGTCTCGGGCACGTCCGGGATGCACTGCACGGCGACCGTGCGGTGCAGCCGCCGGCCCGCGATCGGCCGGGTGGCGGCCGTGCGCAGGTCGTCGGGCGTGAAGGTCCGGCGGATCGATGCCAGGGCGGGCTCGTCGAGCCAGGACTGCGGACGCTGTTCGAGGTCCCACAGGTGGTGGTGGGCGTCGACGAGCGGGGCGGTGTCGGGGGTCACGGGCGGTCCGGTTCCGGCGGGGTGAGGTGCCAGATCTCCGGGAGCTCCGTCCACTGGCGGGAGTCGCCGCGGTCGGGCCACGGCTCCTGGCAGGGATCGGTGAGCTTCCACCACTCCTGGGTCACCGGGTCGGCCTCCAGGACGGCCATGTCCGCCTCGAAGTCGTCGCCGTGGTACTCGAAGTAGGAGAACAGCGCCTCGCCGTGCAGGAAGATGCTGAAGTTGCGGATGTTGGCCCGGTGCAGGGCGGCCTCGACGCCGGGCCAGACCGCGGAGTGGAGTTCGAGGTACTCCTCGCGGTGCTCGGGCCGGAGCCTGATGGTCTGGGCGATGCGCTTCACGCGGTCACTCCCTCGGTCGCGTCGAACGGCGAGCGGTAGCTGGGCCGGTCGGCGCGCAGGCGCAGACGCAGCGTCAGCTCGACCCGGCTGGAGGCGGGCAGACGGACCGTCAGGAAGGCGCCGTCGAAGGCGAGCTCCGCCTCGGTGACCACGGGCTGGGTGTGGCCGTAGTCGTACATGTCCCCGATCCAGCCGTCGTCCGTGCAGGTCGTGTACGTCACGCCGGTGATGCGGTGCTCGGCGAAGGCGCCGGCCTGGACGATCACCGTGCGCGCGGATTCGGGGGAGAGGTTGACCAGCTCGACGGTGGTCGCCTCCGGGTCGATCGAGGTGACCAGCGCGGCGACCTCCGGCGGCAGGCCCGCCCGGCGCGCCTCGGCGTCGTGGTACCGCAGTCGGGCCTGCTGCAGGCCGCCGTTGTACAGCACCTGCGGGCCGCCCCAGGTCAGTTGGACGAGGGCCTCGGTGGCGACCGGGTTGCACTGCTGCCAGACGTGGATGTCGGCCTCGGGCACGTCCAGGTCCTTGTAACGCTCGACGCGCCGCAGGCGGTGGCGGATCTGGGCCTGCGCGGTGGCGAGGATCCGCTCCGGGTAGCCGGGGTCGTCGCCGGTCAGGAAGGCGAACCAGGCCTTCTCGTGCGCGGACTCCTCCTTGGCGCGGAACGGCCGCAGGGTGCGCCAGTCGATCCCGTCGGCCTCGCGCAGCCGCTCCAGGCGGGCGCGGTCCGCGTCGGCCGCCGTGTGGTGCCACAGCGCCACCGGGACGGGCGGGGTGGCCGGGTTGTAGTCGAACCAGCCCGAGTCCTTGTACCGGAAGGGCAGGTGGATGGTGGGGGTGGACTCGTCCCCGGCGAGTTCGACCGCCCACTTGCAGGGCAGGCTGGAGTCTGCCTCGGTGTGCGGCATCACCTTGGCCTGGTCGATCATGGCGTCCAGCGTGGTGGCGACCATCGACAGGTAGTCGTCCTCGCCGGTGACGGTGGCCGCCGCGAGCGCCGCGACGGTCGCCGCGTGGCCCACGCTGTGCCAGCCGTGCGGCCAGGACCAGCCGTAGTGCCCGCCGTACCAGCGGCCCTCGTGCAGACCGCCGACCACCCCGTCCGGGCTGACGTTGTCCGGGAGCACACCGCCGTTCGCCTCGGTGCGCTCCCGCCAGGCGCCGACGTAGTCCACGATCCAGTCGCGGTAGCGCTCCTCGTGGGTCAGGATCCAGGCGTTCAGGACCAGCCCGGCCGCGGCCAGGTTGACCGCGGTGTCGCCGACGCCCATCCGCTCGCGCATCTGCGCGCCCAGCCGCGGGTCCGCGTCGAGCGGGAACGAGCCGCCCTGGGCCTCCGGTATCCACTCCAGCGGATAGCCGTAGGTGTCGGCCTCCTTCTGCAGCCACGGGTAGACGTCACCGTCGGACACGCCCGTGCGGTCCGGGTCGCTGCCGTTGTGCGGCCGGGTGATGATCCGGTGCTCCGGGTCGTAGTTGCCGTGGGCCGGGTCGACGTACAGCTCGGCGAAGCGCAGGGCGCGCTCGGACCAGCGGTCGGGGGCGGCCATGCACAGGAAGTACAGCAGCAGCAGGCTCTCGCCCTGGTGGAACCAGTCGTAGCCGCGCTCGTACTCGTCCTTCAGCATGTCGAGCTCGGTGAGCTGCCGGGTCACGCCCTCCCAGTGCTGCTCACTGGCGGCCAGCAGTTCCTCGGAGCCGCCCAGCAGGTACAGCTGCGGCCAGTTGAAGAACACCTCGTAGAAGTCGTCCACGCCGTCACGGGTGGTCAGCTCGCCGGTGTAGTTCAGCCGTCCGTCCGGGCCGGTGAACGCCTCGGCGAAGCGCCGCCACGCGTGGTCGAGCAGGTCGAACAGGGACCGCTGCGCCACGGCCCAGCCGGGCGGTTCGAGCAGCGGCACGCCGGCCTCGAGGTCGACTGGCGGGAGCGGGTCGCCGGGGTGGGCGTCCTCGTCCGCGGGGCGGGCGGCAGGGCTGGAGGGCATGGTTGATCTCCGTTCGGGTGGGCGGCGGGACGGCGCACGCCGGGTACGGCGGCCGGGCGGTGGGGCCGCTACTCCTTGGTGGCGCCGGCGAGCATCCCGCTGACCAGGAAGCGCTGGGCGAAGAGGAAGACGATCAGGACCGGCGTGATGGCCAGCAGCGTCGCCAGGGCGAGCTGCGGGCGCTCGATCGCGAGCGAGCCGACGGCCGGGTTGAAGGACGGCACGTTGCTGAGCAGGGTGCCGACGCCGACCTGGATGGGCATCTGGTCGCTCTCGGGGAGCATGACGTACGGCAGGAAGTAGTTGGTCCAGTTGGCGACGAAGCTGAAGAAGCCCACCAGCGCGATGACCGGCGTCGCCAGCGGCAGCGCGATGTGCCAGAAGACGCGGAACTCCGAGCAGCCGTCGATCCGGGCCGCCGCCAGCAGGTCCTTCGGCACGGCGGTGGTGAAGTAGATGTACGTCAGGTACACGCCGAAGGGGTAGAACGCGTACGGCAGGATGATCGACCACATGGTGCCGATCAGGCGCACCGCGTTGAGCTCCAGGAACAGCGGCACCACCAGGGTGGCGTTCGGCATGAGCATCACGACCAGGGTGGCGATCAGCAGGGTGCGCCGGCCGCGGAACTCGGTCATGGCCAGGGCGTAGCCCGCGGGAATGGCGACCACGAGGGTGATGGCCAGTGAGATCACCGAGTAGAGCGCGGAGTTGCGCAGCCACAGCATGACGGCGTCGTCCTGGAACGACGTGAGCGCGTGCCAGTTGTCCCCGAGCGCCCGGAACGAGCCGAACGACAGCGGGTTGCCGTGCACCAGCTGCTGGTCGGTCTTGGTCGCGGCGAGCAGGAGCCACAGCACCGGCAGCACGAAGAAGACCAGGAACGCGGCCAGGGCGACTCCGACCAGCAGCCGGGAGGTCAGGCGTCGTACGGGACGGCGGGCGGATCGGTTCATGGTGGGGGCTTCCCGTTCCGGGTCCGCCGTGGTGGCGACCCGACGTTCAGGTGTCCTAGTCGGCATCGAAGAACCCCGACCGTGCGACGAAGACGGCGGCGGCCGACACGCTGACGACCAGGAGCTCGACCGAGACCGCGGCGGCGCCGTTGATGTTGTTCATCTGGAAGGCGAAGTCGTACGTCAACTGGTTGAGCGAGTAGTCGCGTCCGGCCACGCCGACGCTGGCCTGGGAGAGCAGCTGCGGCTCGACGAACAGCTGGGCGCCGCCCGCGAAGGCCAGGATCACCATGTAGACGATCCACTTGCGGAGCATCGGGATCTGCACGTGCCAGGCGGTCTGCCAGGGGCCCGCTCCGTCGATGCGCGCGGCCTCCACCACGTCCATGGGGATGTTGTTGAGGGCGCCGTACATGACGACGATCCACCCGCCCGCACCGGTCCAGAACGCGATGATCGTGAACAGGACGGGCAGGTTGCCCGGTGCGATCACCTCGCCGAAGGTGTGGAAGCCCAGCATGCTCAGCAGCGAGTTGACCGGGCTGACCGTCGGGTCGAGCATGAACAGCCACACCAGCACGCTCGCGGCGCCGGCCAGCGCTCCCGGGATGTAGAAGAGGAAGCGCAGCGCCTTGCTGACGGTGCCCGAGGCCAGGCGGTGCAGCAGCAGCGCCAGGGCCACCACGAACACCACCAGGGACAGCAGCCAGCAGGCGAGGTAGAGGGCGACGTGGCCCACGCCGTCCAGGAACCGGAAGTCCTTGGCCGTGGTCACGAAGTTGGCGAAGCCGGTGAACGCGCCCCCGGCGTCGGTGAAGGCGAAGTAGACCGCGTACGCGGTCGGCAGGACGCCGAAGGCCACCAGCAGGATCACGTAGGCGGCGACGAAGGCCGTGCCGGCCCAGCCCTGCGGGGCGGCGCCGCGGGGGCGCCGACCGGCAGAGGTGGCCCTTGAGGGGGTGAGCGTCACGAGGAGACCTTGTATCCGTCCGACTCGGCGTACTTGACGATGGCTTCCTGCCAGGCCGGAAGCATCGAGACGATGGTCTTGCCCTGGGTCATGCCGGGCTTGACGGTGGCGGCCCAGATCGCCTCCTGGCTGTACTGTCCCGAGCCCCAGCCGTTCCAGACCTGGGAGGAGGCGGTCTTCAGGGCGCTCAGGTCGCTGGCGAAGTAGCCGGAGGCGTCCTGCCCCTTCAGCCACGCCTCGGCCGACGGCGCGTGCGCGGGGAAGCCGGGGGCCTTCTCGCCCTGGTAGGCGGTGTCGGTGGTGACCCAGGTCAGGAAGTCGGTGGCGGCCTTGAGGTGCTCGGAGTGCTGCGACAGCAGCCAGGTGCCGCCGCCGACGTTGCCGGTGGACGGCGAGGAGTCGCCCTTCCACTGCGGGAGCGGTGCCGCGCCGATCGTCTTGGCCGGGGTCTTGAGGGTGTCCTTGAACACCGCGCCGCCGTACCACGCCGGGCCGGGCATCAGCAGGACCTTGTCGGCCTGGTTCTTGGCGAAGTCGGTGCTGAAGACGCCGCTGATCGACATCGACTTGTCGGTGATCAGGGTGTCCATGAGCTTGGCCATCTTGGTGCAGGCCTCGCCGGAGGTGTTCACCGAGACGGCCTTGGGGCCGGTGATGTGGTTGGCGCCGCACTTGCTCGCCCACAGGTAGATCTCGGGGGTGTAGGAGTCGCCCGCGTCGCCCACCAGGTAGCCCGGGTGCTCCGCGGCCACCTTCTCGCCGAGCGCCTGGTACTCCTCCCAGGTGGTCGGCAGCTGGTAGCCGAACTGCTTCATCAGCGGCGCGTTGTACCAGAGCACCGCCTGGGACAGGTCGTTGCGCAGGCAGTACACCGTGCCGTCGACCGTGCAGGGGTTGTTGGCGCCCTCGGCGAACTTGCCCAGCGTGTCGGCCGGGACCAGGCCCTTGTTGAGCGGAGCGGCGAAGCCCGCGTCGACGGCCCAGGACGCCTCGTTGTTCTGCGAGCTGAAGACGACGTCCGGCCAGCCCTTGCCGGTCCGGTTGAACAGCTGGACCTTGGTCTGCAGGTAGTTCGAGCCGTTGGCGTCGCCGTCGTAGCTGACGATGTCCAGCTTCACCTCCGGGTGCAGCTGCTGGTACAGCTTCGCGGCGTCCATCCGGGTGGCGTCCACCCAGACGGTCAGCGCACCGTCCTTCTGCGGCGCCTGGGCGAAGCCGTCCTTCGCCGTCGTGCCGGTGCCACCGCCGCTGCTACAGGCGGTGAGGGTCAGCGCCGCGGCGGCCGCGCAGCAGGCGAGCAGCGCGGCGCGCCGCTTGCCGGACGTTCTCTCCCGGCCGGACGAAGGGTTCTTGACGGTCATTGCGACCTCCACTTTCACAGGGCGCCCCGAGCAGGCGGGCAGGTGGCGCGAATTAGGGGCGACTCAGGGTCGTAACCGGTCGGATGCCTGAAGCATGTACGGCCGTCCCGTTCCGTTGCGAAGAAATTAGCCGCCCTATCGAGGGGTGCGTCAAGGGTTTGGACAGGCCTCTTACTAACGACTTGTGCTCGACGACATGGCGGAGCTGGCCCATATGCCGCGGTTGACATAGTTTGACCGCGCGGAGGGCTCGCCTCCCTGGGGAACTGTGACCGCAGGATGAGTACTACTCATCGATGATTGAGATACGATGTGCGTCGTTCCGCAGCGATCAGCCGCCAGCCGCGTCAGCCAGGAGGCAGGACACATGAACGACACGCCCGCGACCCAGGCAGCCCTGCCGACGCAGGCTGCTCCCACCGCTGCGGCGGCGGCGACCGACGTGGGCGCGCAGCGTGACTATCGGCCAGGGTACGAGATCGTCGCGGAGCGGATCCTGGAGTTCATCGCCGAGGCCAGGCTGGTGGCGGGCGATCGGCTGCCCACCGAGAACGACCTGGCCCAGCAGCTGAACACCAGCAGGGCGGTGGTGCGGGAGGCCGTGAAGATCCTCTCGGCGCTCGGCCGGGTCCGGGCGCACAAGGGGCGCGGTCTGTTCGTCGCGGACGACGAGGGCATGCTCATCACCAGCCGCTGGGGCGGGTTCTTCCGTCCCGTCGACCTCGACCACGTGCTGATGCTGTTCGAGTTCCGCAGGGTCCAGGAGGTGGCCGCGAGCAAGCTGGCCGCCACCCGCGCCACCCCCGCCGAGCTGCGGACCATCGAACTCGCCGCGCAGCAGTGCCGGCACGGCTTCACCCAGGGCCAGGTCGACGTCTTCAACACCGCCGACGAGGACTTCCACGCCGCCGTGGCCGCCGCCTCGCACAACACCTTCCTGGTCAGCGCCGTGCGGGACGCGCGCCGACTGCAGCGCCAGTCAAGCTCGATCGGGATCCACGACTCGCTCGGCGAAGGCACCAAGTTCGCGGTCGAGGAGCACGAGGCGATCTACCGCGCCATCCGCGACGGCCGCCCCGACGAGGCGGCCGAGGCCACGGGCATCCACCTCGACCGGACACTCGAGGACTACCGCCGGGAGATCCAGCGCCGGCTCTTCGGCTAGGCGGACGTCCCCGCCGTCGAGGCCTGTGGTGGGTGCTCGCGGTGGGGATGCCGGCGCCGGACGTGTCGCCCTGGGGGCAACCGGCAGAGCCGCTGCGGCTAGGACGCCGGTGCGCCCGGGACGAGTCCTCGGATGCTCGCGGCGATCCGGTCGAGCTCGACGTCGGAGGCGAGGGTGGCCTCGTCGGGGCGCTCGGCGATCGGCTCCCGCACGCCGAGCAGGGCCTGCACCAGTTCGGGGTAGACCGTCCGACCGACGAGGATCTCGGCCACCTCCCGCGCCTCCTCCTGCGTCAGGCCCCAGGTCCGGCGGACGTACGCGCCGATCCGCGCCATCGGGGCCTCGAAAACCGCCTCGTAGTAGCCGGACGCGATCTCGGGCACCCACTCGGCCTCCGCGATCCCCATCCGCAGCGTGCGCAGGGACGAGGACCACAGCAGCAGTTGCAGGAGCCGCCCGCAGTAGCGCACGAGGGCGTCGGCCGGATCGGCCCGCTCCGCGGTGACGTAGTCCTCCGGCGAGCCCAGGCGCTCGAGGTAGAGCTCGCGCACCAGGGAGACCACCCCGGAGAAGAGGGCGGCCTTGCTGGGGAAGTGGGCGTAGAGCGAGCGCTTGGAGGTCTCGGCCCGCTGGGCGACGACGTCCATCGAGGTGCGCTCGAAGCCGGCCTCGAGGAACACGTCCTTCGCGGTCCACAGGATGTGTTCGCGGAGCTTCTCGCCTCGTCGCGCTGGCATGCTGGCCTCTTCCACAAGTAAACGGTACGGTCGAGTCTACATATTGGGTTCGCCCCGGAGGACACTCATGATTGTCGTCACCGCACCCACCGCCAAGATCGGCCGCCACGTCGTCGAGCAGCTCCTCGACGCCGGAGAGCCGGTCCGGGTCATCGTCCGCGACCCTCGGCGACTGTCTCCCACCGTCCGCGACCGTGTCGAGATCGTGCAGGGCTCCCACCGCGACGCCGCGGTGGTCGACAAGGCCTTCGCCCGTGCCGACGCGGTGTTCTGGCTGATGCCCAGCGACCACCGTGCCCCCGACGTGATGACCTCCTACGTCGAGTACAGCAGGCCGGGCGTCGAGGCCGTCGCCGCGCACGGCGTCCGCCACGTCGTCGGGGTCTCGGCGCTCGGCCGCGGAACCGCCGTCGCCGACCGGGCGGGCCACGTCACCGCCTCGCTGGCCATGGACGACCTGTTCGCCACCGTCACGAACTACCGCTCACTCGCCAATCCGACCTTCATGGACAACACGCTGCGCGACCTCCGCACCATCCTGGACGACGGCGTGATCTCCGGGCCCCTCGCCCCCGACCACAAGCTGCCCCTGGTGGCCACCCGCGACATCGGCGGCACCGCCGCCCGCCTGCTGCTCGACCGCACCTGGGCCGGGTTCGCCGAGATCCCGGTGCTCGGCCCGAAGGACCTGTCGGGCAACGACATGGCCGCCGTCATCACCGACGTGCTCGGCATACCGGTGCGCTACGTCCAGGTCGAGGCCGCGTCGCTGGAGGCGGCCATGCTCTCCTTCGGCGCGTCACCCGGCATGGCCCGGGCGATCGCCGACATGGCAACCGCCAAGACCGACGGCCTCGACGAGGGCGTACTCCGCACCACCGAGAACAGCACGCCGACCACCTTCCGCCAGTGGTGCGAGGAGGTCCTGCGACCCGCCGCCGACGCCGCCCGCCACTGACCGCACCGCAGGAGGCCTTTCACGGCTCTGACCGCAGTTCCGTGAAGGGCCCGCTGCGGAGAGGTCGCTACCCGGCAGCCACGACCTGGCCGGCCGTGACCTGGGGAGGATGGGGGAGCAGTGACGCGAGGTTGTCCCGCACGAACTCCGCAGCCTTCTGGACCGATTCTTCCGCCCCGGCTTGGTCTTCGAAGACGCTGGTGGAGATCATCACTCCGTCCCCGGCGTCAATCCAGTAGTAGGCCACGAATCCGGGAACCTCGCGAAGGAGGGGCACGAATCCCTCGGCCACGCGGCGTCCTGCCTCCGCGGGATCGGTCACCCCTTGGTACCGCCGCACTGCTGCGTACACGCTGGTCTCCTCATCGGTCCCGGGTCATCTCGTGCGGGACGACATTCCCCGCACCGGTTGTCTCTCGCTCACGAGCCACCCGGAAGGCACCCGGATAGCTGCACGGGAGCCACGGCCGGCTCCGGGCCCGGGACGAAGCGAGGCTTCACGGAGTTGCGGTCAGAGCCGCTCTCACCGACCGAAGACCAATGACCTGGTCACGTGTCCGAGGCGCGTCGCCAGCTGAAGAACGCCCGAGCAGTTGTCGTTCTCACGGCGCGAACGGTCGGTGGGCGAGGGCCAGTTCGACCACCTCGGCCGCTGTCGGCTCCGGCTGGTCGGGCGGGTAGATCGAGAAGATCAAGTCGCTGACATAGCCACTCGGGCAGCCGAGGCCCCTGTCCAGCGCCTCCAGCGTGCGGTCGATCTCGGCGTCGTTGTAGCAGTCCCCGTCCATGATCTTCTGCACCATCGCAACGGCGGACTCACGTGTCATCACTGCTTCAGCCACCCCCTCCAGGAGGAGAGCCTAGCGAGTGTGGTGATCGACCGGACGGACCCCGGGGTCGGTAACGGGGGTTGGGCGAGCCACGCGTGCGCGCGCCGGCAGAACGCGGCCGGGGCGCGGTGCGTGGTGGCGCACCCACGTGGGCCGCATCTGCGGAGTCGCCGCCAACCGGCCCGAGGGGCCTGGCGGCACCCGGACAGCAGGGTCCGGTGGATGCAGTACGCCGCAACCTCCGCCTGGGCGCAGCCGGTCCGTCGCCGAGCGCGTGATGGACCCCGCCCCGCAGCCGCCGCCGGCACCGTTTCGTCGACGGGCTCGAGGTGCCGGTGCGGGTGCGGCGCGGCCCCCTCAGCCGGCCCGGCGTCGCTGCGGCTGCCACCGCCTCGGTCTCCGTCGCGGCTCGACTGTAAGTTTCGCGGCCGCCGAGCACTCCGCGAGGAGCCTCCGGACCCTAGGTGCCACCGCGCAGTCGGCCGCGACGGGGCACCCACCGACCGACGGCCGGAAGCGCGACCGTGCAGGTCGGAGGCATCTCGTGACGATCCGTCAGGATACCGGCGGCAGTGGCGGGTACGGCGCCGGCGTTCGCAGGTCTGCGTTCGCCGCCACCAGTCGCGCCCCCGCTTCCGCCACCTGACCGAAGGTCATCGCCACGGGCCTGCGGATCGCTGCTACAACGGGTATCGGCCGCCTCGAGCCCCCGGCCGAGCGGGTTCCCGTGCTCGTGCACCCCCGTGGGTACCTGATGCAGGGTCGAAATCGGTTCCCCGGGTCCGCCGCTGCACCAGGTATTGACAGCGCGCATCGCCTGATGGAGATTTCACATGGACATGTCAGGTCGCGTCCATCGAAAACTGTTAGCGCTCACATGTGGCACGGATGCCAGGCCGATTCCCCCATCGGCCGGACCCGCGGGGGCGTGAGCGGCGCGAAGGAACGTCCTGCCCGAGCGCGCTCGGGCAACCCCCAGGACGAGGCGCCGGTCCCGTCCGGTGTGCACGCATTCCCCCACCCAAGGAGAACGATCCGTCATGTCAAGGAACAGGAAGCCCCGACTCCGCAAGGTCCTGGCGGCGGCCGCGTGCCTGGTCGTCAGTTCGGTGACGGCCGTCGCCGCGAGCCCCGCGGTGCATGCCGCCGGAGCGACCACGCTGGGTGCGGCAGCGGCCGGCAGCGGCCGCTACTTCGGTACGGCGGTGGCCGCCGGCCGGCTCGGCGACGCGACGTACGCCGGGATCGCGGACCGGGAGTTCAACATGATCACCCCGGAGAACGAGATGAAGTGGGACACCGTCGAGCCGTCCCGCGGCAACTTCAACTTCGGGCCCGGCGACCAGATCGTCAACCACGCCGCCGCGCACGGCCAGAAGATGCGCGGCCACACCCTGGTGTGGCACTCGCAGCTCCCGTCCTGGGTCAGCTCCATCGGCGACGCGAACACGCTGCGCAGTGTGATGAACAATCACATCACCCAGGAGATGACCCACTACAAGGGCAAGAT
>NZ_JBFAQR010000054.1:0-51650 GCF_040678815.1 Kitasatospora sp. NPDC049285 | reverse complement strand
CGGTGCGTCGAACTGCTCGACCTGGGGCACCTGTTGGACACCCCGGTGCGGCAGCTCTCGCTCGGCCAGCGGATGCGCGGCGACCTGGCCGCGGCGCTGCTGCACGACCCGAACGTGCTCTACCTCGACGAGCCGACCATCGGGCTCGACGTGGTCAGCAAGGCCAAGGTCCGGGAGTTCCTGCGCCAGGTCAACCGCGAGCAGCGCACCACGGTGCTGCTCACCACCCACGACCTCACCGACATCGAGCAGTTGTGCGGCCGGGTGATGGTGATCGACCACGGGCGGCTGGTGCTCGACGGCCCGCTGGAGCTGCTGCACGCCACGGGGGAGAGCGAGCGCACCCTGGTGGTCGACCTCGCGGAGGCCCGCCCGCCGATCGACCTGCCGGGCGTCCGGGTCGACCGGGTCGAGGGCCCGCGCCAGTGGCTGGCCTTCCCGGCCCGGCAGAGCGCCGCACCGATCGTCGCCGCGGTCGCCGAACGGTACCCGCTGGTCGACCTGTCGGTGCGCGAACCCGCGATCGAGGACGTCATCGCCCGCATCTACGCCGGCGCCGAGACCACCCGCACCGGCTGAGCCACCCGCCCGGGCCGCCCGACCGCACCCCGGGACCTGTGGGCGCCGGCCGGGCGCCGCGTCCGACGGGTCCTCGGGCGGGAGTGATTCGCCGGGGTGCGGGCCGGGGGTGGGGGGCGTGTGCCAGGCTGGCGGGGTGAGCGTGCAGGAGACGGGTTCAGGGGTCCGGTTCACCGCTGCGGACGAGGTGAAGCGGCGCGGGGTGCGGCGGATGAAGACCATCGCCACGGGGCTGCTCGGGCTGGCCACCGTGGTGTTCGGGCTGGCCACCTGGGCCGACGCGGCGGGGGCCGGGTCCTGGGCGGGGTACGTGGCGGCGGCGGCCGAGGCGGGCATGGTCGGCGCGCTGGCGGACTGGTTCGCCGTCACCGCGCTGTTCCGCCGGCCGTTCGGGCTGCCGATCCCGCACACCGCGATCATCCCGACCAAGAAGGACGCCTTCGGGCGCTCGCTCGGCGACTTCGTCGGCGACAACTTCCTGTCCGCGCCCGTGGTGCGGACCCGGCTCGGGGCGATCGGCATCGCCCGGCGGCTCGGCGAGTGGCTGGCCACCCCCGGCAGCGCCGAGCGGGTCACCCACGAGGCGGCGGCCGCGCTGCGCGGCCTGCTCGCGGTGCTGCGCGACGAGGACGTGCAGGCGGTGGTCGCCGAGGCGATCACCCGGCGGGCCGCCGCCACCTCGGTCGCCGAACCGGCCGGCCGGCTGCTCGGCCGGATCGTCGCCGACGGCGGCCACAAGGGCGTGGTGGACCTGGTCGCGGTGCGGGCCCACGACTGGCTGGTCGAGCACCACGCCGAGGTGGTCGCCCGGGTCACCGCCAAGACCCCCGGCTGGACGCCGAGGTTCATCGACCAGCAGGTCGGCGAACGGGTCTACAAGGAGCTGCTGCGCTTCGTCACCGACGTCCGCGACGACCCCGTGCACCCCGCCCGCGGCGCCATCGACAACTTCCTCGCCGACTTCGCCGAGGAGCTCCAGCACGACCCCGAGACCATCGCCCGGGTCGAGCACGCCAAGGCCGACCTGCTGGCCCGCCCCGAGGTGCAGGAGCTGATCGCCTCGTCCTGGGCCGCCGTGCGCACCCTGGTGCTGAACGCCGCCGAGGACGAGGACAGCGAGCTGCGCCGGCGGATCACCGAGGGCCTGCGCTCGTTCGGCCGCCGGCTGGCCACCGACCCGAAACTGCAGGCGAAGACCGACGGCTGGCTGCAGGACGCCGCCGAGTACGTGGTCTCCACCTACCGGGAGGAGATCACCTCGCTGATCTCCGACACCGTGGCCGGCTGGGACGCCGACGACGCCTCCCGCAAGATCGAGGCCAACGTCGGCCGCGACCTCCAGTTCATCCGGATCAACGGCACCGTGGTCGGCGCGCTCGCCGGGCTGGTCATCCACACCGTGGCCGTGGCGCTGGGCGGGTGACGCGGAGTCGGTCCGCGCCGCGGGTTAGCATGCGAGGTCTGTCCGGATCTGGGTGAGAAGAACGGGAGCCGTCACCGTGGCCGAGGGTGTCCAGGGGATCGAGGCGTTCATCGCGGGAATGCCGAAGGCGGAGCTGCACGTGCACCACGTCGGCTCGGCCTCGCCGCGCGTGGTGGCGGAGCTCGCCGCCCGCCACGAGGGGCGCAGCAAGGTCCCGGTGGACCCGCAGGCGCTCGCGGAGTACTTCACCTTCACCGACTTCGCGCACTTCATCGAGGTCTACCTGAGCGTGGTGGACCTGATCCGCGACGCCGAGGACGTCCGGACGCTGACCTACGGCGTCGCCGAGGACATGGCCCGGCAGAACATCCGCTACGCCGAACTGACCGTCACCCCGTACTCCTCGGTCAGCCGCGGCATCCCGGACGTCGCCTTCATGGAGGCGATCGAGGACGCCCGGCGCTCCGCCGAGAAGGACTTCGGCGTGGTGCTGCGCTGGTGCTTCGACATCCCCGGCGAGGCCGGGCTGGCGTCCGCGGAGGAGACCGCCCGCCTCGCCCTCGACCTGGCGCCGGAGGGCCTGGTCTCGTTCGGCCTCGGCGGCCCCGAGATCGGCGTGCCGCGCCCGCAGTTCAAGCCGTACTTCGACCGGGCCCGGGCGGCCGGCCTGCACAGCGTGCCGCACGCCGGCGAGTCCACCGGCCCGGAGACGGTGTGGGACGCGATCCGGGTGCTCGGCGCGGAGCGGATCGGCCACGGCACCCAGTCGGTCAAGGACCCGGCGCTGGTCGACTACCTCGGCGAGCACCGCATCCCGTTGGAGGTCTGCCCGACCTCCAACCTGGCCACCCGGGTGGTCGAGCGGATCGAGGAGCACCCGATCCGTCAGATGGTCGACGCCGGACTGGTCGTCACCGTCAACAGCGACGACCCGCCGATGTTCGGCACCGACCTGAACACCGAGTACGCGGTCGCCGCGAAGCTGCTCGGCCTGGACGCGGCGGGCGTCGCCGCGCTGGCCCGCAACGCCGTCGAGTCGTCCTTCCTGGACGTGTCCGGAAAGCGTCGGCTGACCGCCGAGATCGATGCCCACCTGGCCGCCTGGCAGGGCTGAACCCCAGGACGGAAACCGGTTGTTGGGGCTCGTACGGGTTCTTGTAGTCTGACGCCGCCATCAAGGCGATTTTCAGACTTCAAGACCTGGGGGGTCGGTGCTCCACCGCCGTCTCGTTGCGACCGCCGCGGCTCTCGCCGCCGGCTTCGCCTTTCTGCCGGGCCAGGCGTACGCCGCCGACCCGGCTCCGAACGCCGTACCCAACGCCGCGCAGGCTCCCGCCCAGGACGGGTGGGAGCTGCCCGGCGCCAAGACCTTCACCAGCCCCGCGAGCAACTCCTACCGCGTGCAGGGCCAGGCCGTCGCGGCCCGGCCCGCCGCGGTGCCGTCCTCCGGCCGGACGATCTACGTCCTCACCCACTACGGCTGCACCACGGACACCGGGACCGGCACCCAGGCGGCGCCGTTCTGCACCGTGCAGCGTGGCGTGGACGCGGCCGTCTCCGGTGACACGATCCAGGTCGACGGGAAGGACGAGGGGGCGACCCCGCCGGACGACATGGAGGCGGTGGTCGTCCACACCTCCGGCCTGACCATCACCGCAGGCACCAACCGCCCGCGGATGATGTCGTACAACGCGGCAGCGGGTAAGCCGGTCCTGACCCTGGACGGGGTCAGCGACGTGACGGTCCGTGGCCTGATGCTCATGGGTGGCAACGCTCCGGCCCTGGTGGTCCAGGGCTCCAGCCGGATCACCGTTGATTCCACCCATCTCTACGGGTCCGGTGCCAACGCCCTGACCATCGACGGCGCGTCCAGTTCGGTCGC
Source organism: Kitasatospora sp. NPDC049285 (assembly GCF_040678815.1). Classification (NCBI taxonomy): domain Bacteria; kingdom Bacillati; phylum Actinomycetota; class Actinomycetes; order Kitasatosporales; family Streptomycetaceae; genus Kitasatospora; species Kitasatospora sp. NPDC049285. The sequence continues at coordinate 47,766 of NZ_JBFAQR010000054.1, read as the reverse complement.
CGTGACCAGGACGTACACCTCGATCTCCTACCCGCTCGCCGGTAACGCGGCGATCTCCGTGGCCGCCGGGGCGAAGGACGTGACCCTGGCCGGCAACCTGGTCGCCGGCTTCAGCACGGCCCGGAACAACTCGGGCTACGAGCAGACCGCTGGCATCGCCGCCACCGGGGTGCAGGGCCTGACCATCACCGGCAACACCGTCCAGCGCGGGTGCCTTGCGGGGATCGCCGTGGACGGCGCCTCGACGGCCGTGTCCATCCAGAACAACCTGCTGAACGAGTCGGCCGGCGTGGCGGCCTGCGACTCGGGCCAGGGCACCGTGACGGTCTCCGCAGAGTCCGCCTCGGCGACCACCACCGACTACAACGACTTCTACTCCGCGGACGCCTCGGGTGCCGGGCCCTACCGCTGGGCCGGCACCGCGTACCCGACCGTCGCCGCCTTCCGGGCCGCGCAGGCCCAGGGCGCTCACGACACCGTCGAGACGGTCGCCCCGCAGGCGGTCAACAGCGGCTGGGACGGGGACGTCGGCTACGCCTTGCAGACCGGCGCCGCCGCGATCGGCACCGCCAACCAGTCCGCGCCCGGTGCGCTGGCCACCGACTACTTCGGCCACGGCCCGATGGCCGACCGGGGCGCGGTGAGGTTCCAGAGCAACAACCCCGGCTTCGCGATGGCGCTGACCGCGAAGAACACCAGCGCGTACGGCGTCTCGCTGACCGTGGACGTGACCACTCAGCCCGTGGCCCAGGAGATCTGGATCCAGTGGGGCGATGGCAAGGCCGACAATCTCAGCTTCTACGGGAACCAGCCGGTGAAGGCGACGCCGGCCCATATCTACGACAAGCTCGGCGACTACACCATCACCGTGACCGACTACGACAAGGTCGGGAACACCATCGCCAACACGGTGAAGGTCTCCACGCTCGGCTCGCTGTTCACCGCGTACGGCCCGCAGCGGCTGCTCGACACCCGTGACGGCACCGGTGCGCCCAAGGGACAGGTCGCTCCGTACGGGACGGTCAAGCTCAAGGTCGGCGGCACCGGCACCATCCCGGCGAACGCGACCGCCGCGGTCCTCAACCTGACGGTCACCAACCCGGCGGCGGACGGCCACGTCACCGCCTACCCGGACGGCGGCCAGCAGCCGACCACCTCGAACGTCAACTACCGGGCCGGGCAGACCGTGCCGAACCTGGTGATCGTGCCGATCGGGGCGAACGGCTACGTCGACCTGTTCAACGGCGGGTGGGGCAAGGCCGACCTGATCGCCGACGTCACCGGCTACTTCACCGAGAGCGACGCCGCGGGCTACAGCCCGGTCGGGCCGACCCGGCTGGTCGACACCCGCTCCGGGCTCGGTGCCGCGCGCGGCCAGCTCGCTGCGTACGGGTCGCTCTGGGTGAACGTCGCGGGCGCCGCCCCGGGCCTGCCGAACGGCGGGATCACCGCGGTCGCACTGAACGTCACCGTCACCAACCCGAACAGCGACGGCCACCTGACGGTGTATCCGAGCGGACAGCAGCTGCCCACCGCCTCGAACGTCAACTTCACCGCCGGGCAGACCGTGGCCAACGCGGTCATCGTCCCGGTCGGCCCCGACGGCCACATCAAGGTGTACAACGGTGCCTGGGCCGGGGCCGACGTGATCGTCGACGTGGTCGGCTACTACGGCGCCGGCGCCCACGCCGCGTTCCTGCCGGTCGACCCGGAGCGGCTGTTCGACACTCGCGACCCGGCGACCTGGAAGGGCGGGCCGCTGAAGGGCCGCTACTACATCTACGCGCCGATGACGACGCGCGGCGACATCCCGGCGTTCGTCTTCAACACCACCGTCACCAACACCCGTGACTCCGGGCACCTCACCGTCGCGCCGGACCCGAACAGCCTGGACGCGTACAAGGGCCACTACGCGACGCCGCCGTCCCCGCCGAACGTCTCCACGCTCAACTGGCGGGTCGGCGACACCGTCCCGAACCTGGTGCAGGCCACGCCGGGCAACGGCATCGTCGACTTCTTCAACGAGAGCGACGGAGACATCGACCTGATCGTCGACATGTTCGGTTACTACCAGAACGGCTGACGCCCCGTCAGTGCGCAGTGCCGGGGCCCCCGGGGCGGTTCGCCGCTCCGGGGGCCCTTCGCGTCGTCAGGGCAGCCGGACCACGGTGGCGGTGGCGGCGGAGGCGCGGGCGGCCTCCAGGACGGTGAGGGTGGCGACGGCGTCGCGGGGGTCGACCGGGGGCGGGGTGCGGTCGGTGAGGGAGCGGGCGATGGCGGCGTAGTAGGCGGGGTAGTCGCCGGGGTCGGTGGCCAGCGGTTCGGCGTCGCCGTCGGTGCCGAGCAGCCCGTACGCGGCGGGGTCGTCGGCGCCCCACGCGCCGTCGGCGGCGGGGCGGCGGCCGGCGCGCAGCGCGGCCTCCTGCGGGTCCATGCCGAACTTGACGTAGCCTGCGCTGTCGCCGAGCACCCGCAGCCGGGGGCCGGCCAGCGGGGCGAGGGCGCTGGTCCACAGCTGCGAGCGGACGCCGCCCGCGTGGGTGAGGGCGAGGAAGGCGTCGTCGTCGACCACCGCGCCGTCCCGGCGGACGTCGATCTCGGCGTACACCGTCTCCACCGGTCCGAACAGCGCGAGCGCCTGGTCGACCAGGTGGCTGCCGAGGTCGTACAGGGTGCCGCCGACCTCGGCGGGATCGGCGAGTTCGCGCCAGCCGGGCTTGGGCTTGGGGCGGAACCGCTCGAAGCGGGACTCGAAGCGGTGCACCCGGCCCAGCCGGCCCTCCTCGATCAGCCGGCGGGCGGTCAGGAAGTCGCCGTCCCAGCGCCGGTTCTGGAAGACCGACAGCAGCAGGCCGGACTTCTCGGCGAACTCGCACAGGTCGCGCGCCTCGGCGCTGGTCGCGGCGAGCGGCTTGTCGACCACGGTGGACAGGCCGGCCAGCAGCGAGGTCCGGGTGAGCGGGACGTGGGTGCGGTTCGGGGAGGCGATCACCACCAGGTCGAAACGGTCGGCGTCCTCGAACAGCTGCTCGGGCGTGTCCAGGGCGCGGGCGCCCGGGTGGTCGCGGTGCAGCTGGGCGCGGCGGTCGGGGTTGGCGGTGACCACCGCGTCCAGCTGCAGTCCGGGAGTGGTGGCGATCAGCGGGGCGTGGAAGGCGGAGCCGGCCAGGCCGTAGCCGATCAGTCCGACGCGGAACGGGGCGTGGGGCGTGCTGCTCATGCCCCTAACTGAACCATCCCGCTCCCCCGGAGCGGCGGAGCCACCCGCATGGTCCGGGCCGCTGTTGGGGGCGGCCCGCGCGGGGCGGCTTCGTCGGGTCGGCGGGCGGGTCAGCGGGCGCGGCGGGCGTGCCGTGGGCGCCGGCGGTGCAGGACGCCGAGCGCCGCGCCGGAGAGCAGCAGCACCGAGCCGAGCGAGATCAGCACGCCGGTGGTGCCGGCCGAGCCGCCGGTCCGGGCGAGCTGTGCGGCGGCGGGAGCGGCGGCCGCGGTGGTGCTGATCGCGGTGGCGGGCGCGGTGGTGGTGGCGGGCGCGGGGGTGGTCGGTTCGGGGGTGGCGGGCGCGGACGTGGTCGCGGCCTCGTGGGTGTGGGCGGGGGCGCTGGGGACGGGCGCGGTGTTCGGGGTGGCGCCGGTGCCGTCGAAGACCACGTCGGAGCAGGAGTAGAAGGCCTCGGGGCTGTCCGAGCGCTGCCAGATCGCGTAGAGCAGCTGACGGCCGGTCAGCCCGGCGGCGACGGTGCCCGGCAGGATGTACTGCCCGTCGACGAGTTGCGGGTCGGTGACGGTGAGGAACGGGGTGTCGGCGAGGTCGGCCCAGCGCAGCGGGCGGCTCGGGTCGTAGCCGGGCCGGGTGAGGTAGAGCCGGAAGGTGCCGCGGTGCGGGGCGGTGGCCCGGAACCGGAAGGTGAACGGCCGGCCGGCGGGGAGGCTGGTCGCGGGCCAGTCGGTGCGCGGCAGGTCGAGCCCGGCGAACTCGGGGTCGCCGGCGCTGCACAGCTTGCCGTCCGGGATCCGCTCGCGGTGCCGGCCGTCCGCATCGCCGATCCGCACGCCCATCCAGTCGTACAGCCCCTGGGTGCCGCCCGCCGCGACCGCGGCCCGGCAGGCCGCCGACCTCGGCTGCTCCGGGCCCTCCAGGTAGCAGCCCTCGACCCGGCTGAGCGGGTTCTGCATCGAGCCGTGCGCGGCTGCCGGGGTGGTGGCCAGGCCGCTGAACAGTGCGGTGGCGGCCAGCAGGACGGCGGTGCGGCGGAGGGCGGCCATCGGCGGGCTCCTTGCGTCGAGCGGAGGGCGTGTCCGGGACGCTAGCCCTGCGGGGCGGCAGAATTGACGTGATGTCGGCTTGTTTAGGGACGGTTTAAGAGTGCGTTGAGGCGGCCCCGGCTTCGGTCTCGGCTTCGGCGTCGGCCTCTACCTCTGCTTCGGCGAAGAGGGTGCGCGCGGCGTGCAGGGTGTCGGTGTACTCGCGGACGGCGGCGATCCGGCCGTCGCGGACGGTGAAGACGCCCAGGCAGCGGTTGTCGTAGCGGTGTCCGTGGGCGGTGGTGCCGCGGGAGGTCCACTCGGCGACCACCCGGTCGCCCTCGGCGATCGGGGTGCCGGTCAGCGCGACCTTCACCGGCGTGCCGGGGGCGAACAGCGGGCCGGCCGCGCCGAGGAAGTCCTCGACGATCGCCTTTCGGCCGCGCCAGACCCCGCTGAAGGGCAGGTCGCCGCCGGGGTAGCTCCAGGTGGCGTCCTCGGTGAAGGCGGCGCGGACCGCGGCCAGGTCGCCGCGGGCGACGGCGGCCACGTACGCGGTGACCACGGTGCGCGGGTCGGTGCTCGGTTCGGGGCTCATGGGGTGCTCCTCGGGGTGGATCGGGTCGGTGGAGGGTGCGGACGGCGTGGCCGTGGAGCGGCGTTCGCGCCGGGCGGTGACGGGGGTCGGCGGTGCGACCAGTAGACGGCGGCGGGCGGTGGCCGGTCCAACAACCGGAACTGCCGTACGACAACCGCTGGTTGTCGGCGAGGATGGCGGGATGGACCCCGACCTCGCCCAGCTGCGCGCCTTCGTCACCGTCGCGGAGCAGCTGCACTTCCGGCGCGCCGCCGAGCAGTTGGCGATCAGTCAGCAGGGCGTGTCGAAGCGGATCGCCGCGCTGGAGCGGGAGTTGGGCGTCCGCCTGGTCGATCGGGGGCGTTCGGCGGTGGGCCTCACCGAGGCGGGGCGGCGGTTCCTCGAGCCGGCGCGGGCGGCGCTGGCCGCCGGGCGGGCCGCGGTGGCCGCGGCCCGGGAGGGGGTGGGCCCGGCCCGGCTGGACGTCTGGGGGCACCTGTTCGAGCCGCTCCGGACGGTGCGTGAAGTCCTCGGTGGGGACGGCGGGTTGCCGGTCGAGGTGGGGCCGGGACGCGACCTGGCGGGGGTGGCCGAGGCGGTGGAGCGGGGTGAGGCCGCTGCCGGGTTCGGGCGCTTCCACCCGCCCGCGGAGGGGGCCGGCCCGCCCGCGCGGCTGGCGCACCGCCTGGTGCGGCTGGAGCCGGTGGACGTGGTGCTGCCCGCCGGGCACCCGCTGGCCCGCCAGGCCCAGGTGCGGCCCGCCGACCTCGCCGCGCTGCGCCTGGTGCTGCCCGCCGCCCCGGCCCGGCTGGACTTCCTGGCCCGGTTCGCCGAGCGCTTCGGCGTGCCGGTACTGCCCGGCGAGGCCAACCTGGGCCTGGCCCACCTGCTGGACCGGGTCCGCGCCGCCCCGGAGGCCTGCACCCTGCTGCCCGCCGAACTGCCGCTCGCCGCCTCGCCCGGGCTGGTGGTCCGCCCGCTCGCCGACCCGGTCCCGCTGTACGCCTGGTCGCTGGTCTGGCACCGCGACCGCCCGCACCCCGCGGTCCCGGCGCTGCTGCGTGCCTTCGCCGACCGCGGGCGCGAGCGTCGCTGGCTGGAGTACCGCCCCGGACGCGACTGGCTGCCGGAGACCGACGCCCGCGAACTGGGCTGAGGAAACGCAACGGCACGGGCCCCCGGTGACCGGGGACCCGTGCGAGGCGGCGTCAGATCAGTTCGACCAGGTCCGCGATGGAGTCGACCACGCGGGTCGGGCGGTAGGGGAAGCGGTCCACGTCGGCGGCCTGGGTGAGGCCGGTGAGGACCAGGAAGGTCGACATGCCGGCCTCCATGCCGGAGACGATGTCGGTGTCCATCCGGTCGCCGATCATCGCGCTGTTCTCGGAGTGCGCGCCGATCGCGTTCAGGCCGGCCCGCATCATCAGCGGGTTGGGCTTGCCGACGAAGTACGGCTCCACGCCGGTGGCCTTGGTGATCAGCGCGGCGACCGCGCCGGTGGCGGGCAGCGCGCCCTCGGCGGACGGGCCGGTCTCGTCCGGGTTGGTGGCGATGAAGCGGGCGCCCGCGTCGATCAGGCGGACGGCCTTGGTCATCGCCTCGAAGGAGTAGGTGCGGGTCTCGCCGAGGACCACGAAGTCCGGGTCGCTGTCGGTGAGGACGTAGCCGACGTCGTGCAGCGCGGTGGTCAGGCCGGCCTCGCCGATCACGTAGGCGGTGCCGTTCGGGCGCTGGTCGGCGAGGAACTTGGCGGTGGCCAGCGCGGAGGTCCAGATGTGCTCGGCGGGGACGTCGAGGCCCATCCGGGAGAGCCGGGCGTGCAGGTCGCGCTGGGTGTAGATCGAGTTGTTGGTGAGCACCAGGAAGGGCTTTCCGGACTCACGCAGCCGCTTGATGAAGGCGTCGGCCCCCGGGATCGGCACGCCCTCGTGGATGAGGACTCCGTCCATGTCGGTCAGCCAGGTCTCGATGGGCTTGCGGTCTGCCACGGTAGGTGTCTCCTCGGTCTTGCGACGGTCGAACGATCTGTTGCATCGCTCCGACCGGACACCGCTGGCCGGTCGGGCGCCACTGGCTGCCCCAACGCGGCTCAGCCTAGTCGGCCCGGTCGGCGGCGTCCCCGGTACCCTGTGCCGGTCACGGGGCGGGCGTCGGGGAGGCGCCCGGCGGACGGGGGGAGTTCACGTGGAGGAGAAGCGCGTCACCTGGGCGGAGCTCTACTTCGACCTGGTGTTCGTGTTCGCGGTGACCCAGGTGTCGGGGCTGCTGCACCACCACCACGACTGGGCGGGCGTGGGCCGGGCGCTGGTGGCGTTCGTGCCGGTGTACTGGTGCTGGGTCGGCACCACGGTGCAGGCCAACATCCGGGACGTGGACAACGCGCGCGACCGCATCGGGATCTTCGCGGTGGGCCTGGCCGGGCTGTTCATGGCGCTGGCGCTGCCCGGCGCGTTCGGCCCGCGCGGGGTGCTGTTCGGCGCCGCGTACTGGGCGGCCCGGCTGGTGCTGCTCGGCCTGATGGCCCGTCAGGTGCGGCGGATCTGGATCGGCCCGTACGGGGTGGCGGGGTTCCTCACCGGGCCGCTGCTGCTGCTCGGCGGGCTGGCCGGCTCCCCGCTGCGCGAGACGCTGTGGGCGCTCGCCGCGGCCACCGACCTGGCGGCGCCGCTGGCGTTCCGCCGGCACCTGGCCCGGGTCGACTACCACCCCGGCCACCTGCCGGAGCGGTTCGGGCTGTTCCTGCTGGTGGCACTCGGCGAGTCGATCGTCGGTATCGGCGCCCCGGTGGCCGGCGCCCCGCTGCACGCGGGCCAACTGGCCTCCGTCGCCGTGGCGTTCGTGATCTCGTGCGCCCTGTGGTGGCAGTACTTCGGCTATGCCGCGGACGCCATGCGCTACGCCCTGGAGACCGCCGTCTCCCGCCGCGACGTGATGCGCCAGGTGTTCTCCTACGGCCACCTGGCGCTGATCGCGGGGGTGATCACGGTGGCGGTCGGCTTCGCCGAGACGGTCGCCCGGCCCGGCGGCGTGCTCGGCGACGGCGCGCTCGGGCTGCTGTATGGCGGCAGTGTGCTGTACCTGCTGAGCTTCAGCTACACCCGGAAGATGATGTTCGGGATGATCTCGCCGACCCGGCTGGCCGCCGCGGCGGTGGTCTCCGCGCTGCTGGCGGTGCTGCTGCTCACCCCGCTGCACCGGCTGCCCGCGCTGGCCGTGCTGGTGCTGCTGGCCGTGGTGCTGGTCGGCCTGAACGGCTGGGAGGCGCTGCGGGTCCGGCGGGCGCGGCAGGCTGTCGGCGCGAGCGAGTAGCGTTCACCACGCGGGCCTGGACGACGGGGCCCGGAGTCCGATGAGAGCGGTCGCCGTGCGGCGCGGCCGGTGGGAGGTACACGTGACGGAGCTGGCCGAGGCGAGCGTGGGCGGCGTCCTGGAGGTGCCGGAGTCCTGGCGGGCGGTGCTCGCCGAGGAGACCGGCAAGCCGTACTTCGCGCAGCTGACGGAGTTCCTGGCGGCCGAGCGCGCGGAGCACGAGGTGTTCCCGCCCGCCGGGCAGGAGTTCTCGGCGCTCGCCGCGACCGCGTACGAGGACGTCCGGGTGCTGATCCTCGGTCAGGACCCGTACCACGACAACGGCCAGGCGCACGGCATGAGCTTCTCGGTGCTGCCGGGCGTGAAGACGCCGCCGTCGCTGCGCAACATCTACAAGGAGCTGACCACCGACCTCGGCCTCACCGTCCCCGACAACGGGTACCTGATGCCGTGGGCCGAGCAGGGCGTGCTGCTGCTCAACGCGGTGCTCACGGTGCGCGCGCACGAGGCGAACTCGCACAAGAACAAGGGCTGGGAGAAGTTCACCGACGCGGTGATCAAGGCGGTCAGCGCCCGCGAGGAGCCCTGCGTCTTCGTGCTGTGGGGCGGCTACGCGAAGAAGAAGCTGCCGCTGATCGACACCGACCGGCACGTGGTCGTCCAGGGCGCCCACCCCTCGCCGCTGTCCGCGAAGCTGTTCCTCGGCAGCAAGCCGTTCTCGCAGATCGACGCGGCCCTGGAGGGCTTCGGCGGCAAGGCGATCGACTGGCAGATCCCGAACCTGAAGTAGCGGCGGACGCCACGCGCGGCGGGGGGTGAGGGTCACCCTGGGTCACCCCCGCCGCGCGGGCCCGTGAGCCCGTCAGTCCGTCAGGACGGGCGGTTCGGTGGCGGCGCGCAGGCGGTCGAGGCTGACGCCGTCGGCGAGTTCGACCAGGCGCAGGCCCTCGGGGGTGACGTCCAGGACGGCCAGGTCGGTGACGATGCGGTGCACCACGGCGCGGCCGGTGGCGGGCAGGGACAGCTCCTGCACGATCTTGGGGGCGCCGTCCCGGGCGGTGTGCTCCATCACCACGATGAGGCGGCGGGCGCCGTGCACCAGGTCCATCGCGCCGCCCATGCCCTTGACCATCCTGCCGGGGATCATCCAGTTGGCCAGGTCGCCGCGGGCCGAGACCTGCATCGCGCCGAGCACCGAGACGTCGATCCGGCCGGAGCGCACCATGCCGAAGGAGAACGCCGAATCGAAGTACGCCGCACCGGGGTTGACGGTGACGGTCTCCTTCCCGGCGTTGATCAGGTCGGGGTGGACGTCGGCGTCCGCCGGGTACGGGCCGACGCCGAGGACGCCGTTCTCGGAGTGCAGCACCACGTGCACGCCCGGCGGCAGGTGGCCGGGGATCAGCGTCGGCAGGCCGATGCCGAGGTTGACGTACTGGCCGTCGCGCAGTTCGCGGGCGGCCCGGGCGGCGAGCGCGTCGCGCGGGTCGAGCGTGGTGGTCATCAGGACTCCTTCGGGGCGGCCGGGCTGACGGTGCGTCGCTCGATGCGGCGGTCGGCGGGGTCGGCGGCGACCACCCGGTCCACGTACACGCCGGGCAGGTGGACGGCGTCGGGGGGCAGCTCGCCGGGCTCGACGATCCGGTCCGCCTCGACGACGGTGACCTTCCCGGCGGTGGCGCACAGCGGGTTGAAGTTGCGGGCGGCGGCGTGGAACACGCAGTTGCCGTGCCGGTCGGCGACCTCGGCGCGGACCAGCGCGAAGTCCGCGGTGATCGCCTCCTCCAGCAGGTACCGGCGCCCGCCGAACTCCCGCACCTCCTTGGGCGGGGAGGCCAGCGCGACCGCGCCGCCGCCGGGCGCGTACCGCCACGGCAGGCCGCCCTCCTCGACCTGGGTGCCCGCGCCGGCCGGGGTGAAGAACGCCGGGATGCCCGCGCCGCCGGCCCGCAGCCGCTCGGCGAGGGTGCCCTGCGGGGTGAGCTCCACCTCCAGCTCGCCGTTCAGGTACTGGCGGGCGAACTCCTTGTTCTCGCCCACGTAGCTGGAGGTCATCCGGGCGATCCGGCCGGCCCGCAGCAGCAGGCCCAAGCCCCAGTCGTCCACCCCGCAGTTGTTGGAGACCACCCGCAGTCCGGTGGTGCCCGCGGCGACCAGCGCGCCGATCAGGGTGGACGGGATGCCGCACAGGCCGAAGCCGCCGACCGCGAGCAGCGCGCCGTCGGGAATGTCCCCCACCGCGCGGGCGGGGGAGTCCAGGACCTTGTCCAAGGTGGTCACCTCATCGAGTGGGGGGCCGGCGGCGTCGCCGGCACCGCACCACCCTCACCGCAGGCCCCGGCGCTTTCCATGGCGGCCGCGGACATGGGCCGCACCCGGGTCATGTGCCCGCCGCACACCGTCGCCGGGCTGACGCCCCGACATGTCGGCGGCGCACACAGCCAGGACGGCCGATGCGTGCGTCCGTCACATGTCGCGCCCCGGGCGGCCCCCCTACGGTTCCGGCAATCCACCAGCACAGCCACGTCAGGAGCCGACCACCATGCCCGTCACGGACGCCACCCACAGACCCGTCCGCACGCTCGCCGCGCTGGCCGCCTGCGTGCTGCTCGCCGCCGGCTGCGCCAAGGCCGGCACCGCGGGCACCTCGACCGACGCGGGCGGGTCCAAGACCCCGGTCAAGGTCGGCCTGGTGTACTCCCGGACCGGCCCGCTGGCCGCCTACGGCAAGCAGTACCTGGAGGGCTTCAAGGCGGGCCTGTCCTACGCCACCAAGGGCACGAACGCGGTCGCCGGGCACCCGGTGGAGGTCGCCGAGCAGGACGACGCGGGCGACCCGGCCAAGGCGGTCTCCGCCGCCAAGGACCTGATCGGCAAGGGCTACAAGGTGCTGGCCGGCTCCACCGCCTCCGGCGTGGCGCTGCAGGTCGGCCCGATCGCCGCGCAGAACAAGGTGCTGTTCATCAGCGGCCCGGCCGCCGCCGACAAGGTCACCGGCCTGAACAAGTACACCTTCCGCTCCGGCCGGCAGTCCTACCAGGACACCAGGGCCGCCGCCTCCTTCATCGGCGACGCCAAGGGCAAGAAGGTCACCGTGCTGGCCCAGGACAGCGCCTTCGGCCAGGCCAACGTCGCCGCCGTCAAGGACGTCCTCGGCGGCGAGGGCGCCACCGTCGACGCGGTGCTCGCCCCGCCGTCCGCCACCGACCTGACCCCGTTCGCCAGCCAGGCCAAGGCCGCCAAGCCCGACCTGCTGTTCGTCGCCTGGGCCGGCGACACCGCCTCCGCGCTGTGGACCTCGCTCACCCAGCAGGACGTCTTCTCCGCCACCAAGGTGGTCACCGGCCTCGACGTGGCCGCCTCCTACCCGCTGTTCGGCCCCGCCGCCGAGCGGATCAGCTTCCTCAACCACTACTTCGCGGGCGCGGCCGGCGGCACCGAGGCCGAACTCGCGATGACCGACGCCGTCACCAAGGCCGGCTCCAAGCCCGACCTGTTCACCCCCGACGGCTTCACCGCCGCCCAGATGGTGGTGCACGCGCTGGAGACCGCCAAGGGCTCCGACGCCGACACCGACGCCCTGGTGAAGGCCCTGGAGGGCTGGAGCTTCGACGGGGTCAAGGGGCAGCTGACGATCCGCGCCGAGGACCACGCGCTGCTGCAGCCGATGTTCCAGGTCAAGCTGACCGGCACCGGCGCCGCCGCCAAGCCCAGCGTGGAGAAGAAGCTGACGGCCGACCAGGTCGCCCCGCCGGTCGCCAAGATGGCGGGCTGAACCGACATGAGCAGCCCCGCCCCGGTCCTGCGGCTGGACGGCCTCGGCTGGTCCGTCCGCGGCGTCCCGATCGTCCAGGACGTGAGCTTCGACGTCGCGGAAGGCGAGTTCGTCGCCTTCATCGGCCCGAACGGGGCGGGCAAGACCTCCCTGTTCAACCTGATCTCCGGCATCCACCCCGCCACCCACGGCTCGCTCGCCCTGGACGGCGCGGACATCACCGCCCTGCCGGTGCCCGCCCGGGCCCGGCGGGGCCTCGGCCGGACCTTCCAGACCTCCTCGCTGTGGCCCGGCCTCAGCGTCGCCGAGCACGTCCGGCTGGCCGCCCAGGCCGCCGCCGGACCGCGCGCCTCCTACCGGATCTGGCGGCGCGCCGACGCCTACCGGCAGCAGGTCGAGGAGACCCTGGAGCGCACCGGACTCGCCGCCCGCGCCGACGACCTCGCCGGCTCCCTCTCGCACGGCGGCAAGCGCAAGCTCGAACTCGCCGTGCTGCTGGTCGGCGGCCCCCGCCTGATCCTGCTCGACGAGCCGATGGCCGGGGTCAGCGCCGAGGAGGTGCCCGCCCTGGTCGAGCTGATCCGCTCGGTCCACCAGGACCAGGGCCGCACCGTGCTGATGGTCGAGCACCACATGGACGTGCTGCTCGGCCTCGCCGACCGGCTCGCCGTGATGCACCACGGCACCCTGCTGGCACTCGACACCCCCGAGGCCGTGATGGCCGACGCCACCGTCCAGGGGGCCTACCTCGGGGAGGCGCTGTGAGCCTGCTGACGGTCCGTGACCTGCGGGTGGTGATCGAAGGCCTGCACATCCTGCACGGGGTGGAGCTGGACGTCGCCGCCACCGGCGTCACCGCCCTGCTCGGCCGCAACGGCGCGGGCAAGACCACCACCGTCAAGGCCGTCATGGGCCTGGTCCCGCGCACCGGATCGCTGCTCTTCGACGGCGCCGAGACCGTGAAGCTGCCCACCCACCAGGTGGTCCGCCGCGGCATCGGCTACGCCCCCGAGGACCGCGGGATCTTCGCCGGCCTCACCGTCGCCGAGAACCTGCGCCTCGCCGAACGCGACACCGCCCCCGCCTACGACCTGGTGCACGAGCTGTTCCCCGAGCTGAAGCAGCGTCAGAAGCAGCCCGCCGGAACCCTCTCCGGCGGCCAGCAGCAGATGGTCGCCATCGCCCGCACCCTGCTCAACGGCAACCGGCTGATCATCGCCGACGAACCCACCAAGGGCCTCGCCCCGAAGATCGTCGCGGAGGTCGCCGACGTGCTCGCCCGGGTCGCCGGGACCGTCCCCGTGCTGCTGGTCGAGCAGAACCTCGCGCTGGTGCGCCGGGTGGCCGGCCACTGCGCCGTGCTCGCCGACGGCCGCACCGCCCACCAGGGCGACGCCCGCGCCCTGCTCGCCGACGAGGACGCCGCCCGCCGGCTGCTCGGCGTCGGCAGCCACCGTCCCGCTCCCGAGGTGACCCCCTGATGAACACCGTCGTCCTGCTCGCCTGCACCGGACTCGGGCTCGGCGCGCTGTACTTCCTGGTCGCCTCCGGCCTGTCGCTGATCTTCGGCCTGATGGACGTGCTCAACTTCGCCCACGGCGCGCTGCTGTCCGTCGGCGCCTACGCCTCCTGGTGGGCCGCCACCGACGGCGGCCTGGGCTTCTGGCTGGCCGTCCCGTTCGGCACGGTGGTCGGCACCGCCGCCGCCGTGCTGCTCGAACTCGCGCTGATCCGGCCGCTCTACGCCCGCCCCCGCGACCAGATCCTCGCCACCGTCGGCGTCGGACTCGCCCTGCCCGCCCTGCTGATGGGCATCTGGGGCGGCGACGCCCGGCCCTTCCCGCAGCCCGCGGCGCTGTCCGGGACGGTGCGCCTGCTCGGCGCGACCGTGCCCGTCAACCGCTTCGTGCTGGTCGCCGCCGCCGTGGTCGTGCTCCTGCTGCTGCGGCTGTTCCTGGCCCGCACCCGCTACGGGCTGATCGTCCGGGCCGGCGTCGAGGACCGCGCCATGGTCACCGCGCTCGGCATCGACGTCCGCAAGGCCTTCACGCTGGTCTTCGCGATCGGCGGCGCCGCCGCCGCGCTCGGCGGGGCGCTGGCCGGCCTCTACTTCGGCTCGGTCAACCCCGGCCAGGGCACCAGCCTGCTGATCTTCGCCTTCGTGGTCGTCGTGATGGGCGGCACGGGCTCGGTCACCGGGGCCGCCGTGGCCTCCGTCGCGGTCGGCCTGGTCCAGCAGTTCGCCAACTACTACTCAGCTGCGGGCCTCGGCGACCTGTCCGTCGTGGTCCTGCTCGCCGTGCTGCTGCTCGCCAAGCCGCGCGGACTCACCGGGAGACTCGCATGACCGCCCTGCTCAAGCGGTGGTGGCCGCTCGCCCTGCTGCTCGTCCTGCTGATCGCGCCCTACGGCGCGCTCCCGCTGCCAGGACTGCTCGACGGCCCGCTCGGCAGCCCCGGCAGCCTGCAACTCCTGGCCCTCTGCCTGGTCTACGGCGCCCTCGCCAGCGGCTACGACCTGCTGCTCGGCCGCACCGGACTGCTCTCCTTCGGCCACGCCCTGTACTTCGCCACCGGCCTGTACGCCACCGACCTGGCCATGCTGGAGCTCCGACTCCCGTTCGTGGCCGCCGCGGTGTTCGGCGTCGCCTGCTCGGTGGCGCTCGCCCTGCTGCTCGGCTCGATCTCGCTGCGGGTCACCGGCATCGGCTTCTCCATGGTCACCCTCGCCTTCGCCCAGGCCGGCGCGATCCTGGTGCAGCGCAACCCCGGCGGCCTCACCGGCGGCGAGGAGGGCCGCTCGGCGCCCGCCGACCGCCTCCCCGGCGCGCTGATCGGCATCCAGAACACCGCCAACCTCTACTGGATCGCCGTCGCCTACCTGGTGCTCACCCTCGCCGTCGTGCACTGGACGGTCGCCTCGCCCACCGGACGGATCTGGGCCGGCATCCGCGAGAACGAACGCCGGGTCGAGGTGCTGGGGCTGCGCCCGTACGGCTTCAAGCTGGTCGCGTTCACGGTCGCGGGCGCCCTGGCCGGCGCGGGCGGCGTGGTCTACCTGCTGCTCACCGGCGGCGCCACGCCGCAGGCCGCGAGCTCCGACGCCACCCTGGCGCTGCTGGTGATGGTCGTCCTCGGCGGCTCCGGCACCCGCTGGGGCCCGCTGCTCGGCGGCGTCCTCTACACCTGGGCCGCGCACCGCCTCGGCGACCTCGCCAACTCCGCGTCGATCGCCGAACTCCCCGCCGTGCTACGGGTTCCGCTCTCCCAACCGCTGTTCCTGCTCGGTAGCCTCTTCGTCGCCGTGGTCTACCTGCTCCCCGGCGGCCTGGCCCGCCTGCCCGCCCGGATCCGTTCCGGCCGGGCCGCGCGGACCGCCCGGCCCGCCGCCACCGCCGTCCCGGAAGGCGCCGCATGACGCACCCGCAGTCCCTCACCGTCCCCGTCGCCGACGGCGAGCTGGCCGTCCTGCACTGGCCCGCGACGGTCCCCGACGCCCCCGTGGTGGTCGCCGTCCACGGCATCACCGCCAACGCCCTCGCCTGGGGTCCGCTGGCCCGCCTGCTCGACGGCCGGGTCTCGCTCTACGCCCCCGACCTGCGCGGACGGGCCGCGAGCCGGGACCTGCCCGGCCCCTACGGCCTGGCCCGGCACGCCGAGGACGTCGCCGCGCTGATCCGCCGGCTCGGCGACGCGCCCGTCCGGCTGGTCGGCCACTCGATGGGCGCGTGGGTCGGCGCGCTCACCGCCGTCCGGCACCCGGAGCTGCTGACCGACCTGGTGCTGGTCGACGGCGCGGTGAGCTTCCCGCTCCCCGCGGGCGTCCGCGAGGAGGACGCCCTGGCGGCCGTCCTCGGCCCCGCGCTGGCCCGGCTCTCGATGACCTTCGCCGGCCGCGACGCCTACCGCGACTTCTGGCGCGCGCACCCCGCGTTCGGCGCGTGGACCCCCGAGATCGACGCCTACGTCCAGCGCGACCTGATCGGCGCCGAACCCGAGCTGGTCTCCTCCTGCGTCGGCGAGGCGGTCCGCACCGACGGCGCCCAGGTCCTGCTGGACCCCGAAGCCGCCGACGCCGTCCACCGCCTCACCGTCCCCGCCACCCTGCTGTACGCCGAGCGCGGCCTCCTGAACGAGCCTCAGGCCCTCTACGACCAGGGCCGGTTGGCGAAGGTCGCGATCCCGACGGAGCTGGTGCCGGACACCAACCACTACACGATCCTCTGGTCGGACCGGCTGGCCCAGGTCGTGCGGTAGCCGCCGGCGCGCCCTACGCCGTCCCGAGGAAGGTCTGCCAGCCGCCCGTCGGGGCCTGGCCCACGCCCAGGGTGCGGAGCTTGCGGATGGTGGACTGGTCCTGCACCTCCAGCCACTCGACGAGCTGACGGAAGGACACCAGCCGGACGTCCGGCTTGCCGGCGATCTGCTTCAGGGTCTCCTCGACCGCGTCCATGTAGATGCCGCCGTTCCACTGCTCGAAGTGGTTGCCGACGAAGAACGGGGCGCGGTTGGTGGTGTAGGCGCGGTTGAAGCCCGCCAGGTACGAGTCACGGGCCTGGTCGCGCCACGCCGGGTACTTGGACGCGTCGCCCTTGGTGGAGCCGCCGGACTGGTTCGCCAGGATGTTGTAGTCCATCGACAGCACCTGGAAGTTGTGGCCCGGGAACGGGATGCCCTGGAGCGGGAAGTCCCAGATCTTGCCGTCCTGGACCTTCTGCGGCCAGATCTGCAGGCCGCCGGGGGAGCTGGCGTCGTACTTCCAGCCGAGCTTCGCCGCGGTCGGCAGCAGCGCCTTCTGGCCCTCCAGGCAGGGGGTGCGGCCGCCGATCAGCTCCTTCTTGTAGTCGAAGGGCAGCGGGTCGACGTCGGTGAAACCGGTGTTGGTCTTCCACTGGGTGACGAACGAGACCGCCTGCTCGATCTCGCTCTCCCAGTCCTCCGGCGTCCACTTGTTGACGCCGTTGCCATCCGAACGGGTGGAGCAGAAGTGCCCGTTGAAGTGGGTGCCGATCTCGTGGCCGGCCAGCCAGGCCTGGCTGATCAGCTTGATGGTGTTGCGGACGGCGTTGGCGGACAGGAACGGGATGTCCGAGGCGCCGACCGAGTGCTTCGGCGGGTGGTACAGCGAGGCCTTCTCCTTCGGCAGCGTGTAGATGCCGGACAGGAAGAAGGTCATGGTCGCCTTGTACTGCTCGGCGAGCTTGAGGAACCGGGTGAACTGGCCGTCGTCGGTGGCGCCCGCGCCGTCCCAGGAGAAGACCACGAACTGCGGGGGAGCCTCACCGGGCTTGAGCTTCTCCGGGGTCGGCTGGTTGGGCTGCGCGCCGGTGTCGGCGCTCGAGCCGTCGCCGAGCGGGGTGCCCTTCACGGGGGACGTCCCGGAGGACGGCTGGTTGGAGGCGCCGGCGTCGGAACCGGGGCGCCCGGTGCCACCGCCCCCGCCGCTCGAACAGGCGGTGACGGCCCCGAGTGCCGCGGTGGCCGCCGTGGCGGACAGCACTGTCCTGCGCGAGATGGTGCTCATGGTCTCCCCTGCCGCGGTGGGTCCGGGCCAGAAAAGCTCCGGGGGCCGAACCGCGGCTCCCGGAGGTCAAGTGCTGGCAAAATCGGACAATTTGACGTTAGCGCCACCCAAGGATGGCACGGCTCAGGTGGCCCGGCCAACGCCGCCCCACCTGTCGGACACCACGCCGGGGACGGCCGTCGCGGCTGCACGCCGCACCGCCTTGTTGCCGTTCTGGGACAGAGCAGGTCACTCGGCTCCGGCGAGCGCCGCGAGCTCCCGGCGGCGGCGCCGGACCAGCTGCGCGATGCCGCTGGAGATGGCGGTGGCGGCCAGGCAGGAGATCGCCAGGCTCAGCCACGCGGTGTCGAACCAGTGCGAGTTGAGCCAGCCCAGCGTGACGATGTACGCGGCCCACAGCACGGCGGCCACCGCCGACCAGCGCAGGAAGGTCCACGGGCGGCCGGGGGAGTGCCCGACCGCGAGGTCCAGGACGGTGCGCCCCGCCGGGACGAAGCGGGCCACGATGACGATCGCCGCGGCGGCCCGGCTGGTGCGGCCCGTGAAGGCGCGCTGCACCCGCTCGACGCTCGCGGCCAGCTTCGGCCGGCGCTCCAGCCGGCGGCTGACCGCGGGGGCGCCGCGCCGGGCCAGGTGGAGCAGCAGCAGGTCGCCGAGGAACGAGGCCGCGGCCACCCCGGCGGCCAGCAGCAGCGGGGCGTTGTGCACCTGCGAGGTCTTCAGCACCGCGAGGATCACCAGGGTGCCGCTCGGCAGGAACGGCAGGAAGGCGTCGCCGAGTACCGCGGCCAGGGCCAGGCCGCAGTACCAGGCCGGGCCGATCACGGCGTTGGCGTCCAAGGTGGTTCTCCCTCCAGCCCGCCCGGGGGAGAGGCAGCTGCAACGGGGCCAACGCTAGCGCGAGAGAATTTCATGCCATGAAGCACCCCCGGTGTGGCGCGTCACACTCC
The DNA here is from genome assembly GCF_040678815.1 of Kitasatospora sp. NPDC049285. NCBI lineage: Bacteria > Bacillati > Actinomycetota > Actinomycetes > Kitasatosporales > Streptomycetaceae > Kitasatospora > Kitasatospora sp. NPDC049285. The sequence continues at coordinate 29,387 of NZ_JBFAQR010000054.1, read as the reverse complement.
GGGCCCGGGAACCACGAGAGCCCCTGGGGCGGGGTTGCCGCTCCAGGGGCTCATGGGGATCGAACGACGCTGGTCGAGCCCGCCGATCTGTCGCTGGTCGCGGAACCGGTACGTGCTCCGCTGATCACCAGACTGCCGCATGGCCACCCCCGGATCGACCGTTCGACCTGGCGACAACTCGCTCTGGCGTGAAGTCGCCACGGAGCGTGGCCTCCTGTCGGACCGTCAGCGAAACCGTGCGCTTCGGCGGGAACAACCGCGGCCGGTCGCCGGGTTGTCCCCCGACGACCGCCCAGGCACCCGGCCGGGGCACCAGGAGGACGCAGCGCATGAGCATCGCACCGGAGCCGACCGACCCCACCGAGCCCGCCGCCGACCCGATCCGCGGCCGCACCGCCGGGAACGCTCCCGCGCCGCTCTCCATCCTGGACCTGGCCACCGTCGGCACCGGCTACAGCCCCGGCGAGGCACTCGCCGCCACCACCGAGCTGGCCCGCAGCGCCGAGCAGTGGGGCTACCACCGGTTCTGGGTCGCCGAGCACCACGGCATGCCCGGCGTGGCCAGCTCCGTCCCCGCGGTGCTGCTCGCCCACCTCGGCGCGCACACCTCCACCCTGCGGCTCGGCTCCGGCGGCGTGATGCTCCCCAACCACGCGCCGCTCGCCATCGCCGAGCAGTTCGGCCTGCTGGAGGCCCTGCACCCCGGCCGGATCGACCTCGGCCTCGGCCGCGCCCCCGGCACCGACCAGGCCACCGCCCGGGCGCTGCGCCGCGGCGAGTCGGAGGGCCCCGGCGACTTCCCGCGCCAGCTCGCCGAACTGATCCACTTCCTGGACGGCGACTTCCCCGACGGCCACCCCTACGCGACCCTCGCCGCCGTGCCGCGCTCCGCGAGCCGACCGCCGACCTGGCTGCTCGGCTCCTCCGGCTTCAGCGCCCAGCTCGCCGCCCGGCTCGGCCTGCCGTTCGCCTTCGCCCACCACTTCAGCGGCGGCAACACCGTCGCCGCGCTCGACCTGTACCGCGACGGCTTCCGCCCGTCCGCGGTGCTGGACAAGCCCTACACCCTGATCGGGGTCGGCGCGGTCGCCGCCGAGGACGGCGAGCGGGCCCGCCGGCTGGCCCGCTCCGCCGGGCTCGCCACGCTGCGGCTGCGCCAGGGCCGCCCCGGCCCGATCCCCACCCCCGAGGAGGCCGCCGCCCACCCGTACACCCTCGCCGAGGAGGACTTCCTGGACTCCTGGCTGGCCAACGTGGTGCTCGGCACCCCCGAGGAGGTCGCCGCCGGTCTGGAGGCCCTGCGGCACCGCACCGGCGCCGACGAGCTGATGGTCACCTCGCACATCCACGGCCACCGCAACCGGCTGGAGTCCTACCGCCTGATCGCCGAGGCGTACGGCCTGACCGGCTGAGGGTCCGTCACCGGCCGAGCGCCGCGAGCTGCTCGGTGATCCGCTCGGCGGACCAGCGGTCCACCCAGGCGGCGAACTCGCCGGTGTAGTCGCGCGGGGTGGACTCCACCCGCATGATCAGCGCCAGGTAGATCCGGTACAGCGCGAGCCGGGCCCGGGCGGCGGCGTCGATCCGCAGCCCGGGCTCCACCGAGCGGTAGCCGGCCAGCAGGTCGGGGTCGTCCTCGGGCGTGCCGAGCGGGTCCAGGCCGACCAGCTCGGCCAGGGGATCGCCGAAGAACGCCCGCTCGCCGTCGATCACCCCGGTCAGCTCCCAGCCGTCCTGACCCTCCGTCAGCAGCAGGTTGCCCTCCCAGGCGTCGAAGTGCACCAGCGCCGGGCGCCGCACCTCGGCCAGTTCCGCCGCGAACTCCGCTGGCAGCGCACGCAGCCGCCCGGCCGGGGCGGGCAGCTCCACGCCGTAGCGGGCGGCGTCGTCCAGGACCGCGCCGAGCATCGCGGCGAACGCCTCCGGCCAGCCGTCGGCGGCCAGCGCGGCCTGCGGCTGCGGGTAGCCGAAGCGCGGGCCGGTGACGCGGGCGAGCCGGGCCGCCCAGGCGCCGAGCCGGCGGCGCAGCGGGGCCCGGTCGGCGGGGGCGAGCCGCTCGCGCAGGCTGTCCCAGGTGCTGCCCTCCAGGTACTCCAGCAGCAGCCACTCCCGGCACTCCGCGTCGCCCTCCGGGTCGTGGTGGAGCACCCGGGGCACCGCGAGGCCCGCGTCGGCGGCCAGCGCGTGGAACAGCCGCTCGGTGCCGAGCAGTCCGCGCTCGTGGCTGAGGCCCGGAGTGCCGGGCGGCGGCGCGCACTTGAGCACCAGACGCCGCCCGTCGGCGAGTTCGAGCAGCTGGGCGGCGTTGTACAGGCCGCCGGTCAGCGGCGTCCGGGACACCACCGCCGCACCGTCGAGCACCCCGGCCAGCCGCTCCATGCCCGCCCCTCCCGCTGAGCGCCGGGGGCGCCTAGCCGCCCGGCTGTCCGCGCAGTATCGCGGCGATCAGCTCCGGCGCGCCAGGGCGGGCGAAGTACCAGCCCTGCGCGGTGTCGCAGCCGGTCTGGCGCAGCCGTTCGGCCTGGGCGGCGCTCTCGATGCCCTCGGCGGTCACGGTCAGGCCCAGGGCGTGCGCCAGCCGCACCATCGCGCCGACGATCTGCTCGTCCGCGGCGCGCCGCCCGTCCGCGGCGGGCGAGGCCTCCCGGAACGCCTCGATGAACGTTCCGTCCAGCTTCAGCACGTGCACCGGCAGCCGGGAGAGGTACGCCAGGTTCGAGTAGCCGGTGCCGAAGTCGTCGATGGCGATCCGCACACCCATGTCGGCGAGCGCCTGCAGGGCCTGCAGCGGCCGCCCGCCGGGGCCGAGCAGCGCCGACTCGGTGATCTCCAACTGGAGCAGCCGGGGCGGCAGTCCGGTGCGCTCCAGCACCTCGGCGACGTCGGCGACCACGTCGGAGTCCCAGATCTGCCGGGCCGCCAGGTTGACGCTGACGAAGGCCTCCGCGGCCGGGAACTCGGCCAGCCAGTGCCGGGCCTGACGGCACGACTCCTCCAGCACCCACTTGCCGAGCGGCACGATCGCGCCGGACTCCTCGGCGAGCGGGATGAACCGGTCCGGCGACAGCAGCCCGTAGCGCGGGTGCCGCCAGCGCACCAGCGCCTCCGCGCCGCGCACCGCGCCGTCCGTCAGGCCCACCAGCGGCTGGTACTCCACGGTGAACTCGCCGCGCTCCACCGCCGGTCGCAGCGCGGTCGCCAGCAGGTGGCGGGTCAGCTGGTCGGCGCCGCGGTCGCGGTCGTACAGCGTCCAGCGGGCCCGGCCGTCGGCCTTCGACCAGTACAGGGTGGAGTCCGCGTCGCGGATCAGGTCGGTGGGCGTGGAGCCGCGCACCGGCCGCTCCACCACGCCGATCGACGCGGTCACCGTCAGCCGGTGCCCGGCCACCTCGAACGGGCGCTCCAGCTCCTCCATCAGCCCCGCCGCCAGCCGGGTCAGCTGCTGGTGCCCGGCCGACTCGGCGACCAGCACGGCGAACTCGTCGCCGCCCAGCCGGGCCACCAACTGCCCCTCGCCGGCCGCGAAGCCGTGCTCCAGCCGGGCCGCGACGGCGACCAGCAGCTGGTCGCCGACGTGGTGGCCGAGCGTCTCGTTGATCGCCGCGAAGCCGTCCAGGTCGACGTAGCACAGCCCGACCCGCCGCTCGCTCTCCGGACGGCCCGGACCGGCCGGCTCGGCGGGCTTGAACGCCGCCTCCAGCCGCTCGTAGAACAGCGCCCGGTTCGGCAGCCGGGTCAGCGGGTCGTGCAGCGCCTGGTACGCCAGCCGGTCGCCGAGCTGCCGCTGCTCGGTGATGTCCTCGACCATCACCAGCGTGTAGTACGGGGCGCCCCCGCCGTCCCGGATCAGCGAGACGGTGACCCGGCCCCACACCTCGCGCCCGCCGCGGTGCTTGAGCCGCTTCTCCACCCGCATCCGGTCGCGCTCGCCGCGCACCAGTTCGCGGTAGAGCCGGCGGGGGGTGTCCTCGGGGTCGATGATCTCGTGGATGTGCATCCGGGGGAGCTCGGCGACCTCCCGGCCGAGCATCGCGGCGAACACCGGGTTGCCCTCGATCACCAGGTCGTCGGTGTCGATCAGCGCCATCCCGAAACCGGCGTCCGAGAAGGCCGCCCGGAACCGCGACTCGCTGGCCCGCAGGGCCTCCGCGAGATGCCCGGCGTCCGCGTGCAGGGGTGCGCCGCAGGTGGCGCAGGCCTCCGAAACGGTTCCCGGGCGCGGCGTCTCGGGCTGCCCACCCCGATGGTGTGCGTCGGCCCTCACGTTCCGGCCCGGCACGGCACGCTCCCGTCCGCTGCTGCCACTGATCAGGCCGGCGCCCATGACGGCGGCGACCGGCCGCAGTGCCCGGGTGCGCCCGGCGACCGCGGTCGGTGACCGCGGCGTCCGGCGGCCTCGGGCCACGTCCGCCGATCATAGGCCGCCCGTGTAACTGTGCGCGACCGCCGCCAGGGTGATTCGCCCGGTTCGTGAAGGGATGTCCCTTACATTCTGTGCGATGCCCCCGGAGTGCACCGATCCGGGGCACCCCGGGGGCGCGCACGTCCACTCACGCGCTGTGCCGGTGCGTGAGCCTGACGGCGGGTCAGGCCAGGCTGGCGGTGATCGTGATGGTGGTGCCGGTCAGCGCCTTGCTCACCGGGCAGTTCGCCTTGGCGTCCTCGGCGGCCTTCTGGAACCCGGCCTCGTCCAGGCCCGGCACCTCGCCGACCACGGTCAGGTGGATGCCGGTGATCCCGGTGCCCGGCTGGAAGGTGACGTCCGCCTTGGTCTCCAGCTTCGCCGGCGGGGTGCCGGCGCCGGCCAGGCCGTGCGAGAGGGCCATCGAGAAGCAGGCCGAGTGGGCGCCGGCGATCAGCTCCTCCGGGCTGGTCTTGCCGTTCGGGGTCTCCGCCCGGGCCGGCCAGGACACCGGGAACTCGCCGATGCCCGAGGAGTCGAAGGTCACCAGGCCCTTGCCGTCGAGCAGGTTGCCCTCCCACTCGGTGTGCGCGGTGCGGGTCGTTGCCACGATCAGGTACCTCCTGTGAGTGCGGACTGCCGGTCGAACTGCTGTGTCCGCGGCCGGACTTCCGGTCGCGGCCCGCCCAGCCTACGGCCCGGGGCGGGCCCGGCGGGCCGCCGCGCCGAGACTGCCCGCGGCGGGGCGGCCCGGGCGCGCCGGGCGTCCAACCGCCGTCCCACATGCCGGAACGCGGGTCGAATACAAGGGGGTTCGCCACGTCGTCCCTGTTAGATTGGCCGGGGCCCGAGCCCGAGATCCCACCCGCAAGCCCCGGAGCCATCCCCCATGACGGACCAGCCCACCTCCTCCCCGGAGGAGATCGACAACGCCGTCCGCGCCGAGCTGACCCGCCTGCGCGAGTCCATCGACAACATCGATGCCGCCGTCGTCCACATGCTCGCCGAGCGCTTCAAGGCCACCCAGCGCGTCGGCCGCCTCAAGGCCGACCACCGCCTCCCCCCGGCGGACCCGGCCCGCGAACGCCAGCAGATCAAGCGCCTGCGCGAACTCGCCGTCAGCGCCAACCTCGACCCGGTCTTCGCGGAGAAGTTCCTCACCTTCATCATCGCCGAGGTCATCCGCCACCACGAGGCCATCGCCAGCGACACCCACGCCGAGGCCTGACGCTCGTCGGGCCGTTGACGCGGGGTTGTCTGCGGGGCGTAAAACCCGGATTTCGCGGTCCTCCGCGCGCGGGTTAGCGTGGCGTCCTTCCGGAAGAGGGCGGTGTCGGGTGGTCGAGGAGACTGCGCCGGTGGTGCGGCAGCTGCGCAAGCGGCGGCCGTGGTACGTGGAGCTGCCGGTGATGGTGGCGGTGGGCCTGGTGATCGCGGTGGTGATCAAGACCTGCCTGTTCCAGATGTTCTCGATCCCGTCCGGGTCGATGGAGAACACCCTGCAGATCGGCGACCGGGTCGCGGTGAACAAGCTCGCCACCCTGACCGGCTGGAAGCCGAAGCCCGGCGAGCCCGTGGTGTTCAAGGACCCCGGCGGCTGGCTCCCGCCCACGCCGAAGGACACCAACCCGGTGACCCGCACGGTCCGTTCGGGCCTGAGCACGGTCGGCCTGCTCCCGCCCGGCGACAACTACCTGGTCAAGCGGGTGATCGCGACCGGCGGCCAGAGCGTCTCCTGCCAGGGCAGCACCCTCACCGTGGACGGCAAGGCGGTGGCCGAGCCCTACCTGCACCCCGGCGACGACTCCTGCGCCGGCCTCGACTTCGGCCCCGTCAAGGTCCCGGCCGGCTACGTCTGGGTCGAGGGCGACCACCGCAGCGACTCCGCCGACTCCCGCTACCACCGCACCGACCCCGGCGGCGGCGCCGTCCCGGTCGGCAACCTGGTCGGCCCGGCCTCCGCCGTCGTCTGGCCGCTCAACCACCTCAGCTGGTTCGGCTGGGCCGGTCGCTGACTTCCACCCCGCCGGGCCGACACCGCACGTACGATGATCACGTGTTCATCCTCGAACTGACCTACACCGCCCCGCTGGAGCGGATCGACGCCCTGCTGCCCGCGCACGTGGAGTGGCTGGAGCGGCACTACGCGGACGGCGTCTTCCTGGCCTCCGGCCGCAAGGTGCCGCGGGACGGCGGCGTGATCCTCGCCGCCGCAGGGGACCGCGCCGCGATCGAGGCGGTGGCCGCCACCGACCCGTTCGCGCGGGAGGGCGCCGCCGCGTACCGGATCACCGAGTTCGTCGCGACCACCACCGGGCCGGAGCTCGCCGCGCACCGCCGCACCCTGCCGGCCTGACGGTCCGTCGGGCGGCGGGCTACTTCCGACTCGCCGACTGCGCGGCGAACGCGCCCGCCAGCACCAGCGCGCCGCCGGCCAGCTGCGGCAGGCCCAGGTGCTCGCCGAGCAGGACCCAGGCGAGCACGGTGGCCACCACCGCCTCCAGGTTGGCGACCACGCCCGCCACCGGCGGCGACAGGTACTGCACCGACACCACGCCGGTCAGGTAGGCGAGCACGGTGGCGATCAGCACCATCCACAGCGCGGGCACCAGCGCGGGCAGTTGGTGCCCGTTCATCGTGACGTCCCGGGCGAGCACGCCCCAGTCGGCCTCCCACGGCCGGGCGAAGGCGGTCAGCAGCACCGCGCCGATCAGCAGGCCGAACGCGGAGACCGCCAGCGGGTCGACCGGGCGCTCGCCCCGCCGGCCGGCGTCGGCGAGGACGAAGTAGCCCACCTGGCAGCAGGCCGCGCCCAGTGCGAAGGCCACCCCGAGCGGGTCGAAGCCGAGGCCGTTCCAGACCTCGACCACGCAGGCCAGGCCCGCGACCGCGACGCCCGCACCGGCCATCGCCCGCCGGGAGACCGGGCGGCGCTGCACCAGCCGGACGTAGCCGATCAGCAGCGGCGGCCCCAGGTACTCGATCAGCAGCGCCACGCCCACCGGGATGCGCGAGATCGCCGCGAAGTAGCAGGCCTGCACGCCCGCGACGGCGAGCAGCCCGAAGCCGAACAGCACCCCGGGACGCCGCAGCACCGCGTGCCGGTGCTTCCAGGCGACCGGCAGCAGCACCAGCGCCGCGCCGGCCACCCGCAGCCAGACCGTGTGCAGCGAGGAGAGCCCGGCCTCGATCAGCGGCTTGGCGGCCGTGCCGGACCCGCCGAACGCGAACGCCGAGACCAGGGCCAGCCCGAGCCCGACCGAGGCGGCCCGCCGCGCGGGCGGGGCGACGCCGCCGGGGGCGTCCAGCGGGGCGGTGACGGGCGGCGGAGAGACGACGGAGGGGTCCGAGCTGCTGTGCATCGCCGCATTGTGCCAGCTCGGACCCCTCCGCCGTAAGGCGCTAACCCGCTGATTGGTCCTGATTGCCCAGCAGGCCGCCGGTGGCGTCCGCCCCGGCACTGGCCGACGGCGACGGGGTGCGGCTCCCGCCGCCGCTCGGCCGGGCCGACGGCGACCGCGTGGGCCGCTGCTGCGCGTAGTCGCCGACGGACGGCCCGGCGGTGGCACTGCTGCGGTCGCTCGCCGACGGCGACGGGACGGCCGAGGCGCTGCCGCTGCTGCCGCCGTCGGTCGGCTCGGCGCTCGGCGAGGCCGAGCCGCTGGGGGAGGCGGACGGGACGGAGCCGGCCGAGGGCACCCGGGCCGGGCCGGCGAAGTCGCTGGTCGGCTGCCCGGCGAGCGCGGACTTCATGTACGCCGTCCAGATCTGCGCCGGGAACCTGCCGCCCGCCGCGCTGCCCGCCCCGCCGACGCCGTCCAGGCTGACCTGCTTGCCGGTGGTCGGGTCCTGCCCGAACAGGCCGACCACGGTGACCAGTTCGGGCGTGTACCCGGCGAACCAGACCGACTTGGAGTCGTCGGTGGTGCCGGTCTTGCCGGCCGCCGGGCGGTTCAGCGCGCCGGCCCGGTAGCCGGTGCCGCCCTGGTCGTCGATGACGCCCTGGAGGATCGCGGTGGTGGACCGGGCGGCGTTCTTGCTGATCGCCTGGGTGGTCTTGTGCCCGGGCAGCGCCACCTGCTCGCCGCCCAGCTCCAGGCCCTTCACCAGCCACGGGGTGATCTGCTGCCCGTCGTTGTCCAGGGCCGCGTACACCCCGGCCAGCTCCAGCACGCTCGGGGTGGCCGAGCCGAGCGGGATCGACGGCACCGCCTTCAGCCCCGGGGTGTCGGCGGGCAGCCCCAGCGCGACCGCGGTGGAGCGGACCTTCTCCAGCCCGGTGTCCTGCGCCAGCTGCGCGAAGACCGAGTTCACCGACCAGTCGGTGGCCTCCTGCAGGCTGATCTGGCCGTAACTGCGCTCGCCCTCGTTCGGCGGCGCGTACGGCACGCCCTTGGCGCCGCGCACCGAGCGGCGGTTGGTGCCGTCGTAGACGGTGTCGGCGCTGATCCGGTCGCCGTACTGGGTGCGCGCCCCGGAGTCCAGGGCGGCCGCCAGGGCGATCGCCTTGAAGGTGGAGCCCGCCTGGTAGTCGGTGCGGGTGGCGTTGTCGATCCAGTGCTTGGTGGCGTCCGCGCCGCCGTACAGCGCCAGCACCTGACCGGTCTTCGGGTCGACCGAGACCGCGCCGGCCTGCGCCGCGGCGTCCACCTTGCGGCTGTCCGGCTTGAGGCTCGCGGTCAGCTGGTCCTGCACCGCGTCCTGCAGCTGCTGCTGCCGCTTGGAGTCGACGGTCAGCGCGATGGTGTAGCCGCCCTGGGCGAGCTGCGCCTCGCTGATGATGCCGTTGTCGGTCAGGTACGAGCTGGCGGCGGCCACCAGGTAGCCGGCCTGCCCGGACAGCCCGGGCGCCGACTTCGGGGCCAGCACCTCGGGGAAGGCGGTCTGGGCGCGCTCCTCGGCGCTCAGCCATTTTTGCTGCACCATGCCGTCGAGCACGTAGTTCCAGCGAGCCGTCGCCTTCTGCCGGCCGGCCTCGCTGGCGGAGGAGACGTCGTAGGCGCTGGGCGCGTTCAGCAGGGTCGCCAGGTACGCGCCCTGGGCCGCCGTCAGCTGGGCGGCGTCGACGCCGAAGTAGGCCTGCGCGGCGGCCTGGATGCCGTACGCGCCGCGGCCGTAGTACGAGGTGTTGAGGTAGGAGGAGAGGACCTCGTCCTTGCTCTGGGTGGCGTCGACCTTGATCGCGATGAAGATCTCCTTCACCTTGCGGCTCACGGTCTGCTTCTGGTTCAGGTAGGCGTTCTTCACGTACTGCTGGGTGATGGTCGAGCCGCCCTGGGTGGAACCGCCGGACGCGGTGTTGAAGGCCGCCCGGGCCATGCCCTTGAGGTTGACCGCGCCCTCGCTGTAGAAGTTGCGGTCCTCGGCGGCCAGCGCGGCGTGCTGCGCGGCGGGGGAGACCTTGTCCAGCGCGACGTTCTGCCGGTTGGTCTGCCCGGTCCGGGCCAGCACGGTGCCGTCCGAGTACAGCCAGGTGTTCGACTGGGCGGTGGCCGCCGCGTGCGCGTCCGGCACCTTCACCAGGACCACGCCGAGCGCGAACAGGCCGACGCCCAGCACCACCGACGCGGCCAGCCCGAGCAGCGTCATCCGCCAGGTCGGTATCAGCCGACGCCAGCCGGTCCGCTTCGTTCGTTCACGAGGCTTTCGAGGCAACGGAGACCTTCCCGCAGTCCCCGGACGGGCTGCTCGCTCGGGCGACGGCATGAACCTCGCCAGCCTTACTGATCGACTTGTCAGATGTTAGGGACCTATGTCCCATTTCTCCTAAGACGATCTTTAAATCCGCCTTACAGTCGAGAACTCCCCTCCTGTCCGGCCGAGTAGGGTGCCGCCATGAAGCGGCCGAACCTCCTCTACGTCACCGACCTCAGCTATCCGGCGCAGGGCCGCCGCTACGGCGACGAGGACACCGCCCTCGCCGCCCGCCTGCGCGAGGACTTCGACCTCGCGCTGTGCCACCCGCTCGACGCCGCCGCCCTGATGGACGCCTTCGACGCCGTCGTGGTGCGCAACAGCGGCCCGGTGCTGAACTACCCCGCCGAGTACGCGGCCTTCCGCGCGGCGGCGCGGGAGCGCGGCACCCGCGTGTACAACGAGCCGACCGGCCGCGGGGACATGGCCGGGAAGCAGTACCTGCTCGACCTCACCGCCGAGGGCCTCCCGGTGATCCCCACCGTCGACCGCCTCGCCGACCTCGACGTCCTCGGGCCCGCCGCCGCGTACGCCGTGAAGCCCAGGCTCGGCGCCGACTCCATCGGCCTGGTCTTCGCCACCGCCGAGGAGCTCCCCGGCCTCCCGCTGGACGGCATGCTGATCCAGCCGCGGATACCCCTGCGGTACGAGGTCTCCTTCTACTACCTCGACCGCGCCTTCCAGTACGCGCTGTACGCCCCCGACCCGGCCCGCCGCTGGGAGCTCGCGGTGTACGACCCGACCGCCGAGGACCTCGCCTTCGCCGACCGGATCATCGCCTGGAACACCATGGAACGCGGCATCCAGCGGGTCGACGCCTGCCGCACCCCCGAGGGCGCCCTGCTGCTGGTCGAACTCGAGGACCTCAACCCCTACCTCTCCCTCGACCTCGTGCCGCCGGCCGTCCGGGAGTCCTTCACCGCCGCCTTCAAGACCGCCCTGCACGGCCTGATCGCCGCGTAGGCCCCGGGAACGCCGAAGGCCCCCCGCTTCCGCGAGGGGCCTTCGACCGTCTGTGCGCCGCCAGGGACTCGAACCCCGGACCCGCTGATTAAGAGTCCGATGGACGACGAGTCGGACGGTGACGAGTGATGTCGCACCGTACCGTTTTCGCAGGTCAGCAGCTGTCGGGTTGTATCGGTCACAACCGGGTTCGCCTGGCGTGGTTCAGCGCAGCCGTTAGCCCGGTGCTAGCACGGTTGCGCCGCGTGGCCCTTGCCGTGGTGCTGGGGCGACGGCCATGAGGACCGACCACTCCACTGACTACTACGCCGTGCTCGGCGTCCGGCCAGATGCCGACCTGGTCACCATCCGCCGGGCCTACCGGGCTGCGGTGCGCCACGCCCACCCGGACGGTCGCCCCGAAGGTGACGCCACCCGCGCTCACGACGACATGGTGCGCATCAACCAGGCGTGGGAGATCTTGAGCGACCCGGCCAAGCGGGCTGACTACGACGCCAGCACCACCAGCTCGGCTGGCTCGCGGCCGAAGCCGCCTCCACCTCCTCCTCCACCAGCACCACGTCGGGCACTCTGGACACCGCCGGCGGTCGACTTCGGAGTGGCCTTTACGGGCCAGCGGTCCGCCGAGCGGGTCGTGACGGTGCGGTTCGAGGACGGCTCCACCATCCGGCGTGCCACGGTGCTGGATGAGTCAGGGCTGTTCTGGTTCGTGGGGCCGGCTGAGTTCCGCGACGTCTCCGAGGTGACGCTGTACCTCTACAGCCAGCGCATCCCGACCGATGCACCGATCGGCGTCATGACTGACCAGCTCCGAGTTCAGCTCGATGAGGTCATGGCCAGCATCACGCTCACGGCCCAGCTCGCCGAGCCGATCCGCAAGCCAGCCGCGCCGAAACCGTCGCCGCCTCCTACGAGGCAGGGAGCACGGGCCCGACGCGGATACCGGTACTGGGCCCGCTGTGTGGTAGCTGTGCTGGTGCTGGTCCTCGCCGTGGCTGTAGGAGTGATGGCGAGCAATGTGCTGAGCGGGATCGGCGGCGGCTCGGGCGACCAAGCGGCTCTGCCAACTGCCAGCGCTGGGCCCAACCGCTTCTGCTCCGTCCCGTCCGACGACGGCCAAGTGCTCTCGTACTACGCCACGGTGCCGGGCACGACCACCAAGACTGGTGTGGAGCTGTGGGAGTCATCACCGCAACGCAAAGCCGATCCGTGGGTGGACTGGTGGACGCCAGATTTTCCGTATTGGGAGCGGGCCAACAAACACCACATGACGGTGAATGGGCAACTCTACAAGCCGTACGAGCGCATCGAGATAGACCGCTCGGAGATAACCGGCTGGCAGTCGCTGTCAGGCTTCTTCGTCCGAAACGGCCTGGATTCAAAGGCGGAGGCGGCTGGGCGACAGAGCTTTCTTGGAGGGTGGGTGGACCAGTTGAGCGCACCCGAATGCAAATAGATCTAGCTTTGAATTTCAGGATAAACCCAAAGCCTGTCGTAGATGAGTCGATGCACGGTGCGTAGCGTTAAGTAAAGATAACCGGGCGGGCGGTCCAGAGTCTCCTGAAAAGCCGTAGCAGGCCTGACGACCCGCTCATAGGTAGCTCGCAAGAAACTTTCCAGCGAGTCTGGGTGAAGTCGAGAAAGAACTCGGGACGTTCGATCCGGGAAGGATGAAAAACGGTGGTTTATCGATTGAGAAAACTGGAACACGCCTGATGGGTCCGCGGTGGGCTCGGTTAGCACATATGCATCGCTAGACTCGGCGAGGACACCGAGGAGAAGATGCTGCCCGGCTTCACTGGAGGCAAATTCGTTAAGCCTATCCGTTCTGGCGGGGTAGCTCCAAGCCATGGCCGCTAGGGCTAGATGCGGGCCATTGACCAGCCACTGCTTCTTCTTCAGATGCGGTTGCAGATCCTCGACAAATTCCACCCCATAAGGACTTAAGGCTTGAATGAGAGGATCAGTGAAAGGCGGTTTTTTCTCTATGGTCCACCGGCCGTACTCTTCCGTATGAACTACTAGTTCGCCATTTATTATCGGGTACTTACAGGTACGGTCGACGATGCAACGGAGGAAGTGAACATTCGGCCCAAAGTCGCAACCTTCCAAATTCTTGTAGAGCTGGCCCACTGTGTTCTCGCAAGGGACTATGTAGATCTGTTTGCCAGAGAGGTCTAGGGAAGACCTTTCGGACAGGAGTCGCCCGATCAGATCGGTTTGCGTTTCAAGGGCGCCCTCCCTTAGGGCTGTTGTGAGCAGAATATCGTCGGGATGCATCACAACTGCTCGTATGGCGTCGAGATCAGAGGAGTCGAGGACCCTGGGAACGCTAATTTCTTTCAGGTCGCTGCCGGGGAAGACTTGCCTGTAGTACTTCTGGCGAGACTTCAGCAGTGCGAGCTTGCACTGCGGACCGCCTACCGCTCGCTGCACCAGCGTTACGTCAATCTCAGGGATAGCGGCAGTAGTGCAAACCACAAGCCCTAGGCCCAGACCTCCAGCTCCAAGATGGAGATGCTGCATGTTAAATTCCTTCTCGCTCAGCCAGAACCTGTGGTAGGTTTTGTTACTATTGGAGAAAGAACGACCTGACACTTCGAGATGTTTCTCCAAGGTTCAGGTCGGGCGGCGTATCGAGGACGATACGCCGCATCGGGCCGTTATTCCGGGACGGGAGGCAGGCCGCGAAGCTGATCGGCGTGTGAGCGTGCCCAATCAACGGCATCTTTGCAGGACTGACACTTGCCGCTAAGGTGATTAACAACAAGCTGGCGATCTGCATCCGCCATCGAAGCCCCTATGCCGAATGCCGACAGCCATTGTGGTGACGGGTGCTCCTCGCGTGACTCCGAAACGACGAAAAACTTTGCCCTGACTTCTTCTGCGGATAGAGGAAGCTGATCGGTGAACTGCGCACGATGAGCTGATCTGCGGTGCCAGAGCCTCCTGCCTATAGTTTCTGGCAGAAGATTACGTCGTGGCCCATCCGGAGATTGCGACATTTGCATCACCTTGGCCAGGTAGTGTGTCGTGAGGTGCCGCGCAAACCGGCACAGTCGATGTGAATATTTTGCGGTGATCTTTCTCAAGGTACCTCCCACTCTTGACGGCCCGCAAAATGATCATCGCATGCGCATTGCGTAGCCTGTCAAGTACCCTCTGTAGTATTGGGCGCTCAGTTCTTCGTGGATGTCGAACTTTGCCAGTCGATCATGAATGCGATCAATGGGCAGGCGGGTAAGGGACCGGTGAGAATCGTCTGCCCTTTAGATGTTCCGCCGACACCAACTGCGGATGTAGCAGGAGTGTTCGCCACACCAGCGATAGATCACCTGGGCGTTCATGCGCAGGGAGGGGTTGTGCTCGCTGCGGGCCTGGATCAAGGGGCCGAGCACCTGCACCAGCTTGTTGACCGTGTTGAGCGGTAAGCCGGCTGCGGAGGCCAAGGACTCGGCATCTGTGGCGCGGCCGGCCGCGATGGCCCCGGCGATCCGGGCAGCGGTGGCTCCGCCACGAGGCCGGCTGAAGTACGCGTAGATCGACCAGGGGTTGGTCTTGAACTGATGGGCCGCGTTCGCCGCCGGTAGAGGGTGCCGATAGGCGGCAGCTTGAACGCACCGGATGAGCGGCCCGGTGCCGTCGGCCTTCTGGACGATGGCCACGACCTCGGGCTGAAGAATGGCTTCTTGGAAGTGCTCCTGCTCGGTGGTATGGCCCTGAGCAGCGAAGATAACCGGGCCAGTACGGTCGCAGACCCGGAGCAGGGATAAGACGTCGAGGCCGTCGAAGTCGTGCTCGACCCGGTAGTCGTTCCACGTCAGGTCGATCACGATGACGTCGAAGCGGACCTGGTGCTCGACGGCCTTCCGGATCTCGGCTTCGCTGGTGGCCACCACTACGGTGGCACCGGGGATCTGCTGTTCCAGGATCGGCACGACGATCCGGCCCAGGGCTGAGGCGATGAGCACGCGCAGACCCTCCACGGCAAGATGTTGCGGTTAGTCCGGCTTCGCCGCAACATGTGCCCTCCGCTGTGACTGGCCCGGCTGGGCTCGGCACCGTAGCGAAGCAACTGGCAGAGGTTGTACTTCAAGAGCTCTGAAGAGGGCGTGAGCCTGGTGGTGTCTTCAGTTGACGGCTCCTTGGCCGTCACGCAGCACCAGTAGGGGACATCGCCATGCCTGCTCAGCCCAACCCGACTGCCACCGATCTGGCCGGCCTCAAGTCCACCATCGCCGCCTACGACGCTCTACGGGAATCCGCTCACGCCGATGCTTCGGCCGTCATCACGGCCAGCTCGCGCCTGCGGGCCTTCATCGTCACCAAGCAGATGCTCTCGACCGAGGCCAGTGAGCTGCTGGAAGCGGCGTACAGCGAGGTGACCGAGGTCCTGGCCATCGCCTACGCGCTGGCTGGAACCCTGGCCGACTTCACGCCCGAGCAGCCGTCGTGATGCCCGACCGCGGCACGCTGCTGCGGGTGGTCGCCCTGGCGGTGGGCGTCATCATCGCCGGCCAGCTGCTCCAGCACTTCATCGGCTACCTCGTGCTGGGGCTGGTGGTCTGGGCGATCATCAGCCGACTCATCCGCCGACCATAGCGAAGTGTTCGGGTATTTGGCCCGAACAAAGTGGTGTCGCACCTTCTGCCCGCGGGCCGCAAAATGACCGATCGCAGTGCTGAATAGCCCGCCGAAACGGCATCCCCCAACAGATAGAAAAGGCTTGGCTAAGCCTTAAGGCTATTGACAAATGGGGCAATTTCATGCTAATATTTAACTGTGGGTTGAGCGAGCAGTCATCAATCTACACAACCGCCACAAAGTTCGCCTCGGCGGATTTTTGTGGCTCTGGGGGGTATGTGCCAGGTGAGACGTTGCAGAATTGCAGCGTCTCGGGCTCCGGTGCCACTCATGAACGCTCTTCTTATGCTGGAGGGCGTCCATGAGCGACACAACCTCGCTGGTCGCCAGCGCTGCGCTTTTTAGCGCCACTACCGCATTCATCCTGATTCTGCGCCTGCGCGATCAACAAGCCCGAGACGCTGGCCGGTTGACCTACCGGCTCGAATTCCCGCGTGACCTGTCTATCCAGCAGGTCACTGCCTTTCTGCACGCCTTGACGCGGTTGCGCCCGGAGCGAGGCTGGCTGTTCGGCCGCGACTCCGCCGTGTTCGAGACGGTGGGCCTCGTCGGCCGCATCGAGTACCGGCTGCGGCTGCCCGAGCACCAGGCCGACGTGCTGCTGCGCCAGCTGCGCGGCATCGTGTCGGGTCTGCGCACCACCGAGCTGGTGGCCCCGGCGTTGCCGGAGGCCCGTTGGCTGCGGCGCATTCACCTCACCACGACGGCCCGCCCCCTGCGGACGGACGCGGCTGAGGTGTTCGCCACCAGCCTGCTCAGCACCTTCCAACCGATCGGCCGGGGCGAGACGCTGCTGTACCAGCTCGTCGTTGCTCCCGTGCGGACGCCAGCGAAGCCGTTGGCCCACCACCGGGCTGAAGGGGAACTGCTACCACCGTGGCTGCAAGAGGTGGCGCGGCTGTTCACGGCCGCCCCACCGCCCAAGCCGAACAGGCAGGTGTTGGCCGACTTCGCCGCCAAGACCGCCGAGCCCTGGTTCGCCGTCGTCGGTACGGCTGGAGCCACTGCGCCGAACCAAGCCCGGGCCCACTTCCTGGTCGGCCGGCTCATGGCCACCCTGCACCAGCTTGACCAGAATGGCGCGGCGTTGGTGCCGCGCTGGTTGCCCCGGCGCGCGGCCAAGCTGCTGGCCAACGCCACTACCGGCTGGCCGGCGGCACCGATGCACGTCAACGCTCGCGAAGTCGCCACCATGATCGGCTGGCCGTTGGCCGGCCCCACCGTGCCGGGCTTGAGCCTGCGGGGTGGTCGAGTCTTTCCGCCGAGCCGCCAGCTGACCTCGCAGGGCCGAGTGCTGGGCACCGCCGTCTACGATGGCATGCAGCGACCCATCGCGGTCACCGCCACCGACGGGCTGATGCACCAGCTCGTTACCGGACCAACTGGTTCCGGTAAGAGCACGCTGCTGCTGGGCCAGCTGACCCAGGACATCCAGGCCGGCCGCGGCGTCATCCTGCTCGACCCCGGTGGTGATCTGGCGCGCGACGTAGCCGACCGCATCCCCGAGCACCGGGTTCACGACCTGATCTACCTCGACGCGGCCGACGACCGGCCGGTGGGCGTCAACCCACTGGCCTGTGCCAAGGAAGATGCTGAGCTGGTGGCCGACCAGGTGCTGGAGCTGATCCGGGCCAACGCCGACAGCTGGGGACCGCGGCTGGAGGAAGTCCTCAAGTCGGCCTTGGTGCTGCTGGCCGCCACGCCCGGCATGACGCTAGTCGAGCTGCAGCCGGTGCTGACCAACGACGCCTTCCGTGCCTCGCTGCTGGCCCGCCTCGATCCTGCCTTCGCTCCGACCGTAGGAGCGTTCTTTTCCCGCTTCAACGCGTGGAGCGAAGGCGAACGAGGCCAAGCGGTGTCAGCGGTCATCAACAAGGTGTCACCCCTGACCGATCGCCGCCAGCTGCGGGCCATGCTCGGCCAAGCGCGGCCGGCCTGGACCATGCAGCAGGTCATTGACCAGGGCAAGATCCTGCTCGTGGCCTTGCCT
Organism: Kitasatospora sp. NPDC049285; assembly: GCF_040678815.1. Lineage (NCBI taxonomy): Bacteria > Bacillati > Actinomycetota > Actinomycetes > Kitasatosporales > Streptomycetaceae > Kitasatospora > Kitasatospora sp. NPDC049285. Next base: position 11,694 of record NZ_JBFAQR010000054.1, on the reverse strand, counting down.
TCGGGGTTGGCCGGCTCGTACGCCGTGGACCTGCTCGGTGGGCTGCTGGTCGGGATGGTCTGGAACACGGCCATGCGCCGGGCAGCCGTCAGCCGTGAGCAGCGCCGGCCGACGTTCCTCTACATCGATGAAGCTGCGCGCTTCCTGCGCAGTGGGGCTGACCTGTCCGACATGTTGGCTCGGGCCCGTGGACACTTCCTCGGCATCGTGGCTGCCCTCCAGCACATCACCCAGGTGCCGCCGCACCTACGAGCCGCCTTGTTGAGCGAGGCCCGCACCAAGGTGGTGCTCCAGCCTGGGGCGGACGACGCCACTACGCTGGCCCGGTCGCTTGGGCCGCTGGTGAAGCCCGAGGACCTGCTGACGCTGGAGCCGCGCACCGCCGTGGCGGCCGTCGTGACGAACGGCCAGGTGAGCGAGCCGGTGACCATCGCCACCAGCGCTCCGCCGCCGACCACGGGTTTCGGCCAGCAGGCCCGCGCCTACTCGAGGCAGGCCTTCGGACGTGACCGTGCCGAAGTTGAGCAGGAGATCGCTGAACGCCGGCAAGCCCGTCCGGCCAGTGGTGCCGAGAGCCCTCGCGGCAGCGGGTAGAGCGAGGCGGCGGGTGTTCGAAACCCTGCCAAAAGCCCGCCTGGCCTCATCGGCCGTCATACCTGGTCAGAGCCCTGATCCCAGACCTTAAGCGAGCCGACTATCTCCCTCTCGCTTCATCATCTTTAGCTCACTGGAGAACTCCTTATGTCCCAAGCGCCCAAGCCGTCGGTCCGTCGCATCACTGCCTCACGCCTCGCCGTGCTGGCCGACAGCCTCACGTCTGGGGAGCTGGCCGTGTTGCGGGTGCTGGGCACCGTGCACCTGGCCACCGCGGCGCAAGTCGCCCGGGTCGCCTTCGCTGACTACCAGCCGACGACTGCTCGTCCCCTGGCTCACCGGAACCTGCGACGACTGATCGACTGCGGACTGGTGCGGCGCTACCGCGATCTGTCCCGCCAGCGCTGGCCGGGCAAGCCGGGCTACGTGCACGTGCTGACGCCCGTCGGCACCAAGCTGATCGGCGCGACCAACGTGCCCGGGGCCGGCAAGCGCCGCGACTGGCGACCAGCCGATGCCTTCCTGACCCACCGGCTGGCCATCACCGAGCTGTACGTCCGCTTGGCCGAGCGGGCACGGGACGGCACCTCGGAAGTGATCGAGTTCCAGGCCGAGACGGCCGCCTGGCGGGTGTATCGCAACCCCATGACCTACGGGCAGGAGTACTGCCGCCCCGACGCACTGGTCAGACTCCGCGTCGAAGACCAGCCGCGACTGAACTGGTTCGTTGAGATCGACCGCGCCACCGAGCCACCGAAGCGGTTGGACGAGAAGTGCCGCGTGTACCGGGCGTACGAGTTGACCGGGGTGGAGCAGGAACGACACCGCGTCTTCCCTGGCGTCATGTTCATCGTCCCTGATGAAGCCCGAGCCGCCGTCATCCGCCACGTGGTCACTCAGCAGCCAGCCGATGCCCAAGGGCTGTTTGTCGTCACCACCGAGGCGGCGGCCGTCGAGGCGCTGCACCAGCCCCTTCCCGCTGCCACTACGAGCAACACCTAAACAAGGACGCACCGTACTAATGCTGAACTTCGTCAAGCGAAATTACGATATTGAGGCTCATGCCGATCGCCTACTTCAGCGCTCGGTCAGCCGGGAAGTCGCCACCCGCTACCTCCTGGTGCCGTATCGAGCCACAGCCACTGGGCTCCTGGAGGACGAAAAGAGCGCACTGGTGATGCTCGCGACTGTCCATGCCGCCACCGTGGCGCAGTTAGGTCGCTACGTGTTTCCCGCTGAGGCCGACGTCGCCAAGCGCACCCGTAAGGCCAGCCTCTGTGCCAAGCGGCTGGAACAGCTCCATCTCATAAAGCGCGAAAAACGACCTTTGGTCATGGGCTATGTCCTTATCCCTACCGAGGTCGGCCGCTGGCTCAGTGGCGTTGCTGCCGATACACGGGTTGCCTTGTCGCCGACCGCCGCGCCGTACGGGACGGCCTTACGGCATCGGTTAGCCGTGACCGAGCTGTTTGTACGGCTCGCTGATAACGCCCGCCGAGGAGGAGTCAGCCCGCTGCGCTTTCAGGCTTATCCCGATGCTTGGCGGAAGTATCACGGCCTTGACCGAGAGGACGTAGAAGACGAAATTCTGGTCAAGCCAGACGCGATGTTCTCGGTGGCCAGAGGGGGTGCGGAACAACCTTGGCTCGTAGCTGCGTATCACAACGATGAGAAAGGCGGCCGGATTTCAACGGCATGTGCTAACTTCTATCAATATGCCTGCTTCTGCCAGCAGCGCCTGGATAGCCGGCTGCCCCGCATTCTGCTGCTTGCCCCGACGGCCGATGAGGTCGCCCGTATCCAGGCCGTGGTCGGCAACCGGCCAGAGCGAATAAGAAATTTGTTCACAGTGGCCACGCCAGCCGACGCCATTTCGCTCCTCGGCTTCACGTAGCTCGATTCCACAATATATGCAACCAGAAGGGGGCTGGTTCCTGCTTGTGCCATACAAGCTCACGTCCGGTCACGCCAACCTAACTGCCACATGTGGCATGGAGACGACCCCCGATGAGAACATACTACGCACCTGCCTATTACTACGGCGAGCAGTCATACTGCGCCGATTGCATAAGGGAATTATTCACCCCCAACGACATTGACCTCTTCGGCACACAATGGCCCAGCGCCGAGCAATGCCTCGATCACGAAGCGAAGCGGTTGGATATCAACCGCCTCGATGAGAACAGCTTCAGCACATACCGCTTTCCGAAGGTGATGCCTGAGTGGGAGCGCACGGACAACGAGCGCTGCTACCGCTGCCAGGCCCGCTTGTAGCGGCCGTCCACCCCGACTGGCCATCGCGATGGCCAGTTCGGCGGGCGTCTGCCCGGGGCCACTGAGTGCTGAGCCCGTCTCCGAATCAGCGCTTGCACCTTGCAACGAAGTGGAGTCAGCCATGTCCGAGCTGACCGTCCAAACCCTGCGCGAGATTGCACCCGAAGGGCTGGCGGGGCTGTTGCCGGCTGCTGTCCAGATCGACGGACGAGCTGGTGTCATCCTGCGCCAGCTCGGCGATCACCGCGTTGAGCTGTACCACGCCGCCCAGATCGTCCAGGTTGCCGTAGCCGCTCTCGACTTCGAGCCCATCACCGACCCGGCCGCCCAAGCCGCCGCGCTGGCTGAGGCCGTCGAGGCCTTGACCATCTGCCGGCGGGTGGCCTTCGAGGCTCACGCCGAGCAGCGCCAGGCCCACACTGAGCAACTCGCCGCGATCCGGCAGTACGCCATCGCCGCCCGGGAGCAGGGCGTCATCGACCAGCAGGGACTGGACGCCTTCCTGGAGGAGTTCGGGTTCGAGCCGTACGGCTGCCGTACCAAGGTCACCTACACCATCTCCGGCAGCTACGAGGTCAACAGCAGCCCGTTGGCCGCGATCCGCGAAGCCGAAGCGCACCTCGGCCCCGACCTGATGGGCGTGCTCGATGTCGCCGATCAGGAGGTGGACTTCGTGCTCAACGTCGCCACCGAGGAGCTGTAGTGGCTGCCCCACACCAACCGGAGCCCGTGCCCGCCAGCACGGGCTCCACCTTCCTTCACCACATCGAACGTCCACCTGGCCCGCCGAGCAGCACCCTCGGCCGTCCGGGCGGGCGTTTGCCCGGGGCCACGAGTGCTGGGCCTCAAACCGGAATCAGCACTTGCACTTTCATGTATGAAGGAGCGTCAGCCATGTCTGAGCTGACCGTTGAAATACTGCGCGAGATCGCGCCGCGGGACCTGGCAGCCATGCTGCCCGCCGTCGTCCAGATGGGCGACCAGACCGGCGTCATCCTGCGCCTGCTCGACCCGGCCACTGGCCTGGTCGAGCTGTTCCAGGCCGGCCGTGTCACCACTACCGCCACCACCTCGCTGGGAGCCGACTTCGTCACCGACCACGCTGTCCAGGCTGAACAGCTGCACGGCGCGCTGAAGCTGGTGCAGGAGACCGCCCTGCAGAAGATCGTCGAACAGGACCGAGCGCACGAGGTTCAGCTGGAGGAGATCCGCGAGTACGCGATCGAGCGGCACGAGGAGGGGCTGATCTGCCGCGGCGGGCTGGACGAATTCCTGGCCGCCTTCGACTTCGCGCCCTACAGCACCAGAGTCAAGGTCGAGTACACGATCTCCGGCTCCTACGAGGTCGACAACAGCAGCATCGACGCTGCCGAGGACGACGCTCAGCACTACCTGACGCCGGACCTGTCCGAGCTGGACAACGTCGATACCGACTCCTCCTCGTATGACGTGCACATCAGCACGGTGACCGAGCTGTAGGCCGTCATGGACCTGCTGCTGCGTATCACCTTCGCCTCCGGCTGTAAGGAGGTGGACCAGGAGCTCGCCCGCCGCTGGCTGGCCGAGCAGATCCGGTTCTTCACCGGTCTGGCTGTGGCCGGCTACGCCGATGCCGTCCACCCGGCCAGCACCTTCGAGGTTGCTGCGCTCGAGTACGTCGACGTCGAGCAGCCCACCGGCGGAACGGAGTGGTCACCGTGATCATGATTGAGGCGGCCCGAGTTGCGGTGGAGGCGTACGTTGACCAGTTTCCGGATGGGGACTGGGAGCACATCGAATCCATCGAGACCCAGATCAGCGACCTGCTCGCCGACCTGTACCACCTGGCCGTGGCCGAAGGCCTCGACTACGAGGTGCTGGTCGACCGGGCGCTGCTCAACTTCACCGCTGAGCAGGCCGGCGAACCGTGATGAGCACCTACACGGTGACCGTCGCGGGCGTCGAACGCTACGACGGCGAGAAGCCGTACACCTACGTCCTCGACTACTGCTGCGCCCTCGACGCCGTCCTCCACGTGCTGGCGCGTCACCGCTGGGAGAACGAGGACACCGACGTGGTGCCCGTAGAAGTGCTCATCGGCGAGCCCAGCCCCAACTGCGGCTACGGCTGGAACGACCTGCGCGGTCGTCTGCGGTAGCCCCTCCTTCAACCAACCGGCAGCTCATCAACCCCAGGTGGGCTGCCTTTCTCATGCTCAAGATCAAGGAAAGCAACCATGCCTGCCAACGTTGACTCGATGTTCTCGGTCCGGGAGATGCCCTGGCACCGCGAAGGCCTGGTCCTCGATCAGCACCCCACCACCTGGGAGGAGGCTCGGCAGCTTGCCGGCCTCACCTGGAACCCCACCACCGAGCCGGTGTTCGAGCTGGTCGGGGTAGATGAGCACGGCCAGTCGCTGTACCAACCTGTTGAGGGCTGGCAGCGCATCGTGCGGTCCGACACCCACGCCACGCTGTGGATCAACCGGGAAAGCTACACGGTCATCGACCACCAGGAGATGGGCGAGATCGTAGAAGCCGTCCTGGCCCAACCCAACGTGAAGTGGGAAACGGCCGGCGCGCTGGACGGTGGCCGCTCGGTCTGGTGCCTGGCGCTGCTGGACGAACCGATCCAGCTGCCCGGCGATGACTCGCTGACCCTGCCGTACCTCGGCATCACCAACCGACACGGTCAACCCGGCGGTTGCAACCTGCGCGCCACGGCGGTGCGCATCGTCTGCGCCAACACCTTCCGCGCGGCCGAGCTGGAGGGTGAGCGTACCGGCACCACCTTCTCGTTCGTCCACAAGCGCCGCTGGCGCGACCGGCTCGAAGAAGCCCGCCGAGCCGTCACCGGGGCCAGGCGAGAACTGAAGGCGTACGAGGAACTGGCCACTGAGCTGCTGGGCATCCGCGTCACCCCCAAGCAGCGCGAGCTGTTCGTCCGGGAGTTCATCCCCATGCCGCCCGAGGGGCTGGTGACTGACCGAGTCGCCAGAAACGTCGAGGAGGCCCGTAAGGCCGTTCGGGACATTCTGGCGTCTCCGACTACCGCTCCGATTTCGGAAAGCGCCTACGGCCTCGTACAGGCCGCTGGCGAGTACCTGGACCACGTACGGCGGTGCCACAGCTGGGAAACCAAGCTCAACCGGACGCTCATCAAGCCCGAGCCGCTGAAGGCTCAGGCGCTGAAGCTCGCGCGAGAAGTCGTCCGGGCGTAACACATCAACTGCCCGGCCCAGTTATCTGGTCCGGGCAGGTTTCTTTATTTATCAAGGAGGTTCCACATGCCCAACCTTTCTCGGAGTCATGCTCAATCACTGGACGAACTCCGGTCTATCCTGCGCGACGAGTACGGTCGGCGCTTCAGCTCGAAGGAAGTCGCTGAGGTCGCCGACTGGCTCACTCGCTTTTATACCGCCCTCACCAAGCTGGCCGTGCAGCGTCGAGTGGCTGAGCATGAAGCCGCGAAGCGTCGTGCTAATGCTTGACTCCCCATGGGAATGTCGCATAATGCGCGCACGGGGAACTTTCAGTAACTATCCGGCAATGCCGGAGAAGGAGGTTCTACGAGTAGCAACTTAACACAAGTCGTCATCCTGGTGAGGGTGTCGAGCAAAGAACAAGAGCAAGAAGGGTACTCACTCGAAGCGCAGGAGCGTTACCTGCGCGACTACTGCGAGCGAGCCGGCTTGAAGGTCGTCAAAGTCTTCTTCATCTCGGAAAGCGCATCCAAAGCGGTGCAGCGCAAGACGTTTAACGAGGCTATGGCCTACTTGAAGAAGCAGAACATCCTCCACTTTGTGTGTGAGAAGGTCGACCGCCTGTTGCGCAACCTGACGGACGCCGTCATGGTCGAAGCGTGGCTGGAGACGGACGAGCGCCGTCGGCTGCATTGCCCTAAGAACTCGCTCGTACTCCACAAGAACTCGTCCTCGCAGGACAAGTTCGTCTGGGGTATGCATGTTGTGGTCGCTAAGAATTACACCGACAACTTGAGCGAGGAAGTCCGCAAAGGGCAGACAGAGAAGCTGCGCCAAGGCTGGCTGCCAGCGCCGCCACCACCCGGATACGAAACCGTGCTGGATGGGGGTCGGAAGCTTCATCGGCCGATGGCAAAGATGACGCCGCTTATCGTGGAGATGTTCAAGCTGGCAGCGACCAAGCACTTCACCATAACGTCGTTAGCCGATGAGATGACCCGGCGCGGCCTGCTGATCGACGGCAAGCCGCTGAAGCGCGACCGGGTCTTCCGGATGCTGCACAACCCGTACTACATCGGCGTGATCCGGTGGAACGGCAAGCAGTACCCCGGCAGCCACGACCCGATGATCGCGGTGGAGTTGTTCGAGAAGGTGCAGCGGGCGTTGTCGCGCAGCAGCCACGAGATCCAGCGGTACCGGACACATCACCCGCTGTTCCAGGGCCTGGTGACCTGCTCGGCCTGCCAGGGCTTGCTTGTCTGGGAGAACCAGAAAGGCTCCTGGTACGGCAAGTGCCCGAAGCCGCGGGCGTGCAGCCGGCGACGCTTCGTCCGGCAAGAGCTGGTCGAGCGGCAGGTGGTCAGCGCGATGAGCGGGCTCCGGGCTCCACGGCCACGTCTGGCCGCATGGCTCAAGGCAGAGATCGAGGCCGGCCTACGAGCGCAGCTGTCGCTCCAGGAGGTCGCCCAGGAAGGGCTGAAGCAAGAAGTCGAGCGAATCAAGGCCAAGCTGACCGTCCTGTACGACGACCGGCTGGATGGCCGCATCAGTGCAGGTGACTACGACGTGAAGGCCGTATCGCTACATGCCCAGCAAGCTGATATCTCAAGGCAGTTGAGGGCGATGGAGGCCGACGACACGTCGTACCTCGACAAGGCATTCAGCTTCGTGGAGATGACCCAGCAGGCGGCCGACGAGTTCCGGCAGTCGCAAGACAACGACCGGAAGCGGGAGCTCATGGGTGAGTTGTTCGACAGGCTCACCCTCGACGGTGAGCAGCTTGAACCGACGTACAACCAGCGTGCGAGGTGGCTGCTGGCCGAGGTCCTGCCGCTGGACGGGCCCAATAGCGATAAATTCGAACCTGGCAATTTAGGCTGTACAGAAACGAAAAAAGCCCCTACTGGGACTCTTCGTTTCTCTTGGCGGGCAGCTGCGAATACTATTCGAGCACTGTTCGACCAGTGACGTCAATAGCTAATTAGCCTTTGATGCTTCGCATCTTTCCACGTTTCCCCGTGTGGAGTAGATGCGGCGCATAGCTGCCGAGCTGGCGGCCCTTAAGGTCGCCAGCTCTCAAGATATATGAACATCGAGCCCCTTTCAATAGCCAGGCGGTTGGGCAGATTGGCGATGAGCGAGCAAGTTGGTCGGCTCCGCAGCTTCGATGTCTCGGGTGATCAACTTCCTGGATCTCGTGCGGCAGGCTCTTTTGCGGGTGTATCTTCACCTGGGCGGGTGACCAGTGCTTTGAGTCTGGGGGTAGATGTGCTCAACCTTGCGCAATCCAGGAAGTCATTCCATGAGGTCCGGAGGCTGCCTGACCAGAATATCTGGAAGACGCTCTTTCAGTCGCAGGGCAACACGGAGCTGCTCAAGAACCCTCGGTTCGCCGAGTATCTGGAGACCGTGCCTGAACGGTCAAATTGCCCGGAAATTGCTGCCGTGGCCGAGGATCTCATCAACCTGCTCCCAGGGCCGTGGAAGGCGCGCGTTCGGAATATCTACGTAGGTAGAAATCTATTCGGTGCTGCCAACGCTGAAGCATGGCGATCGGGCGAGGTGGGCGTAGTTGAAATGAACTATGGCATCACGGCCGCCGCAATGATTTATGCGGTCCTGTACAGCAAGTACTTCGCCATGATCGAGACTCTCGGCTCAAAGATCGACTGGGACGACCAGGATGACGAGGATAATGAGATTTTGCTGATGATCCTTGAGGAGGTCGAGCGCGGCGGTTTCGAGCCCATCCTTGTGGCGGAACAGTCTAGAGCCAGCTGGCTTCGGCAGGGATCAATTCGCGCTGCCCATCCGCTCTTGCGAGAGCTTCCAGCAGGCCGCAGCCAAGAAAGTTACGCCAAGGCTGTCGTGTCCATCGAAGAGTTTGTGATTGCGCATGAGTTTGCCCATCACCTTCTCGGTCACACAGATGATGGATATCGACAAGCTGCCCATATCAACAAGGCCTTAGATGACGCCTTGAAGCAGTATAGTGCTCCGATGGGCAGTGAGGAGCTGAATGCGGCTCAGGTCGATGAGTTGCGAGCGGATGCTCTGGCGGTGCTTATCATTACTGGCGAGCTTGCTGGGGTGCGATCAAGGGAGCGAACCTACCGCGCCACCATCGGCTCGATTATCGGCCTCACTGCACTGGCGCATATCAATGACTCCTGGATAGCTGGCAGCGGTTCTCAAGAGACTCATCCCGACTTCTTGACTCGCTACGAAGCGATAGTTCAGATCATCCGAGCCATGAATCGGGATACCGAATTTGGCGCCATCGGCGATCACCCGCTGGGGCTGCTTGGCCAGCTTTCTGGGTGGGTCTCCATGGTATTGGATACGTGGCTTTCGCGGCACAAGGTTGAAGGTCATACACCCATTAACGCTCTTAGGCTTGCTCATTGGGTTTTTGAGCGGTCGGAGCAACTGTACGCGGAGTTGCGGGAGCGCGGAATAACACCGAAATAGGTGTGGAGCCGGGCGGATGGCATAAGGGTCGCAGAGCTGGCCCCACAGGAGCGGGTCGGCTTAGCCGGATGCATGGCCCTAATGGGCCGCAATGCCTCGTGCATCTGCAACCTAAGAACCCCCGCAGCGACAGCTTCGGGGGCTCTTCTTTGCTCCTCGGGCTGAATCAGATCAGTTGCGCGACGGCCTTACAGTTCCCGCAGCCCGACCAGTACTCGGCCCATAAGGAGTGGGTCGTCAAGCCGTAGCTGCTCGTTGGTGAGGGGCTGGAGTGGCTTGGCTCGACCCGCGCGGTTCGACACTGGCCGTGGAACGGCTGTCGAGGGCTCAGCCGGTGGCTCCTGCGTGCTGGGCGTCAGCTCGGCCCAGACCACCTTGCCGCCGCTCGGCGGGTAGTAGAAGCCCCACTGGCTGCTCATCTCTTCGACCAAGAAGATGCCGCGCCCGCTCTGGGCATCTTCGCTGACGTGCTGAAGCACCGGCGGGCGTGGGTCACGGTCGGCGACCTGCACCAGGATGGCCTGTCCATTCAGATGAAGGTCCAGCCCGAAGGCGTGCACTTTCGAGAGCTCGGCTGAGGTCAGCCGCTCCGGCTGCTTCGAGCCGGGGTGTTGAACCGCGTTGGTGGCCAGCTCCGACACGACCACCAGCACCTTGTCGGTCAGGTCGGGCGGCATCCGCCAGCGGGTCAGCATGTCGCGAGTGTGGCGCCTGGCCCAGCCGACGGCGTTGGGGGTGTCGGCCAGCAACAGGTAGCTTCGGGGCGCAGTGGGGACTTGCGGCATTGCAGACGCCTCCCGGCGAGGCGGTGGCCCGGTGCGCCCAGACCACCGCGCTGGTTGGGGCGGAGCTACTTCGTGGCGATGACGTAGATGCTGGCCCACTCGCGCTTCGGGTTGGCCAGGGTGGGGTCGAAGGGCCAGCGCTTCACGGTGGTGAAGCCGGCCTCGGTGAACAGTTGGGCCAGCTTCTCGAAGTCGTACGCCCACAGGTGCGGGGTGTAGCTAGGGTCGTCGTCCTGGTCGCGGAAGACGTAGTTGATGAGGTCGAGGAAGGTGTTGATGTCCCCAACGCAGCTGCGCTTGGAGTACCAGCGGTCGATCATCTCGGTGGCCCCGGCCGGGGCAGCCGGGTAGCGGTTGAGCACGTAGGCGGCGTCCGGCATACCGGTGATGATCTGGCCACCGCTGCCAAGCACACGGAAGGCCTCGCGGGCGAAGCCCTTGGCCGACCGCGGGTAGTCGAGGTGTTCCAGGATGTGCTCGTTGAACAGCAGCTCGACGCTGTTGTCCTTCAACGGGAGGCCTTCACGTACATCCCAGAGCAGGTCGGCCGGTGGCACCAAGTCGATGTTGAAGAAGCCGTCGATCTGGTGGTTGCCGCCGCCGATCTGCACCTTGGTCGGCTGCTCGTCCAAGCCGTTCGGGTAGGCCCGCTGGCTGGCCCGGTGGTAGCGGCTGAGCTCGACTTCCTTGAGGGCAGCTCGCAACGTGCGCGTCAGACCATGGCCCAGGGCGGGGTCGGCCAGCAGCGCGGTCATCTGCTCGCCGAGCAGGTCAATGGACGATATGCCGGAAATGTTCCGCGGCATGGCAAACGTCTCCCATCTGGCAGGTGATGGCGATGGCGGGCGTCGAGCCGCAGGAGCGCGGCGGCGCGAAGTGGGTCAGGCCGCAGTGGCGGCGGACCACTGGTTGTTGCGCATCAGAGTGGCGCGGAGATCAACCAGGCGGGGAGCAACGGTGAGGTCCAGTTGCTCGGTCGGGTGGAGGTGGCCGGCCTCGTCGGCTTCAGCACGCCAGACCCGGTACTCGAGGTCCGGATAGGCCGGGTTGATGCCGATCTCGCCCTTGGGGATGGTGCCGTTGAACGGCACGGGGATGTCGAGGTGGTTCCAGTAGTTCCAGGCCTGGAGCGCCTTGACCTGGTCGAAGTAGAAGTAGAAGTCCGGTGAACGGCCGAAGGTGCGAAGCTCGCGGTGGATGAGGTGGCCGAGCAGGGGACCGAGCTGGCTGCTGAGGCTGTCGAACTCCCACTTGGTGTGACGCCAGCGGTCCGGCACCTGGCCCGGGGTGAAGAGGCGGGCGGCTACCAGATGGCTGATGCGGTCGGTGAGGTAGGCCGCCGCCGCGTTCGGGTCGAGCGTACGGTCGACGTTCTGCAGCATGTCGGCA